>CAYFGW010000185.1:0-10330 GCA_964342365.1 uncultured Candidatus Sericytochromatia bacterium | reverse complement strand
AACATTGGTGTTCAATATCGTTCAATTTTGTGTCTATGCAGTTGTCAAGGTACACTTTTCGCCTTTTCGGGCGAAGCCGCTGTTTAATAGCGGGTCAATCATTAAAACAAATTAAGGATTGAATTGTCAAGCGGTTACTATATTGCGGAACGACTTGTCCGCCCGACACACTCTATATTAATAGAAGGTTAACGAAACGTCAAGGGCGAATAAAATATTTTTCAAAAATATTCGGCCAGTTCCAACTGCGTCCACTGAAGGTAATCATCAAACCGCTGAATCCAGTAATTCAGCTCGTCAATATCTTCAGCGGACGCAGCGGATTCAAGAGCATGACCAATATCTGCAAAGTAAGGGAATCCGTAAGTGGCGCTGGCTCCTCGCATTTTGTGGCCAATGTTTTTGATGGTTTTGTATTCTCCCATCAGCAAAGCGTCTTTTAACTCTGCCGACTCCTGCTCTCTAACGGAAAAAAAGATCGGAAGCAAATCTTGAACTTCTTCAATAATTTGAAAAGCAGGCCATTCTTCTTCTTCTTCTTCTTCTTCTGCATGTGTATCCACAGGCGGCGAAGAGACCTCTGATGCAGGAGCATTCGATACAGCTGTAGAACTGCCCGATGAGGGAGGAAGTGTAATCACTTGCTCTGTCTGTTCCGGAACACGAGGCAAATGTTGCGCCAGGAACTCATCAAGGGTCTGTAGTAATTTCGCCTGTGAAATGGGCTTGGTCAAAAAACCGTCTGCTCCTGCTTCAGTGGCCACATCACGGGTACTGGCAAGAGCATCGGCACTTAACACAATAATTTTAACGGGCGTTAAATCCAGAGCTCTGATTTTTCGCGTAGCGGTAATGCCGTCCATGACGGGCATTTGTATATCTGTCAAAATCAAATCGGGAGCTTCTTTTTGGTAAGCCGCAATGGCCTCCTCACCATTATGGGCAAAGGTTAACTTCACCGGCTGGTGTTTCAAATACGCCTGAATTAACATGCGATTTTCCAGAGAATCTTCTACCACCAGAATTCTGGCCTGGCGTTTTTCCCATTTGCGCTTAAAATCCGCTGGCTTGTAAACGTACTGCTTTTCTCTGACATCGCTGATTTCTTTTTCAGTAGGCGTTTCAAAACAGGCGTTAAAAGAAAAATCGCTTCCTTCGCCCACTTTACTTTCCACGCGAATCATACCTTCGAAAAGATGTACCAGCTGACGCGCGATGCTCAGTCCCAGACCACTGCCACCAAACTGACGGGTGGTAGAGGAGTCAGCCTGAGAAAACACTTCGAAAATGCTTTCTTGTTTATGCTCTGGAATACCGACTCCCGTATCAGACACCCGGCATTCTAATTCCCAGCGACCTTCTTTTTTGTAAGCGTGATCCACGTGAATCGTCACATTGCCGGATGAGGTAAATTTGAGCGCATTGTCCACCAGAATAAAAAACACCTGACTCAAGCGACGCCCGTCGCCTTTAAACCACTGGGGAATATAATCTGGAATATCCGCTTTGAGCTCCACGCCTTTTTCGCGCCCGCGCAGCATAAAAATATTCAGGGTTTCTTGAACGGTGGCACGCAAATTGAAAGGCAAGGACTCGAGACTCATTTGTCCTGCTTCAATGCGCGAAAAATCCAATAAATTGGTAATTAAGCCCATCAGACGATCGCCCGCCTGACGAGAAATGCTCACATAGTCCTGCTGCTCAGCATTCAAGGGACTCTGATCCAGCACGTCCAACATGCCCAGAATAGCGTTTAAGGGCGTGCGAATTTCGTGGCTCATAGTAGCCAGAAATTCAGACTTGGCTTCAGAAGCCGAAAGGGCAATATCTCTGGATGCCAGCGCCTCCTGCTCTGCCCGAATCCGATCGGTCACATCGGTGGCGTAAAGGTTGACATAGTTGTTGGATGCAAAGGGTGTAATCATCACCTGAAAGGTGCGTTTGCCGAAAATAATTTTTTCAATAGAGCTTTTCTGGGTACGCAGACTTTCTTCCACACGTTCCACAATAAAACCGGGCGCATAGTCTCCCACCTCGCGCTGCCAGTAATGCAATAAATAGCGGGCGGGCACGTTGCCGTATAACACCATACCGTTAGCGTCTAAACGCATGACGGGATTGGGATTTTCCTGAGGGAAACGAGCCAGAATTTCTTTTTCGTGCTGATCGTCAATTTGTTCAGTAACATCTCTGAATAACCACAAATGGCCCACAGGTTTCTGCTGGTATTTCAGCGCCACGTAATCCCACTCCACCGTCACACCGTCAGACAACTCCCCGAAATTAGAAAACGTGTCTTCACCTTCTTCCACGGCCCGTTGAGCCAGTCGCTCAAAAACCTCTGGCTTGCGAAAGCGAGAACTCACCTGTTCAAATAAAGCTTCTGATGGAGAACCCACATCTTCAGCCAGTGCCGTCGGCACATCAAACATGCTTGCTAACACGGGATTGATCAACAAATGCTCGCGGTGTTCGCTTTCCATAAAAACGCCCATGGGCAAAAAGGATACCAGCGCCTCTAAACGCGCCGCCATCATGGCAGAGAGTGTAGAGGTAGCCGGGGGTTCAGATAAATTCTCCACTGCCGTCAGCTGTAGCTGATAATAAGGATTATCATCCACATGTAGAGAGGTCAAGCATAAGAGCATGGGGGTAGGAACGTCTCCGGCAAAACGTTTAATGGGCAATTGCAGACGACGCTTGAGCGCTGCCTGCTTAAAATGCTTAAAATTTTTCCAGGGCCTGCGCCGGGCATACTGGAATAACAGCTCATAAACGGACTTTTCTTTGACCACGAAAGGCCAGAAGGTTTCCGCTTCGGGATTGTTTTCCAATACCTTTCCTTCCTGGTCAAGAATTAACATGGCGTCTGAGGTTTCTGGAAAAACAAATACGGGGTTTTTCAGGTATTCAGTAGATTCAGCATGGGGTTGTGACGAAGGAAAACGGTGCAACAACACCGTAGCGAGACTGTGTCCCAACTGCTGTAAGACGTCCTGAGCCTCACCGGATAGAGCTGCTTCAGAAATCAGGGTCAGGCGGTAATGAGAAGCTCCCGAACCCAGCGTCATATGCACAGTACCTTCTGGCCACTGCTTGTCTTTAAAACAATGAACCCACGATGTATAGGTCTCTGTGGTGAGGGGAAGCAAGGCCCCCACAGCAGAAACTGAACCGGTTTCTGTAATATTCCAGAGGATGATTTGTGTAGCAGAAAAAGCTGCAGCCAGCGAAGACAAAAAGTCCTCTAAACGGGCCTCAGGTCTTACCAACTCAATAATCTGCAAGGTCAAACGGTGAAGAAGATCACGATCAGGAAAGCGACTGGATTTCATACCCTTTTAGTATAGCACCGGTATATAATGTTTCAGCCTCATGGAAACCCAATTATCAAACCCACTATTTATTGTGCTCAAAACCACCCTCGCCTGTGCAGTGGCGCTGATGGCAGATACCCTGCTGGGAAATCCCGATCACGTCTCTTCTACCTTTGTGGCTGTATTGTGCATTTCACCCACGGTATTTATTGGCCTGCGTAACGCATGGGCTCAGATTCTGGGAAGTCTCGTGGGCGGCATCTGGGGGGTAGGCTGGCTTTTTCTGGTAGATCAATTCGATTTTCCGCGTCTGATAGGACTGCCTCCTGCAGTGGGACTGGCTGTAGCCAGTACTTTTGCGTTGGGAATTCGCTCAGGATACCCTGTGGCCGCTTTTACAGCGCTCTTTATGGTGGCGGTCCCTCAAGGTACTCCGTTAGATACCTTTCAAACACGATTTCTGGCACTTTTTGTGGCGGCGGTCAGCTCTTTTTTAATCAATGCAATGGTTTCAGCCATGCTCTATCAGCAAATTTACGCGCGTCGCTTAAAGAAAGTAGAGTCGTTTATAGAAGAGAGCCTGGTCACCGTTTTTAAAGAAAGTTTAAAAGGGCGTCAGGATCGTGCAGATCAGGGTTTTGAACTTTTAAATATTCTCCAGCAACAACTCAGAAAAACACTCACAGAACTTGAGATTCGTAAGGCCTGGAACATGCACGCAGATATTCAGCGCATGCTGCTACGCACACGGCAACTGAGTTATCTTTTGCATCTGATACTGGATTTGAGTTATTTGAGCCAGGAGCTTAACGTCTCGGAGCAAGAGGTACTTCCATTTTTGCACTGGCTACCTCACCCCACAGAAGACTTCCCGTTTTTACCCGACGACTTGCTGGGATTACAAAAACGCATCGTGGCCGTGCTCAGAGATTTGCAGGAGTCCACCTTAAATTAACCGTTTATTAAACCTCAGTTACTCTCAAATTAATAAAAAAACTGCAAATATGTGGCATAATCAGGGTATTCCACAAGAAAGCGTAGAATAAGTTATGAGTAATTTAACCGTTAAACCCAACCCGGCTCTGAGTCTCCCTCAAACTCCCGTTACCCCAAAACCCGCGGAGCAGCCCCACGGGCTAAAAACACCCGAAAAAGCCGCCAGCTTACAGAATGATCTGGTGCAATGGAGCAATACATCTACATCTAAACGTGTAGGGACTGCCATTAAAGAAACTTTTAAATCCACCGCCATTCCTTCTGCTATTGGTGGCGCACTGGCTCCCGCAGTGGGTGGAGCCATGCTCGGCGGATTTGTCGGTATGTTCAATGGTCAGGTAGGCAACATGGCCAAAGAAGGTTTTATGGCCGGTCTTAAATACGCCCCCCACGGTGCCGCCGCTGGTCTTGCCATTGCAGGTGCTGACGCCGTTGTAGTAGGCAGTGTGGTAGGTTCCTCCCCCGATAAAGCCGCAGCGATGACGCGCCTGGGCACCGCCACCGCCATTGTGGGACTCCTGACTGCTGAAGACGGCTGGGACGTTATCGACACAGGTCTAAACACAGCGCATAATTCTGTTAGAGCAGGCCGCATTTTTGATAAAACCAACGCTGCGCTACAAGGACAATAAACAACACCATCGACAAAAAGCCCCCGGACAATCAATTATGTCCGGGGGTTTTTGATGTGTAGCATTAGGAAACTTAAGAACCTCAATGATCGGGCAAACAATCTCTCGAACTTCGGTGTTCCGGAACGTGCCTGTCTGAATCGCTATTGTTCGAGCTCAAATATAACTGTTTTTCAGCGGTGGCAAACACGTGCAAAATCTCTTCTTCACTGAGCTTTAGAAAAGCATCTACCACATCGGGATCGTACATTTTATTGCGGTATTTTTTGATTTCCTCACGAGCAATTTGGTGACTCAGTCCCCTGCGATATGCCCGATCACTGGTCATGGCATCATAGGTATCCGCCACCGCCAGAATCCGACTGCCCAGCGGAATATCTTCACCCCTCAAACGATCCGGGTAACCTGCACCATCAAAACGCTCGTGGTGATGACGCACCATGGGTGCATGATCTGAGAGGCATTGCACCGTTTTCAGCAGGGCCGCCGACATGCCCGGATGAGCCTTGATTTTGGCATATTCCATATCGGTTAAAGGTCCCGGTTTATCGAGAATACAGCGAGGAATCCCCACCTTGCCAGCATCATGCAAGAAACCCGCTCGCTCCACTTGTTTGGCTTCTTCATGATCGAAATCCATCAGTTCCGCAATGCGGCGAGAAAGGGCTCCCACCCGCACAGAATGCCCCTTGGTATAGGCGTGTTTGGTATCGATTACATTGGCAAAAACTTTAAGCGTGAGATCAAAATAATCTATTTTGACGTCCATCAGTAAGGCCAGATCTACCGCATCTACACCGAGCTGTCCCCAGGCCGTATGATTAAAATTGCGAGCAGTCCAGAGTTCGGTTTCTGCTAGCATTTTACTGAAAGATTGGAGCAAATGAGGAGAAAAACGCTGTTTGAGCACCGGCGCCAGACGACGGCGCATTTCCTGCTTGTCGTGATAAATACTGTTGGCAATGTCAAAAGTATCAAAGAGTCCAATAATCTGCGCCTCTAAAGGAATGGCGTCTTTTTTGAGACGGTCAGGATAACCGCTACCGTCCCAGGATTCGTGATGCCAGCGGATAAACTCGCTGGATTTTTTCAGGGTGGGCAATTGGGACACAATACGCTCACCCACGAGAGTGTGACGTTGAATAAAGGGGTGAAACTGCCACTCAAAATAATCGGTATCTTCGTAGGCTTCTTCTTTGGGAAAACCCACTTCGCCCACGTCGTGGAGCAGGCCTGCGTAAAAGAGATTGCGCAGTGATTCAGGAGGAAGATTAATGTAATAACCCAGTTGAACCGCCCCCAGCGCCACGTTGTAACCGTGCTGAGCATCATAGCCTTCAGCCAGATCTGTGACCAGCGCAAGCGCTTTAATAATGTCTTTAAACTGGCGGCGTTCCTCGCCTTTAATAAACTGGGAAATCATTGCGTTAGAACGTCTCATCAAATCAACCTTTGAGCAACAGCATTGGTTTTTTTATCTTATCATGTCCAAAACAAGCAATGATAGAGAAAACAGCGCTTAATCTGCAGGGTTTAAATCAAAACGAAAAAACGTTTTGCCCATAATCAGTTCATCCTGATCTTTGATGGGTTGAGGCTCTCCGGGCACCAGGCGTGGGCCACGGTTGATATAAGTACCGTTCAGGCTTCCCATATCTTCAAGAGTGTATTGACCGTCTACATACTGAATACGTGAGTGCTTACGAGAAATTTTAGCTTCAATATCGTCATTGGTGAGATCAATTTCGGGGAACGCGCCGCCGTCGGGATCCCAACGACCAATGGAGGTAGAATCACTATCTAGCGTGAACACCTTTCCCTGGGTGCCCCCTCTTAAAATGGTTAATTTTGCTTTGGGTCGTTTGTCCGTCAAGGCCGTAAGCTCCTCTTATGAATTGAGTTTCATTTTAGCATGTTTTTACGTTTTTCAAATCAACCGCGCTTTAAGCTCGCTGAGATATTGCATACTGTTTTGCTCAGCCCTTTTGTTTCTGCGCACATCTAAAAAAGAATCACGCAAACCGAGATACATCTGAGCAGCAGTTTGAAGCGACTCAATTAACGAGAGAGGCTCTGTAGCACAGACTGTTTTTGAGAGTTCTCTGGACCATGTAGGAAAGCTTTCTTCTATCCGACGAACCCCCACGAAAGACACGTGTTTTAAGTATGAGTACATGGGAACAAGAACCTCCTTCGGGAGAAAACCGAGGGTATCGAGCACCTCAAAATACTCACCTCGACCTATTTTTGCTGCTGCATAATGTACCCAAACCCAAAAACGGTCTTCAACCCACTGTATATCAAATTCCACTTTTTCGGGTTTAGTTATTTGTATCCTGTTTTCAAAACATTCGTCTTTTTGCCATAGAATTACGGGGGGATGCATACATGTATACGTATCTTCAATACACAGAAAGTTAAAGTCAACATGCAATAAAGGATTACCGTATAGACAAATGAGAAGGTTCGGCATACCTACGTGCTCGCCACTAAACGCCGAGAGCAGGTCTCCCCAGCTTTGTGCCCACGCGATTTTTGTTTCTGTGTTCATATGGCTCCTTGAAACAAAAAGGATGAAATCCAGATCGCTAAAGTCATCCATGGTGTTCGTAGCATAGGATCCAGCAGCAACTCCTAAAACTTCAGGGTTTTCCTTCATTTTTTTTGATAAGCTCTCTGTAAAATCACGGTGGATATCCGGTATGCTCTCAGGATACATTCTATTTAATCCTTCTCTATCTGTTCTTTGTGCCCCCATAAGATTACTACATATTTTTTTGCTAATCCACTTGCGCATCTGTAGCAGGGTCGCTAAAATGAATTTACTGAATCGGGCGGTTAGCTCAGTTGGTAGAGCAACTCGTTTACACCGAGTAGGTCACAAGTTCGAGTCTTGTACCGCCCACTCCCCCCCTTTGACTTCTTGAAGCCCCGGTTTCGAGAAGTTTTTTTACGTTTTGAAGCCACTCCAGGATCTTTATTTCTTATTTTTGTGCTAAAATTACATTAAGTTTTGTTTTTAAGTTATGTAAGATTGGTAGAAATATATGAAACTCATTCGTAATCTGGCTCTCGCTTCCGCTGCACTTATGCTCGGCTGTAGCGTTCAGCCTCGTTTTGCCCCCGTACCTCGTGGAGCGTCCCCCCTTCAACGTCAGAACGCTAACTTCAGACGTCAAACCACACAAAATATTGAATACACGGCCAACTTTGAGCCCACCTTTCAAAATTCGTTCCTGTCTACCCGCAAATTAGCTCCCACGGGCAATACCGTGATCAAGGTGGCTTACACCAACGCTGAGCAGGTAAATCAGCTCAACGAAATCGGTATGGATATCTGGATGAAAACCCAGAAATACGTACTGGGTCAGGTGAACAACGAAGTGTTTTCACGCCTCAAAAACAGCCGTTTGCGCTTTGAGTTAATCAGCCCTGAAGAAGGCGTTAGCCCACTGAACACCTTTGACCCTCAGTATCACACTTATGCTGAACTGGTAAGCGAGCTGCGTCAAATCACAGCCAAACACAGTCAAATTGCGACCCTGCATGACATCGGCGACACCTGGGAAAAAACCCAGGGTAAAGCCAACCGCGATCTCTGGGCCGTCCACATCAACGGCAAGGGTGTTGCTGAACAAAAACCCGGCATCGTATTCCTGGGCAACCACCACGCCCGCGAGCTGGCCACCGTTGAGATTCCGCTGATGCTGATCAAACTGCTCACCGACAACTACGGCCGTGACGCAGAAATCACCCGCCTCCTCGACACGCGTGATATCTGGATTGTGCCCATGGTCAATCCCGACGGTCATATCAAGGCAGAAGCCGGTCAAAACTGGCGTAAAAACACCCATGAACACGGTCGTCATACCGGTACTGACTTAAACCGGAACTACGGCCACCACTGGGGCGAGCGGGGAGCATCAAGTTCTCCCAGTAGCGACACCTTCCGTGGTGCATCCGCTTTTTCCGAGCCCGAAACCCAGGCCGTTCGTGATTTCTTACTGGCCCATAAAAACCTCACCATTATGATGTCTTATCACAGTTTCAGTGATTTGATTCTCTACCCCTGGGGCTACACCAAACAGCGTAACCCCAACGCTAAACTGGTAGAAATTGGCCAGAAGCTGGGTGAACTGACCGGCTATCGTCCGCAACAGGCTGCTGATTTGTATGTGGCTTCCGGAATTACCGATGACTACACCTTTGGAGAGCTGGGTCTGATGTCATACACCACCGAAATCGGTAGCTGGGGAGACGGTTTTGATCCGCCTTATTCTCGCGTTAAAGATTTCTGGAACGAAAACCGGGGTGCAGCTCTGTATCTGATTGATCAGGCGGGCAAGCTCTAAGCTTCTTCCCTTTTAAAGCAACGGTCCGAAGCAATTCGGGCCGTTTTTGCATATCTTATGTATATATGATTACCCAAAGGAGAAAAAATGTCTTCACTACATATCTGGATGACCCGCCTGCTGGTATTTTCTGTGCGCTTTTTAAGCCGCCGTCTCTATACCTTTGAAGTGCTGTGGGTGGGGCCTAAACCCCGCAAAGCCTGGAAAAACATTCGGGTGTTCGCATTTTTAAATCACACCAGTTTATTGGAACCTCTGTTTCTGGGCACTTTGCCCGCGGGCTTTTTATGGGATGCGGCGCGACGCACGGCGGTTCCGGGAGCAGATATTACCATGAACCGCCCCGTTGCAGGCACCTTTTACAAGTTTTTTTCGCCCAAAACCGTGTCCATTACCCGTCAGCGCGACGATTCTTGGAGCGGTTTTCTGGATGAAATAGAGTCCGACACCATGATCGCACTAGCTCCCGAAGGCCGCATGATGCGCTCCAACGGCCTGGATAAGCACGGCAAGCCCATGAGTGTGCGGGGCGGAATTGCAGATATTTTATGTGAAGTAAAAACAGGGAAAATGCTGATTGGGTACAGCGGAGGGCTACATCACGTTAACGCCCCTGGAGAACGCTTTATGCGCTTCTTTAAGACCCTCAAAATTCGCTATGAAGTAGTAGATATTGCGGAATACCTGGCCTCTTTTCAACAGGATGGACCCGTAAGCAATAAAGCGCTACGCAAAATAATAGCCAGAGATCTTGAAGATCGTCTGGCTAAACATAAACCCTAGCCCTGAAATTGAAAGGGTTCGTCACCGTACTGGCTTAAGCTATCTGCCAGGTTTTCAAAGAGGGCCTCGGACTTTTCGTTATTTTTTTTCTTTTTCTTTCCCTGTTCGTCTTTACGACGCTGATCGGGATTTCTGCCTTCAAATTTTTCAACGCGGGGATCATAGTTGAAATCAGGCACATTATAGATACCGTTAAGAGCCATTTTGATTACCTCCTGACAAGTTTACATAACTTAACTTGTTATAATTA
>CAYFGW010000184.1:0-10520 GCA_964342365.1 uncultured Candidatus Sericytochromatia bacterium | reverse complement strand
AACTATTCTCGTCGAGACTACCAGGAAGCACAGGGTGAAACCTACACCCGCCGCAGCCACTTTAATACCCAGCGTCGTCTGCTCAATGACGCCAGCAGTCGTCAACGAAATGCCGAAAACCAGCTACGCATGGCACGTCAAACCGTGGCCGATGGCGAAGTCCTCGAAAGCGTAGTGGCCAAAATGAGCGCACACATTCAGCGTATCAGTAGCGCGATGCAGCGTGCAAACAGCTACAAAGACTACGCCAGTGTAGGCCAGTCCATCCAGCAGGCCGCTGCTGAACTCAAGGCTCTCACCAACGATGACACCTATCGCCGGGTGCACGGCAAAGGGGCTCAGGAACTATTTACTCCCCTGCACACCCTGCTGCGTAATTTAGAGAAGCCAGCTGCTTAAAGGTCGCCGTGCTAAATTCGCTTCCCTTTGATTTACAAACGGCCTTTGATGAACAACTCAGACCGTATCCGCTGCACCCTTTACAGGTGAAAGGCGCGCTGCTCTACGTGCGAGCACGTTTAGAACACGCCCAGTTATCCAAAGCCGTTGAAATTGGATACCTGGAAAAAAAAGCGTATTTACTGGGGCTCACTCAGGAATACACGGCTGCAGCAGCCTGTTTTGAAGACATCCTTGAACGCCTGACACAGGCCAGTCTCGACGGGTCCACCGTTGAAGCCAAACGGATCTCTAACCGTATTCGTCTGGGGCATATGTATCAATTGCAAAAGAACTTTCAAAAATCCAACGCTTTATTTACGGAACTACTCACGGAATACGACGGATGGCCTGAGCATTTGCGGAAACACTACGGGCATTTTCTCTGGCAGCACGCGGGTAAAAATGCGCTGGATCAAAAGCGTTATGCAGAAGCACAAACTTTTTTTGAAAAGGCCCTCAGCTATCGTCAGGAAAACCAACTGGGGCAGGAACTCATTGATTCCACGCAATTGGCTTTGGATGTGTTAAAACAAAGAATATGAAGCCCTCTCATTTACTGTTTTCACTATGTCTGAGCCTAAGTTTTGAAGCAATAACTCCATTTGCATCAGCCATTGCCCAGGTCAGCGTTCAACAAACGCCTTTACGCACCATTATTTTGCCCTTCAAAAACGTCACAGGTCAAGAAGACCTTGAATGGATGGGCCAAAGTTTTGCAGAAAGCCTGACGAATCAGCTGGGACAGGCTCCTGAATTGGAAGTGCTTGAACGCAGTCAGATCAAACATATACTGGGTGAGCAAAGTTTTCAACAGAGTATGTGGTCTCCAGAAAACGGTGTAGATATCGGAAAGCTGGTGGGCGCACAACGGGTGTTGCTGGGTTCTTATAGCTTACAAGATGATGAGTTGCGTATTTATGTGAGAATGGTGAGTGTAGAAAGCGGCAAGGTTGATGACACCGTGCGCTTTAACATTCAGGGATCGCGCAATAAAATTTTTGATTTACAAGATCAGCTTACCCAACGTTTTCTTGAAAAAATGAGTGAGCGTCAAAAACAGTTACCTGATCTCCGTTATACCCATTCTGTGCTGGCTCACAAATATTATCAGCAGGGTCTTGCACTTGATGAGGAGCAAAGTACTCCCGAGCAACAAAAAAGAGCTTTTGCATTTTATCAACAGGCGCTCAAAACAGATCCCGATTACCCTCTGCCAAAGGTTCGCCTGGCTTCTTTACTTGACACTTATGCGTGGTTAAACAAAGAAAGCAGCATTCCCCTGCCAGATTTTTTACCTGCTGACTATGCGGCCGCTCCTTTAACCACAGCTCGTCGCTTTGTTGAAGAAGTGTTAAGCGCTTACCCTGACTTATTTGACGCGTGGATTGCAAAAGCCTACGTGCTTGATACCCAGGGTTTTCAAAAACAAGCCACTCAGGTTTGTAAATCTGCTCCCAGCAAATCCCATACACAAGAAGTTGAAAAAGTACGCTGCTTCCTTCAACTTTTTCTAGGAAGTCCCGGTAACACTTCTCTGGCAGAATTAAATGCTCTGGATGATTTTATTGCACCCTATCTCGATAACGACATTATTATAAGTCTCTGGCTAAACTATTACACAAAATTAGATCCGGACATCAAAATCCCTGAAGCTCGTTACCAACGGCTGGTTGCACTTGCCCGAGACCAATGGAAAAAGCACCCCCAATTGGCAACTTCTGTCCGCACTCTGACAGAATTAGTTCAGCGTCGCAGCATGTCCTCTGCTCAAGATATTTTAGAAGAGGCATTACCCCAATTGCAGCAGCGTGTAGAAAACTACAAGTTGATCGGGTCTATGTATGATGATTTAGGCCAAGAAGACGAACATGTCAAATGGCTCGAAAAACACCTTGAACATGTTCCTGATGATTATTACAGTCACTATATCCTGACCTCAAAACATTATGTAGAAGCCGTTAAATATAAATACAAAGACGCAGAACGCTATAACTATTATAAAGAAAAGACACTGACTCACGGAGAAGCGGCACTGCGTCAAAATAGCGAACATCTGACGCTGCTTTCTATCATCGCTCCTCTAAAAACCTATCCTCAGAACGTCCAGCTTTTAGAGAAAGCGTTGTCCATCTACGCTCGAGACGTTAACAGTCCACAGGCACGAAAGTTCAGCCTCGAATTCGTGTTGAGAAATCTGGCCGAAGCCTACGCTTTTGTAGAACCAGAAAAGTCCATGAACACTTATTTAAAATTGGTAGACGTAAGCACAAAGCCCGATGAAAAAGCCCGCTATTGGACTTTGGCTTATCAACAGTCTTCGTATCTTTCGCCCGATCCTGAGCGTGAGAAAAGAGCGCTTCAATGGCTGAATACCGCTTTACAGAATGCAAAAAGTCCTTATCAAAAAGCGAAAACGATGGGTTTTCTGGTCAAGGCACATTATGGAGACACTGCTTACGCGGACCGGGGAAGGTCACAAATAAAAGAAGCTCTGGCATTAGCGCACGCTAACCAAAAACACGATTTACGAATTATTCAGGCCAGACACGAATTTAACCTGGATAACCATGAAGCCGTTTTAAGAATTCTTGAGTCCCCTGAAATGGAAACCGGTCGTTCAGATTCTATGTATTTGATGAGTGAAACGCTTTTTCATCTTGGCGAGTATCAAAAAGCGGCAAATTGGCTCAAACGCTATATTCTCAAAGAAAATCCTTCAAATCCTTTTTACGGCAGGCTATACCAGTCCTATGTCTTGTGGGGTCGTATAGATAAAGATCCTGACAACGCCAGCTTACACCACGATCTGGGCATTATACTGACACACCTGAAGTTTTATGGTGCTGCCAAAGACCGTTTTACCGAAGCCATTCGACTGGCGCCTCAGCAATGGCAAATGCCTTATGCTATGGGCAGTATGCTTTTACAAAAAGAAGAATATACTTCAGCCATTCCCTATCTTAAAAAAGCCCTTGCCTTACGCAATAATCAACCGGACGTGATGTTTAATCTGGGACTTGCGTATTTACACACCGGACAAAAGCAAAAGGCTCGACAGTTTTTAACCAAGTTACAGGCTCGGCAGCCCAACTACTCTGGTTTACAAGACGCGCTATTAAAAGTCGAATAATATCTTTTTAAGGTGTTTTCTGTGTATGATAAACATATGCGCGTTACCTTTTTGATTCTTAAAGATTACCGTCATGCCCACAATATGGCCTCTGGCCCCATCGGATTGGCTTATTTATCCGCCGCCGCCAAAGCTCGCTACCCGGACATCCATGTTCAGATTGAGGTAGACCCGGATCAGGTGATTGCCAGCAACCCGGATATTATCGGCATTTCCGCCTATACCGAAACCTACAGTCAGTCCATTGACGCCGCTCGCTATTTGCGCAAGCGCTATCCTGACAAGCCCATCTGGCTGGGCGGCCCCCATATCAACGCGTTGCCCACCACACTGGACCATAACTTCAACCTGGGCGTCGTGGGCGAAGGGGAAATCACCTTTGTTAAATTATTGGAACTGTTTGAACAAAACAAGCTCGACGCCGAACACCTGAAAGACGTCAAGGGTATTGTGTACTGGCACGAGGGAAAACGCCACGTCACGGCCCCCCGCGAGACGGTTCAGGATTTGGACAGTTTGCCCATTCCCGACCGCAGTGTTTTACAGGCGTACTGGCCCCCGACCCAGCAAGTGCTTAAATGGCCACAGCCTATTTATACCTCCAGAGGTTGTCCCTTTAAATGCGTGTTTTGTATCTTTAGTATGGAAACCCAGAAGGTACGTTACCACTCCGTGGAGCGCGTGGTGGAAGAAATTAAAGATATTATCAAGCATAACCCTGAGCAAAAACACATCAGCATTAACGATGATTTGTTTGCCCTGAGCAAAAAACGCCTGCGGGAACTGGTAAAGGGCATTCGGGACGCGGGGCTCCACAAAAAGGTGGCCTTTGTGTGCATGGCCAAAGCCAGCGTTTTTTCTGACGAGATGGCAGAACTCATGCGACAAATGAACGTGGCGATTGTGACCTTTGGTTTAGAGTCAGGCGTGGAGCGCACCCTGCACTACTTAAAAGGTCCGCGCAATAAGGTCTCTGAAAATGTCAACGCCATCGATATTTGTGCCCGTCACGGCATTCGCATGGGCGGTTATTTTATTATTGGCACGCCCCACGAAACCTATGCGGAACTGCAACAGTCCTACTGGTTCATTCGGGAACACTTTCCCCCCATGTCCATGGCGGGGATTTATCGTCTCACGCCGTTTCCAGGCACAAAGTTCTGGCAAGAAGCCATTGAAATGGGCATTGTCAGTAATGACTTAGAAGACTGGAAACCCTTCAACTACCTGGATCAGGACAAGCGGGACTTTTTGTTTTTCAACAGCCATTACAGCCTTGAAGACTTCAAAACGGCCTATGCCCACTTTGCCAAAATCCTCGACAAGAACCATCTCACCCTGAGTATTGAACAGCAGGAAATGGGTATGACCAGACACATAGAGCCCCTGTATGCGGATTTAATCACCCGCTTTCAACCGGAGACCGTTCTGGAAGTGTCCGGTTTTACCCGCCTCGATAGTCAGGAGGTGGCCACGGATCTCAAAATCGACCTCACCCGCGACCTGGTACGTCCCTGGCGTGTGGCTGAAGATTTAAATCTTCAAAAACAATACGATCTGGTCATTTGCAATCTGGCCTTAGAAACCAGTAAGACAGACCCTGAAACCCTGGTGAAAACCCTCGAAAAACGAGTGGCCCCCGGAGGACATTTGTTCTTTGTGCTATACAATCCGAGTCATGAGTCAGTGGTTCATCAGAGCCTCTCAGGGCGTTGGAACAGTGATTTCTGGGGCACACAGCCTTTTGACCCCACCGCCTTTGTGCCCGTCAACCAGCTCAAAAAATGGTTAGACACCCATCATATTGAAGCGGTGAACCCCATTCGCCTGGAAACGCAAAAATCTGTGCTGCGCCCGGAAGTCCTCGATCTGCTGTCTCAGATTCCGGGTGCTAATCGCTTAGCAGAACTCAAACATATCGCGTATACTGTGTTGACCACACCCCGGAAAAAGGAGCCCGCCCCCTCATGGGAAACATCTTCAAACGCCTTACCGACCTTGCCCGCTCAGAAATTACCCACCTGACTCAGAATGACCGAGAAGTCAATCAGGAGTTTTTAAACTATTTCAAGCAGCAACCTGAATTTGAGGCCTATCGCAGCAGTTTTGAAGAAACCTATGGCGAGCAAAAGCAACAGTCGCAACAACAATCGGCTCCCGAGGGCGGCCTGAAATACGATCCTTACGCCACTCTCGAAATCGGTCATAACGCCACCCGCGACGATATTGAAAAAGCCTATAAAAAAATGGCCCGTAAATATCACCCGGATCGTTACCAGACTGAAAAAGAGCGAGAACTGGCCACCAAAATTATGTCCAGCATCAATGCTGCTTACACCTTTCTCAAAAAGAAACACCCCTAGTTTTTGAACTTAGAAACCGGTATGCAACAGGCGCTTGCAGTGGCCCGCAAAGCTTTTGAGAAGAACGAGGTGCCTATCGGGGCAGTGCTACAAACCCCTACAGAAGTGTTGCAATACGCCAATATTTGTCACAGCCAGGACAATCCCTTACTCCATGCAGAAGTTCGCGTTTTACAAGCCGCCTGTGAACGTTTCCCTCGCAGCGTGCTGCAGGCCAGTACGCTATTTGTGACCTTAGAGCCCTGTCCCATGTGCATGGGCGCCATTTTGCACAGTCATGTGGGACGGCTGGTGTTTGGCAGCTACAACCTGAAGTGGGGCGCAGCGGGGACGGTTATTGACTTTAGCACGCTGTTTCCTGTAGATGGCCTGGAGGTTTATGGTGGTATTTTAGAGCAAGAATGTGCTACATTATTGGCAAGTTTTTTCCAGGAACGCCGATAATCTCTTTATGAACATACACGCGCGAAATGCCCAGAACTCTCGTATTCAGAGTTTACCCGCTCCGCCCCGGAAGCCCGCTGAAAGTCAGGCCACTGAGGCTCCGAAGCCCACTTCTGTGCTGCCAGAAGCCCAGGAACTCAAACCTGCGGATGTAGAAGTGGTGGTGCAAAACTCTGAGCTGGCTGCAGGCAGCAGTTTGTCTCACGTGGAAATTGTGGACATGCCCGAAGCGCCTTCAGAAGCGCAGGCCGCACAAGCAGCTCCCGCTTACCAACGTCCCGATCTGTCTCAGGTAGAACCTCGTGCGGTCACCACCGACGAAATGGAAAACATGTTGTCTACCTACAACGACAACGTTAAAAAGCGCCTCGCAGACGCCAAAGACGGTTCTTTATTGCATCGCTTTGAAACCTCTTTACGCCTCATGTCCATGCTCAACAACCCCCGCCTGAAAGAAGATCCTGAAGCCAGCGATATTTTACAAATGCGCCGCGCGCAGGTGGAAAAAGAATACAAAACGCTGATGGACAGTCCTGAAGTCAAAGCGGCCTTTGACGGGGCTCAAAAGGACGCGCTGGCCACGGTGTTTGGTGAAGATATTCGCTTTCGTTCTCACCAGCAGGCTTCTTATTTATTATCCGATACTTTCCAACAGGATTTGGCGGATACGCCAGCGGATAAAATTCAGGAAAAAGTGCAAAAAGAGCTATCGGCGCTGTCTTTGCTGAATCCCCGTCTGGCTAAAAACATTGCAGACGACCTGATTGAAAAAACCCTGCGATCTCAGTCTTTGCGCATGCTACAAAGTAATACAGAAGCGGGCTCAGAAGCCCGTGAAAATCTGGGAGAAGCCCTCGGCGTTTATTTAAGAGCCCAACAAAGTGCTGCCGGCATTGGTTTACAGGCCAATAATTTGACCCGACTGGCCAGCCTGTCTGACGATAAAATCAAAGAGATTACGCAGGCGGTGGCAGAGTTGGCGGGCAGTAGCGAAGCTTCTGACTATAACGAGCTGGCCAAAAACCTGTTAGAAAAAGTAGACGAACTGCCCGTGGACATGCAGCAGGACGCCACCCGCTTTTTGACCCATATGCAAACCCAGAACGTACTGGGCACGGTGCTGCTGGCAGGTTCGGTGATTGGTCTGACCCAGCGCGAGTTGCCTTCGGATCCCAAAGAATGGGTCAGCTTAACCAGCGCCTCTCTGGGTACGGCCTCACTGTCTCACTTTGCGCTGCGGCTGGCCGGCTT
This sequence comes from uncultured Candidatus Sericytochromatia bacterium, assembly GCA_964342365.1. Classification (GTDB taxonomy): domain Bacteria; phylum Cyanobacteriota; class Sericytochromatia; order UBA7694; family UBA7694; genus CAXRDE01. The sequence goes on along the minus strand of CAYFGW010000184.1, from coordinate 2,891 downwards.
AGAAAAAGCCGCAGACGTGGCCAGCAAAATGCATTACAAACTGCCCGTGGGCAGTGCTAACATTCCGGTCCTGGGCTCCGTATTGACCGGGGTAAACATTACCATGGACTCCATGGCGTTGTACGACGAATTCCACAACGAAGATTTAGCGGGCATGACCAGCCGCGCCATGGGCGTAGGCTCCGGTATTGCTACTCTGGCAGCGATCACCGTCATGAGTGGCCCGGCGGCTCCCATTACCCTCATCGGCTCAACGGTGGTGGGCCTGGCCGCCTGGGGCGTGGACGCCGCCTGGGGAGAAAGCGATCTCAGCGGCAAAGTACGACAGGACCTCCGCACCCTCGGTGTTTCCGATCAGGAACAGGACATCGCCGAAAAGTTTACCCGCATGCAGCATCAGGTCAATCACGCGGGCTGGCCCGGTATGGGAACGATTCCTTTTGAGCGCTCCGCTTCCCGTGAAGAACTTCAGAAAAAAATGGCCAATGCAACCCTCGATGAACGGGTAGCGGTGGTCAATCATTTAATGGATCAGCACACCAGCGGTTACGAAGAAAAGCAGCTGTTCGATACGGTGATGCAGCAGTCAGACGATGACTTTATTGCCCTTATGAACACCATGAACAGCGAGCGTCTTTTGGAGGAACTGGAATCGCCCGCAGATCGCAAAGCAGTGCTGAACCGCATGCAGTCGCTTTCGGATCAGGGCATGAAAAAGAATGCCGCTATTTTTGGGCGACTGGCCCGTCTGGGGGATACCGGAAATCTGAAAACTGCCTGGAGCAAAGCCTCTCCCGAAGTGAAGCAGCAAGTTACGGCTCCACAACTCAAGGGTATGTTAAAAGACTTGACCGACGACTGGATGACTTCAGACGCTAAAAAAGATACTGCTTTAACGCTGCTGCAAGATCCTGCCAATGCCACGAAGCTGGCTGAAAACTTCAATCAACCGGAAGGTCTTAAGTGGTTTAACGACCTCCGCGAAGAGTTTTCGATCAGCGATCAGGCCAAATTGCTCAAGCATATGCAAGGGCATGAAGAACTCAGCGCTATTTTTGACAAACTCTACACACCCAGAGCCCGTACAAGCAATTCACGCCGACGCTACGTGCCGCATTTGACCCACTTAGACTTCAATGGCCCTGCCGCCGAACTCACCCGCGAACTGGTGAAAAATATGTCGGGGCAGGAAATTCGAGAGCTGAACCCTGACACCCGCAATACCATGAAAAAGCTTTTAACCAGCGCCCGTGACAGCAGCTTCTGGAACAAAGATGAATGGACAGCGCAAATTCTGCGACTTTAATGCTCAGTCATGCCCTGCATCACCTTACCCATAATTTTGACACGATAGGCGCGTGGAACGGTAAGGACAGCGCCCCGTAAAACCTTGGTAAGCCACCCAGGCTGCACGGTGGATCCTCCGCCAATGGCCATCAGGGCTTTCCGGGCCACCAACTCCGGCATAAGTGCTTTTCCCATGTTCATATGGGCTCGTTCCGCAAAGCCCGTATGGGTGGGCCCGGGAGCCACCGAAAGTACGTCAATACCTGCAGGCCTGAGTTCCTCATAAAGACCTTCTGCAAGCGTCTGAATATACGCCTTAGTAGCGGCATAGTGGGCCGCATAAGGGGTCCCCTGAAAGCCCACCAGCGAACCCAGTAAAATAACGCCGCCCTGCCCTCTTTTTTTTAAATGAGGAATGAGAAGATGAGTCAGAATCAGGGGAGCTTCACAATTCACCCTCAGCATTTTTGTTTCTGTCTCAAGGGAAGTGTGCCCCAGGACACCAGAGGTACCAAAACCGGCAGACGCCACCAGCAATCCCACGTCGTGAGACGCAAACATGTTTACCAGTTCCTGTTGTACGACTTCTTCTGTGACATCACCTGCTACAATCACAACTTTACAGGTGGCATGCATGGCCTGAATCTCTGTTTTGAGGATTGTTAAGCGCTCCCCGTTGCGGGCATTGAGAATAAGGTGCAAGCCCTTTTGAGCCAGTTCAAAAGTAAAAGCCCGTCCAATCCCCGAAGAAGCTCCCGTCACGCAGGCGTACGGGCCATATTTTGTTTTAAATTCATTATTGTGCATATACACATAATTACACGATACTTTTTTTGTGTCAAACTGGCTATAGAGATAATGTTAAACCCTCAAAAGGACAAAACCCATGGAAATTACGCCCGATCACATTCAGCAATACCAGAGCCATCTGAGTAAAAACCCGCAGAATCGCCTCATGATGAATGCCCTCGGAAGGGTAGGGCTCAATGAGCTGGTGGTCAATCGCGATCTGGTCAAAAGCGTGGATTTTTCTTTTTCCGAGGAACTGGAAGTGGCTCCTGAAGCCACGGCCCAGCAAAAGGTCGGCGTCTGCTGGATTTTCGCCGCCATGAACCTACTGCGTTATTTTACCCAGCAAAAAATTAACGTGAAAAGCTTTGAGTTTTCCGGTCCGTACCTCATGTTCTGGGACAAATTAGAAAAGGCCAACTACTTTCTCGAAAAAATGGTGGAGTTTATTGACCGACCCTATGACGATCGCGAGCTACAAACCTTACTCCAACAGCCCTTGCCTGACGGTGGCGACTGGTACATGTTTGTGAATCTGGTTAAAAAATACGGCATGGTGCCAGCTAGCGTCATGCAGCACGGCAGCTATTCCAAAAACTCCACCGAACATAACGCAGTGTTTTCCACCAAACTGCGCCGCTATGCCACAGAACTGCGGCAGATGCATAAAGAAGGGCAAAGTGCTGAAGCCATCGCCGCCCGGCGAGCTGTCTTTACGGAAGAACTCTACGGCATGCTGGTGCTGTGTTTTGGCACGCCACCCACCACCTTTGACTGGAGCTATCGCAACACGGATAAGGTGTTTTTTCGGGAAA
>CAYFGW010000183.1:0-10553 GCA_964342365.1 uncultured Candidatus Sericytochromatia bacterium | reverse complement strand
GCCATTCAGGACTTCTCCAAACTTTCACAAATGGGCGATGAAGGTAGCGACGAGGCTGCCGCCGCCTGGGCTGACCAACAACGGACCAGTATGGTGACCCGCTTAGATGACAAAGTACGTCAAATGATGAGCGAGCAGAGCAGTGTGTTCAAGGAGCAATCCAAAGAACAGCTCTCCTTTGTGTCCGCCGAAGAAAAGAACCGTCTGGTATCAGAGGCCCTGGATACTCTTCGCCACAGTCCTCAGGCAGAGCAGTTAGACTTTGAAAAAATCTTTCAGGATATCGCCGACTATATTGAAAATCTGGCCTGGCATCATACCGAAAAAATCCATCAGGATATGGAAGAGGAACGAGCCCAGAGTCTCGCGACCATTGAGCAGTATGTAGAAAACTCCATTAACGAACAGCGCGAAAACATGATGGTGGAAGCGCAGGAATATATTTCCAATACCGTACAGGAATACAAGCAATCGCTCACCGAAGATAACGAATATATTAAAGCGGCCAACCAGATTATTGCTGACCGTGAAAATATCTTAAACGAGTCTTACGAAAAATCACTGCTGATGGTGCAGGAAGCGGAAACCGAGCACGGACGCATTATGGAAGATGCCATGATGCAGCAGCAGCAGGCAGAACAAACCATTCAGGAAGCTGAAGCTCAGGTAGAGCTAATGGCTCAGGAAGCTCAGGCAGAAGCCGAGCGCATTATTTCTGAGGCCAATATGGAAGCCGCTCGCATTATTGAAGCCGCTGAGCAGTCTCACCAGGAGATTGTGGAAGCCGCTACCCAGGACGGCTTTAACGTGGGTTATCAGGAAGGCCGCGAAGAGGCCATTAAAGAAAACGCCCAGCTGCTTATGGAAACCACCAACGCCCTCAACAAACTGCACGCGGCGTTCCCGGTGGCGGTCAAACAAAACGAAGACAAGTTGATCAAACTGGCTCTCGAAATTTCCAGAGAGGTCATTCAGGACGAACTGGCCATGAAGCCCGAAATCGTGCTCAAAAACGTGGAGCGCGCCATCGGCAAAGTGTCCGATCTGGAAAAAGTCCTCATCAAAGTGAACCCGCTGGATCTGGATATGATTCTCCCCAAACAGGAATTCTTCAAGAAGTTGCTGCCTGATGTTCAGGACTTTGTGATTACCGGTCACTACTCTATTGAGCGCGGTGGCTGTACCATCGAAACCAACTCTGGTACCATCGATGCGCAGGTCAGTACACAGCTGGCGGTAGTGGAAGAAGTCTTCCAGCAGATCCGTGCCGAGTATGACTTCACTGAAGATGACGAAGACATGAATGAAGAGGATGAAATCTAAGTGGGAAATGTGGCGTACGCGGGCGTAGATGAATCTTATGAGCACTACTTTGATTATCAGAACTATCAGGTAGTCCTCAACAACACCAATCTGATCCGGGCCAAGGGTTCGGTGGTTCAGGTCGTGGGTCTGGTGCTTGAAGCCCTGCTTCAGGGTGTAGAAATTGGTGAACTCTGTTTTATTCGTTCTTCTGACCGAAAAAGGACCTATCCCTGCGAAGTGGTGGGCTTTCGCGCCCGCCGCGTACTGCTAATGCCTCTGGCCAATCTGGAAGGGATCGGAGCCGGTGCTGAAGTTATTGCCACCGGTAAACAGGTATCCGTTAAATGCGGTCCTGGCTTGCTGGGCCGTGTACTGGACGGTCTGGGCAATCCCATTGATGGTAAAGGCCCCATTGTAGCCGAAAAATACTATCCCCTGAGAGCCCCTGCGCCCAACCCCATGAAAAGAAAGCGGATTGACACCGTGATGCCCACGGGCGTGCGCGTCATTGACGGCATGCTCACCTTTGGCGCAGGCCAGCGGGTCGGCATGTTTGCTGGTTCAGGTGTTGGTAAATCCACGTTGCTGGGTACTATTGCCCGGAACGCCAAGGCAGATATTGCGGTGGTGTGTAACGTGGGGGAACGGGGCCGGGAAGTTCTGGAATTTATTGAGGACAACCTGGGTGAAGAAGGTATGGCACGGGCCGTGGTAGTTTCTGCGACCTCAGACACCTCGTCTCTGGAACGGGTCAAAGCCGCCTATACCGCCACTGCGGTATGTGAGTACTTCCGGGATCAGGGCAAAAACGTGTTTTTGATGATGGACTCGGTGACCCGTTTTGCGATGGCCCAACGGGAAATTGGTCTGGCTATTGGTGAACCTCCTGCAACCAAAGGTTATACGCCTTCGGTATTCGCGCTCTTGCCGGAACTGTTGGAACGCACCGGTATGGGCGAAAACGGTTCCATCACGGCCCTGTATACGGTACTGGTAGAGGGTGGTGATATGGACGAGCCCGTGGCAGACGCGGTGCGTGGTATTCTGGACGGCCACATCGTGATGAGCCGTAAAATTGCTTCTGATAATATTTACCCCGCCATTGATATTCTGCCTAGCGTGAGCCGTTTGTTTAACGTACTCACCACCCCTGAGCACCGGGCGGCAGCCTCAGAAATCCGCAATATTTTGTCCACTTATGAAAGTGCCGTGGATTTGATTAACATTGGTGCTTACGTGCGGGGTAGTAACGCAGATATTGACCACGCTATTTCCATGATTGACCAGATCAAGAGTTTCCGTAAACAGGGCGTTAACGAGCCCACGCCGTTCCAGGATACGGTCAACGCTGTTAAGCAACTGGGTACCAAAACTGCCAGCTGGGCAAACCTTGCTTAATCCAGAGCCCTGCTAACTCCATGTCAGGCGGCGGTGGTTTAGGAACCGATAATTTACTCATAGCCACAGGCGTGGTGTCCACCTGTATTTTTATGGTGGCGGCCTTTGCCAGTTCCGAGGCTTCTATTCTGGCAGCCAATCGTCTGCGGATTCAGCAGTTAGCGGATCGGGGCGATCTGAAAGCCAAAGCTTTTTGCGAACTGCGTGATAACGAAGACAAAATGTTTGCCACCATTCTCGCGGTGGAAAACATGTTCATTATTTTCGCCGCTTCTTTTGGCGTATCCTCTGCGGAGCGCATTCTGGGCAAAGGCCACCATATTGTGCTGGGTTCCGTTACGCTGCTCACCCTCACTCTGGTTCCTTTTTTACTGGAATTTTTGATCGTGCTTTTTGGGGAAATTACCCCCAAAACCTACGCTGCCCGCCACGCCACCCGGGTCGCGCTACTGGTCTCTCGCCCCTTAAATATTACTGTGAAGGTGTTGTATCCGCTGATTCGTTTTGCTTTTGTGTTGCCTTCACGGGCCCTCATTCGCTTATTGGACCGCATTTTTGGCAGTAAAGAACATGCGCCTTCCATTACGGAAGAAGAACTCCTTTTGATTATTGACCGCAGCAGTCAGGAAGGGGTCTTAGAAAACGAAGAGAGAGATCTCTTGCTCAATATCTTTGAGTTTGGCGATACCCGTGTGTCAGAGGTAATGACCAGCCGTACCCATATTAAGGCTTTTGAAATGCATGAAACCGTGGAAGACACCCTGCCGTTAATGATGAACAGCGGCCATTCTCGTTTTCCCATATACAAAGAGTCCATTGATGAAATTGAGGGTATGGTGCACTTAAAAGAGCTGATTCGTTTGCACTATAACGGAAAAATCACCCCTGAGCTGTGCCTGAAAGACTTTGTACGCCCTACCTTGTTCATTCCCGAGGACAAGCGGATTATTCAACTGCTAGAGCTGATGCAAAGGGACAAAGTGCGAACGGTGATGGTGGCAGATGAATACGGGGGTACTGAGGGTTTGATTACCTTCAACGATCTCATGCGGGAAGTGTTTGACGATGTGAAAGCCGCCCCCCGTAAAAAACACGTGGAAAAACTGGCGCAAAAGCATTACCGTATTCAGGCCCAGACCTCCATTTATGAGATTGGTGAGCGTTTACACGTGGAATTTCCGGAAGGCAAATACCAGACGCTGGCCGGGTTTGTGCTCGAAAGCCTCGGGCATATTCCCCAGGCGGGAGAAACGTTTTTGCATCAGGGGTGGCGTCTGACGGTTACCCAGGTCAAGGGGCCTAAAATTGAAACCATAGAAATGAAAGCGGTATAACCCGCAGAAGGAAAAACTCATGTACACCTATCTTGTTCTCGGTGCCGGTATTCAGGGCACCACCATCGCCTACGATATGGCTCGCTTTGGCGACGCTACCACGGTCCATTTGAAAGATGCGGTGGCCGCCCAGGCAGAAGCTTCGGCCCGACATATCAACGGATTGCTGGAAAAAGAGGGGCTTACCCCCTGTGTGGAAGCCGGGAGCATTGATGTCACTGACGAAGCCGCTCTTAAAGAATCCATGGAAAACGTAGATAGCTGTCTGAGTGCCGTTCCCTATCGCTTTAATCCTCAGATTGCCCGCTGTGCGGTGGCCACCCGGACCCACTTTAACGATCTCGGTGGGAATACGGCGCTGGTACAAGAAGAATTGTCTCTCCATGACAGTGCCGTGGCCGCAGGCGTGTCTTTGATTCCAGACTGCGGTCTGGCCCCGGGGTTGGGGAATACCCTGGCCGCTCATGGCATTCAGCAGTTGGACAGCTGTGAAGAGGTGCAAATTCGCTGCGGTGGACTCCCGCAAAACCCGCAGCCCCCCCTGGACTATATGCTGGTGTTCAGTATTGAAGGGCTTACCAACGAATACTTTGGCAAAGCGGTCATTTTGCGCGGGGGCAATATTTTAGAGGTGGATACCTTTGAAGAATATGAGACCCTGTCTTTTGAAGGGCTCGGTGAAGTGGAGGCTTTTACCACCTCTGGTGGCACCTCCACCTGCCCCTGGACTTACGAAGGTCAAATCAACACCTACGAGTACAAAACCGTGCGGTACAAAGGGCACTACGAAAAGTTTAAAGCCATGAAAGCACTGGGTTTGCTGGAGCTAAACGCAGTGGACGTTAAAGGTCAGCAGGTGGTGCCCAGAGACGTATTTCACGCGGTGGCCAAAGAAAGGCTCACCTTTGAAGATAAAAAAGATCTGGTGGTGATTCAGGCGGTGTGTAAGGGGCAGAAAAATGGCGAAACCCAAACACTCTCCTACACCATTCTGGACTACTATGATGAAGCCACGGAATTTAACGCCATGTCTCGTATGACGGGCTATCCCGCCTCGATTGTGGCCATTATGTCGGCCCGCGGACAGAACAAGGTGGGAGCCATTCCTCTGGAGACCTCTGTGCCTACGGATATTTTTATGACGGAACTGAAGAAGCGGGGGATTCAAATACAGGAGGGGTAGGTTTCTTAGAGGGGGGGGCGCGGGTGATGTAAAACGGGGGACGCTCCGCCGCCTCGTCCTGAGGCTCTGTCGCTAAGACACAAAGGGCCACCTTGCGCGTCCTGCGCGCGGCCCTTTGCGGATTCCCCCTTATTCACGCCACCCGCTTTATGCTCTGGCAAAACGAGTTGAGGCAGGATTTTTCTTTGGGTTGGACTTTTGTGCCTGGGGTTGAATGTATGACCTTTTTCATAGACTACAATGTTTTTAAAAAAGGATGTATTTTATGAAGAAGTTATTGTGTGCGTTGGTGCTGCTGAGTGCCTGTCAGACGCAGGGAAATAATGTGTTGCCTCAGGACCCCGTGACGCCAGCCTTTGGGGAGCGGATTAATTTTACCCAGGCGGGGCTGTTTCCTGAAGGGATTGATTATGATCCGGTGAAGCAGAATTTTCTGGTGAGTTCGGTACGTCTGGGCACCGTGGGTCGGGTGAATTCTGAGGGCTTTTATACGGGGCTGGTGAACGATGAAGAAATTTTATCGGCCATAGGTATTCTTGCGGATTCGGAGCGGGATCGCCTGCTGGTGGCGGTGTCGGATCAGGGTTCTTCGCCGCGCAGTACTGATGAAACCCGTCAAAAAATTGCCAAACTGGGCATTTATAGTTTGAGTACGGGCGTGCGGCAACGTATGGTGGATCTGGGCGCGCTGAAGCCCGGAGATCACTTTGCCAATGATATTGCCATTGATGCTGAGGGCAATGCGTATGTCACCGACAGTAAAATGCCGCTGATTTATCGGGTGACCCCTGAAGGAGAAGCTAGTATTTTTGCGGAAAATGAGCTATTGGGTGCCGCGCCGGAGGCGTTCGGGCTAAACGGTCTGGTCTACCACCCGGACGGTTATTTGTTAGTGGCAAAATCTGCCAATAACGCCATTTATAAAGTGTCCGTGTCCGATCCGCAGCAAATTACGCAGGTGCAAATGCCCGCACTGCCTGCTTCACCAGACGGGTTAGAGTTGCGCGGCGATGATCTCGTGGTTGTTTCCAATGGCGAGTCGATTGTTAATCTGGTAAGTTCTACCGACAACTGGGCCACGGCCACCATTGCCAATCAGGTCACTCTGGAGGCGTCATTCCCCACCACGGCGGTCACTGTGGACGAGCAGGTACACGTGCTTGAAGCCAAATTGGGTCAGGCCGGTGAAGGGGAAAGCGTGACGGAGTTCAGTATTCGTCGCGCGGACTTTTAGGCGTCTACTATCGCCTATTTGATGGTGAAGCCGGCGTAAATAGATAAGTTTTTCACGTCATTGCGGAAGTAGTCGTAGGGCAAGTAGCCGTAGCCTTTATCGCCCCAGCTTGTGCCCCAGGAGTTGCGGATGATGAAGTGGCGACGAGCGTTGTCGTAACCCACGGCCACAATGGCGTGACCTCCCACAGGTTGACTGGTGGCGGTGGGCATGGGAATCACCCCGTTTACCGCTTCTGACATATTGTCGTGAATCATCATGGCAAATACCACGGGCTTGCCTTCAGACAGGGCCTTGCGCATGGAGTGAACCGAGGGAATGCGTTTCCAGCCCTGAGAAATGCGAAACTTTTTGGCTTTGGCAATTTGTGCGTTGGTGGGCAGCTGGGTTAGATTACGCTGGAATAAGTCAGTCTGGCCGGGGTCTGTGCTCAACATGGGGTAATCTGCGGCGGGAAGCATCCCCAGATTATCGATGACTTTAATGGCGTCTTCTAAGTACATGCCGGTATTTTGATCGACGGTTTTGATGCGTTTGCGGCCCAGGTTCCACAAATAACGGGGCGAAAAGCGCATGTTCCAGCCCCGCTTGCGGGCAATATATTCGCCCAGGCCACCTACTGTGGAATAGCCCACGCAGGCGTTGGTTTGCCCCTGGTTATAGATGGGGGACATTTCCGAACGAAGATCTACTTTTGCGGGCAGGTTGGCCTGAGTGGAAAAACTGCTGGCTCCGCCGTTCATGGGGGGCAATCCCCGCACATCTGCGCCGAGTCCGTAAGGGAATTTTTTCTGGCTGGTGGCGGCGTTAAAGCGGCGTACAGAACTGTGGCTGGCCCGATTAAACTGTTGAAAAGCCTGAGGAGCACGCTGGGGGCCTACCGGAGTAGGCATGGTGCGGCTGGCACAGGCAGATAATACAAGAAGGGGAAGTAAACGGGCGATAGCTTTCATAATCGTGTCCTCTATACGCTGATGGTTTTATTATGGCAAAGAAAAAAGTCAAAAGCCATAGCCTTAGCCAGAGCTTAAACCAATAATATTTGTTTGATAAGGTGCTTAACGTGAGTAAATCGTGGATTCCGGCGGGGTATATGGCTAAATTTGTGGTAAAGCGCCCAGAATGGCTGAAAGCGTCGCAGGTGGTGGATATTTATTCCGTGAGCGCGTGTTCATCGGCAGATTTTATGGATTACGTGAACCACTGGAAGCATAACGGCTACTGGCTCTTTAACCGTCCTGAGGATATTCTGCAACTGGCAAAGGCTGAAGGCATAAACATCGAAGACCTGAGCTGGTTTTACTATGAATACTATGCTTTACAGTACGATGAGTTTGAACAGCGGTGGGAAAGCTTTGCGCCTGAAGACGCTTTTGACACCTGCGTTAAAGAGCCTGAGAAAAGTACTTGTATGGGCTATGACGTGGTGACTTTTGAGTGTCAGAACACGCCAGAGTGTTCTTATTTGTCCTGTAATCATATGGCGGAGCAGTTAGACACCAACGCCCACTGTTTGTTTGCCTCTTTTGAGGCGGCCAAAGCAGCCGTTGAATCGGATGTCTTTATGGGGTGTGAGCCGGGGCCGGTGCGAATTGTTCGAGTGCATCAAATATAAATCTTATAGTTGGTATGATAGGTGGAAAAGGAGTTTTTATGTCATTACGCTATTCAGCCCGGTGTTTATGTGGATCAATCACGCTAACAGCAACGCTGCCCACGCGCAGTGTGCACGCCTGCCACTGCTCCATTTGTCGCACCTGGGGCGGCGGTCCTGCCCTCTGCATTGATGCTGAGGAGCTGGAGGTGGTGGGAGAAACCCTGGCTGTTTACCCGTCTTCTGACTGGGCGGAGCGAGGGTTTTGCCAGCGTTGTGGCACGCATTTGTTTTATCGCCTCAAGGACGGGGGAATGGTGAATATTCCGGTGGGGTTGTTTAAGGATCTTCAGCAGCTTGATTTTGACAGCGAAATTTTTGTGGATCACCAGCCTGAGTATTACCAGTTTTCAGACGAACAATTTGCAGGCAAACGCCAGCGGCTTACTGAAGCGGAGGTGCTGGCGCAGTTTGAGAGCGGGTAGAAAGCTCTTCAGCAGGCGTGGCGTCTTTGAGAGCATTGCATGAACTGCTCAAAAAGTCCGGCGCATAAGGGTTGCAGAAATTGAGCTTGAGCTGACCGTTTTTGAGGGCAATGTCTCTGAGAGTGGCTTTGGCCACGCGCTGGGGCAAGTCCGCATCCTGAAGCTGGTACACCTTGAAGCTGGCCAATTGTGTAGCCACGTTTTTATTGACCATATCTTTAAACATGTCCGTCTGGCCCGCGGGCACGTTGGCAAAGTTAATGCTTTGCAGGCTCAAACGTTCCAGATAAAAGCTTTTGTCCTGACGACGATAACTCACGTCGCCGTGCAGCAGCACAGAACCGGGCAAAGCGTTCACCAGAGGAAACTTGACTTCACCCGCTAAGGCAATGGCGAGACGATTGTCCGGCGTAATGGACAGCGTGGGAGATTGCCAGCTCAGTTGCACCAGTTGCCAGCTTTTTTGCTGGGCAGGCCACTGCTGTGCTAAGCGCTGTTCTAAGGCACTCATATCCACGGTGGCGGTCACGGGCCAACAGAAAAACCAGAGGCCTCCTGCGGTCAGCGTCAGTACAAAAAGGGTCAAAAACAGCTTTTTCATGAAATTCGTCGTATAGAAATGGTTTTGGATACTTCAATTATACCAAGTATCCTTAGGTGGATTTTCTTTACAGGGTATTTTTACCTCAAAGTGAAAACCTTTCAGGTGTTAGTCTGTCCTCATTTTTTTGTCTTTAAAATGCTGTATATTATGTGTATGGAAATTATTTTGACACAGAAAAACAGGCTTCGCTTGAATGCTGAAGAGCATAAGCTGATTACAGCCATGTCTTACCATTCAGCTCGTTTGTATAATGTGGGCCTGTACTCTGTACGTCAGTTTTTCTTCCTTAATCACGAATACCTGAACTATGCGAAAAACTATCACGAATGTAAAAGCAATGAGAATTACAAGCTTTTGCTTAGCGATACGGCACAGCAGATTCTCAGGCTGGTAGAGCGTAACTTTAAATCCTTTTTTGCTTTACTCACACTCAAGCGGTCGGGAAAATATTCTGAGCGCGTTTCCCTTCCCAAATATAAAGGGAAAGAAGAGCTTGGAATTGTCGCTATACAAGGACGTTCCGCTCGTATTCACGGAAACAAAGTGCGAGTGGGTTTCTCCAAAATGTTTAAAAAAATGTACAAACCCAGCATGAAGTATTTGGAGTTCACGTTGCCCAAAAACATTCAGGTCAGCAAGCTTCAAGAGTTACGCATCAACCCGCTTTTTGGCGGCCGTGAGTTTGATATTGAGTTTGTCTATAAAAAGGAGGTGCAGCCTGTTCTGGGGCTGGATGCAAATAAATTTCTTTCGATTGATATGGGGCTCAATAACTTCGCCACTTGTTTTAGTTCTATCGATGGGTCGTCGTTCATTATTGACGGTCGATACATCAAAGCCATTAATCATCGGTACAACAAAATGCTGGCAAGACTCCAATCCATTAAAGATCAACAAGGAATCAAAAGACCGACCAGACGCATTTTTAACTTAACTCGCAAACGTGGATTTCAGATGAATGATTATTTTAATCGTGCGGTGAAATACATTACTAATGAATGTTTAAAGCAAGGTATTGGCTCGATTGTAATCGGAAACTTCTCTGACATCAAACGTGAACTTAACATGGGAAAGCGTAACAATCAAAATTTTGTACAGATACCTTTTGGTTTGTTCCGTCAAAAACTTAAAAGTAAATGTCAACAACTAGGCATCGAGTATCACGCTACTGAAGAAAGCTACACGTCCAAAACTTCTTTCCTAGATAATGAGCCCGTCAAAAAGCGTGAGCAATACCTCGGAAAACGCAATAAACGTGGTTTGTTTAAAACCTCAGATGGTCATATTGTCAATGCTGATGTAAATGGTGCGGCAAATATTCTGAGAAAGTTTTTAGCAAGTATCAACAGACTCGTAGACTTCTTGTACTGTGAGCGAGTTGTTAAGGGGTTTGTAAACAATCCCGTGAGAGTAAAG
>CAYFGW010000182.1:0-10642 GCA_964342365.1 uncultured Candidatus Sericytochromatia bacterium | reverse complement strand
CCGGAGCATCCGCTTGAACGGCGATTGCCAGCGGTGTTTCCGCGGGCAATCCGGCGGCTGTGGACAGGTCGAGCCAGTTGTCGCTGCCGTTATTGAAGTACAGGTATAGCGCGGGATCACTCAGTGCATTGGTGACCGTAAAGTAGACGTAAGAGGGGTTTGCGCCGCTCTGGGCCACGGTCAGTTGTTTGACCTGTGAACCCGCTGAAAGCGGTAATCCGCTAGTCAACAGGTCTAGACTGACCCAGTTGGCTCCGCCGTTCGTGGACTTATACAAATCTTCTAGTTTGCCCGCGTACAGCACATCTGAATTGGCGGGGGATACTGAGAGGGTGTAAAAATCGCCGGTAATGTTTCCGCCACCGTCTTCACCGGTGCTCCAGGTTAAGGTGCAGGGTCCAGATGCCGGGCAGGCCGTGCTATAGGTCAATGAACCACTGCCTCCTCCTGCCTGTGCTGCCACAAGACGGTTGCTGGCAGCTGCGTACACCATATCCGTAATATCTTCACCTGCGGGCCCAGAGAGCATGGTCCAGGCGTCGGTGGCAGTGGCGGTGTGAGCCTGTTGCAAAATAGACACTGACGTATCGTAAGCGACGTAAAGGGTGCCGTTATTGTCCACGGTCACGCTTTCGGGGTGAAGCGCCTTGGGGTTTCCGTCCACCAGACCCGCAAAATGGGTCCAGGTGCCGCCGCTATAGCGGTGTACCCCGTGCCCCCGGGTGGCCACATAGTAAAATTCGTCGGTGCCATTGGTATAGCGAACAATATCTTTAATATCGCTGGCTACCAGACCCGTATTGAGGGTGAGCCAATCCACGTCATTTGTGCCGGTAGAAGCATTATTGGTGTTGCCTGCATTAGACACACTCTGGCTTACCCCCGCTCCGGCAGTGCCCACCAGCAAGCCCGACAGTTCGTCCCCGTCAAAAACGCCGGGAATCCTTTGAAAATGACGCACGAAGGGGTTAACTAAGGGAGCACTGGCCACGCCCAGCTCGTTCCAACTTTCGCTGGAACTAAAGGGTGGCGAAGGCGAACTCATATTGGTAATACTCTGCACGCCCGCTGGTGGATTAGTGTTGATGGCTCCGTTTGTGGTGGCAATCAGTCGCAGCTGTGAAGACCCGTCTAAGTGATGGTGCAGTTCGGTAATGGCAGCACCCGGCTGACTCACTCCCAGCGGATTCCAGGCGCTTTCGCCGTCAAAGGCATAAACGCTGCCGTTACGTCCTCCGGCCCACACTTCAGAACCGTCTGTGCTGATGCTGGTGGGATCGCTTCCGCTGTCAAAGTTGCCCACGGTAATCCAACCGCCGGCACTGGTACTGGCAGGAGTACTGGCTTCAAACACCTGATTGCTGTCCGGTGAAGCCACAAAGTATTTAAAGCCATCAAACTCAATGTCCGTCAGGCGGCGTCCGGCCAGAATGCTGGCAGGTCCGTTTACTTTCGACCAGGCGCCGTTATTCTCAATAACGCCGTCGCTGGTGGCGCCATAGATGACGTTGCTATTGCCTTCCAGGAGATCGTAAACGTCAATATTGGTCAGATTCGGGTTATTGTCCGGTTCCCAGGTGCTATTCAGACTGTTGTAAATATAAACGCCCTGATGATCAGTGCCCGTCTGGTTAAACAACTCCCCGGCGTTAACACCCGCATAAAGCGTGCCCTGACTCTCCAGAAGACTGAGTACTTTTTTGTTGGTCAGGCCGTTTTCAAAGGCCCAGGGGGAGCCGGAGTTGACGTTATTAATATTGCCCGTGCGATAAATGCCCTGAGAGGTGCCCGCCAGCCAGGTGCTTCCACCGGCCACCTGCATCAAGCGAGAAACGCTGCCTCCTTCAGGGCCTTCTAACATCTGCCAGGCTGGAGAGAGGCTGCCTCCGCCTCCACCGGATAAGTTAACGGCCAGATTCAGAGCGTCTCCGCTGGTTAAGGTAACGGTCTGACTATTGACCACCGCTGCCGTACTGTCCCTGATTTCCAGCAACCAGGTGCCCGGAAGTACGGTGGACAATGTTGCGGTGGGGTTATCTCCATTGATGAGAACACTGCCGGGAGAAGAAAGGGGATCTCTAATGATGACAGAGTAGGTATCATCGGGGCCCGTTAACGTAATATTGGCATTGGCACTGCTTTGCACAAAGGTGCTGGCCGCAGGCATACTCGCGATATCACCGTCTTTTTCTACCAGTTCCTCGGCCAGTGTGTGGGTGTCCACAAGGCGAGGGTGGCCGGTGGCACTGGCCTGAGTGACTGCTTCCGATACGAATTGGCCCAGGCTATTGGCGTTCCCGGAATTTAGATCTGCTGTACCCATCAGGTAAGCCCCGGGTTGGCCGTGCTCGCTCAAAAGAATGCGCAACACGTCTGCCAGAACGGTGGAGGATTGATCGACAGCAATGGTTTGCGCTGCATTGTCCAGATCAAAAGCGGCCATGATACGCATGCCCGGTAAATCCTGGTTGCCGGCGGTCTGGGCCTGAATCACGAGCACACGAGATTTGCCCACGGGCACATTATTGAGGGTAACGTTTAAACCGGATCCTGTACATCCGGTCGCAGCAACATTTTGCACAATGGCATTATCTTCAATACCAATGCCCTGAACCGAAACCTTCAGGTTATCCACGTCGCCACAGGGCAAAGCTTGCGTGCTAAATCCATGGTTGGTTTGAAAGTGGGTTTGAATATTCACCTGAAGGGCACGGGTTTGCGGATCATACTTTGCCCGGGCGCTGAGTGCGGGTTTTTCGGCCACGGTCACGGATGGGGTAGGTGGAGTGACTGAAGAGGTGGGAAGAGATTGCTCCGGAGACTGACAGGCCAGCAGGCCCAGCGTCAGAGCAAAAGAAAATCCCAGTCCGGTTTTGATGCCTTTGTAAATACGCATTACTGGCCTCCTGCAAAATCAGAATCGTTAACGGATACATTCTGGCTACCCTGTGCCACGTTCACCGTGACACTTTGCGTGGTCACCGGATGATTGTCCGTATCCAGGGTGAGCGTCAGGGTATAGGGACCGGTATCAGCGGGGTTGGGGGCCGTCCAGTAAAAGGTGCGTGCATCCGTGGTGCTCAGGTTGGGAGTGGGACAGGGTTCGTTACTTGTATCCACACAGCTCCAGCTGAAGTGACTGCTTTGTACCACGTTATCGGGATCTGAGAGGGTGGCCACCAGTTTTGCGGTATAACCGCTTCCGGAAAGGGTGGTGGGGTCAGCGCTCAGGCCATTCAGAACGGGCGCAGTAGAGGTATTGCTGCCGCCAGAAGATCCGCCCCCCCCCCGAACTTCCACCAGAACTTCCACCCGTATTTGGCGTGGCTGAAGCCGCAGGGGAAGCAGAGCTAACGGGTGTAGGAGAAGAGACGCTGTCTTCACCCGCTGACGGAGCGTTAGCATCACCAGGAGCAGCGCTAACCTGAGGTGAGGGCGTGTTGTTCCCACTTCCACCCGTAGTGTTAGCGGGCGGTGCAGAAGCGCTGGTGGTGGGCGAGGGTGTTGGAACGGGCTGTAGCTCGATTTCCGCACGGGCGGTCTGGTTGGCGCGAATCAGGACTTCGGTACGAGAACTGGCCAGCACCACGCCCGCCTGGTCCCGGGCTAATACTTCTATTTGTTTTTGACCGATGGGCAAGCTGTAATTTCGGCTTAGTTCAGAGGCCGTGCGTGAAAAGATCTCTTCTATATCAATGTTACCCTTTGAGGTGACTTTGAGTTCAAGGGTTTCCGTAGCAGCAGGAATAACCTGAATAGAGAACTGCGGCCAGAGCAGTCGTAAAGCCATGTGTCCCGCTTGATTTTGATTGGGCAGCTGACATCCCAGCAGTCCCAGCGCAATACCTGTCAGCGCTATTTTTCGCATCCCATCTCACCTCATTGCTGTTGCTTTTCTTTTTATAGCATTTTTATAGCAATGAGGGAAATGGGGCTGTTAAGGTTCTGACAAGGGCTAGCGGGATTTCAACATGCCGTAAAGGGCGCGAGTACGGGCTTTTTTGTAGGCGCGCTTGGCCCTCACTTTTTTTTCAATTTCGCGGTGTCGCTGCTTGCGCTGTTCTAAATACAACTGCTCGTTAGACAATTTAAGGTAGTTGCGCCAACGCTTTTTATCCAGTTGGCCCGCTTTCAGAGCGTTTTGAATGGCACAACCGCCTTCTTTTTCGTGACGGCAATTGCGGTAACGGCACTGACTGAGCAGTTCTTGAATATCCGCAAACGCCTGTTCCATACCCTGGCCGTCCCAGAGCTGCAACTCCCGAAAACCTGGGGCATCCAGAATCAACCCCCGTTGTTCAGGCAGTAAAAACAACTCCCGATGCACCGTGGTATGGCGGCCGCGATCGTCGTCATTGCGTATGGCACCCGTGGCCTGATGATCGGAACCGCTCAGGGCATTCAGTAGCGTGGATTTTCCCACACCCGAAGATCCCACCAGGGCCAGGGTTTTTCCTGCGCCAAGAAAAGGCGTAAGCTGCTCCAGGCCGGTCTGGTTTAAGGCACTGAGCACTACATGGGGCACATCGCCCAGAATGGGAAGTAGCGCAGCGACTCTCTCTTCTGCATTGTCGCAGAGATCTGCCTTGTCGCAGAGATCTGCCTTGTTCAAAATCACCACCGGTTGAATCTCATGATGATGAGCCAGGGATAAATAACGCTCTAAACGGCGTAAATTGAAATCCTGATTCAGGGACGTCACAATCAGCAGGGTGTCCAGGTTGGCCCCGAGCACCTGCTCGCGGGTTTTCTGCCCGCTGGACTGCCGGGATACCTTGCTGTGTCGTGGCAGTACTTCATGGATTTTGTAATTGGGCATTTCGTTAGCACGGGCGGTATGGGTGGGCCAGAGCACTACCCAGTCTCCCACAGCGGGACGTTCAGCGCGCTGATGCTCTGCTCTATAGCGCAGACTGCCGGAAATGAGCGCACGTCCTTCACCGTGAACGGTCTGTACCAGATAGTACTGACGGTGTTCTACCAGAATGCGTCCGGGCAGGCTATGGGGTTGTGATTTTTCAAAGGGAGCAAAGCTATCGGCTAGCTCAGGGGTCCAGCCGTAATCTCTGAGATCGATACTTTCGTGACAGGGGTAAGCATTTGACATAAGTATAAATTTCCTGTGAGTTGATAGGAGCACAGTCTCCGTGAAGATTTAGAGGAGACTGAAAAATGAGAAGTGTGTTCCATAGGCAGATTCCTCCTGTCAAAGTTACGCTAGGTTTATTATAGGGATGACCGACACAAAAAACAACCGGTTGACAGCTTCGGGGCTTTCCCTTACAGTGACTTCATCACAGCATCAAGGATGATTCATTTTGAAAAAAATACTGACATACACATTTCTACTGTGTTTGCTTTCGGGAACCGCTCAGGCTAAAGTCGTGACAGAAAAGGACCTTCAAGACTGTGGGGCCCAATTTAACTGCGTTAAAAAAACCGCCTTTCACGCCCGCGAGCGTATGGAGAAAGTTTTTAAAGCGATTTTGATGACCTACAATCCCAAAAAACAGGCAGAATTGAAGTCAGCCCATAAAGATTTTATTAAATACCGTCAAAAGTTCTGTGCAATCTATTCGCTTCAGGGCAGTACTCCAAGTCCTGTTATGGCCGAGCGTTGCGAGGCGCAGCTGAACGTGCAATATACGCGCATGCTGGATGATATTCTCATAAACATTCACAGTTAGCTGTTATACTTTTGTAAATCTTTGACCGTAAACCTCCGAGGTGAAAACACATGAAAGAAGTTCTTCTGGCAGGAGCCGAACATAAGGACGCCTATTCTGACCTTAAATGGAGTCGTATGCATCCACGGGGCAACTGGGCCATTCGCACCACGGGATTTACCATGCGTAAGGCTTTTCGTAGAGGCTGCCACAGCATTACCTTTGATCAGGACAGTTTTGAGCAGGCCACTGCTCAACTTCCCCCTGGCAGTCTGGTGGTATTGGCGCCTACCCATCGCAGTATGATGGACTTTATTGTGTGTTCTTATCTGTGTTTTGATCATCCGGAGCTCAATATTTCTATTCCATATATTGCCGCAGATCTGCAAATTGGCGGATTGCCCTTTCTGGGTTGGTTTTTAAAACAAACCCACGCTTTTTACCTCAAAAGAGGCCGGGGTGGACCCGATCCAGAGCTCAACCGTCAGATCCGGCAGCTGGTATCGGATCAACAAACCCTCGAAATTTTTATTGAAGGCACTCGCAGTCGCTCACGCCAGTGTATGAAGCCCAAACGCGGACTGTTGCGGGCCCTGCAAAATACGGGAGTGCCGGTAGCCCTCTTACCCATTTGTATTACCTATGACCGTTTGCCTGAAGAAACGGCACTGATGAAAGAAATGCAGGGAGGGGCCAAGCCTTTACTCAGCATGAAAGCTTTGCTCAAGTGGACAGGAGAACTGATTCGTGGTCAGGTTAATATTGGCCGGGTTCACATGGCCTGTGGTGAACCTGTAACTCTGAATCAGGATAGTGACGTGCATCAAGTGAGCTACGACATTATGCATCAATTGCAAGCCCGTTATGTGGTATCCACCTATCACCTGAAAGCTTTTCTAAAACACGTACGACTGCCTATTGATCTTGAAACCCTATCGCAAATGATTGTGGCCCGTGGGGGCACCGTGATTGAAAGCCCTCTGGAGGTGGATCATGTGGACTTATTAACCACACGCACCTTTAATTATCAGTGGATTCACCTGTTTTATTCAGAAGCTCTGACTTATTACGGACCCCACCCGGCACTGGTGGCTCATGTGAATCACAACTCTTTTGGTCCCCGAGCAGAAAATATTCCTCAGCAAGAGGAAGCTGCACTGAAACCTCTGCTGGAAGCGTTGTTTTTGCCTTTGTTCAACACCTACGAGCGACTCAGACTAATTGCCCGGGAACAAAAAGAGATTCCTTACGTAAAACCCCGTCAGGTGGTGGCTGCTCATCCGGACTGCTTTTTGCCGGTGGTGGAAGAAGCCTTTACCCATCTGGTAGAAGCAGACATTCTGGCCCGCAGCGAAACGGGCTTTGACGTTCTCCAGCCAAAAACGCTGGCCACTTACGCTTTTCCTGAACAATGCCAAAAAGCGAGCTTACGCAAATGATAGAGCATCCCAATAATCCTCTTCAGGGTATCACTCTAAAACAAATTGTCACCGAACTCGTAGATGACCTGGGTTGGGAAAAACTGGGCACCTACGTTAAAATTCGTTGTTTTACCCACAATCCCAGTATTAAGTCCAGTTTGACCTTTTTGCGCAAGACCCCCTGGGCTCGCACCAAGGTGGAGAATTTATACCTGACCCTTAAAGCCCGTGAGGCCCGAAAAAAGCGTTAGGCCATCACAGAGTACTTATTGCAGCGTGTCCAGGGTCTCTCTAATTTTTGTGACGGCGGTTTGTTCCGTGAGCGGCCTTTCTTCGGGGGCATCCAGAAAATTACACAGGGCGGTCAAATCTAAAATCCGTGCCAGGTCCCGCCATTCTACCCGATCCGCCTGAACCCCATATCCCTGTTCAAAATAGCCGGTTTCAAAGCCTTTGAATAACCCCGTGGGCAACTGCTGCTCAAAACGGTAAAAGTTGCCCAGATCCGTTAGCGGAGAGCCACCGTGGGCAAATTCCCAGTCCAGAACCCCTGCCACACGCCACTGTCCGTTTTTTTGCTCCACTTTAATGTTTTTTAAATTGAAGTCAGAATGCACAAGGCAGTGGGTAGGCGACAGATCGTGAAGCCTTTGCTCGTAGCGGTTGAGCAACTGTAGCACGCGCTGACAGTCTTCAGCACCCAGACGGGCTTCTGCACGCTTGCCGTGCATGACTTCGCGCATATATGCCAGCCAGGAATCACCCAGATTGGCATAAGGGTCTACCACTTCCAAATCTGCGTTGAGGGTACCCGCTGCCGGCAGCTGCACTTTGTGAACCCGGGCTAAAAAAGCGCCGATGGAACGCCCCATTTCCAGGTAGTCACTCTCTTCTAAGTCTTTGGGAACCGTGCAGGCCAGCCGACCGGGCACATAGGACATGAGGGTGAACACGTGGGCCGAGGTGGCCCGTTCTCCCAGAATCTCTGGCACGGGTAAAAATCGCGATAACTGCTGTTGCAGGGCCGTGGCTTTTTGTGCTGCCACGAGGTCTGTGGATACCTTGAGTACCGCCACGTCGCCATTGGCAAAGTCTACCTGATAATTATGGTTGCGATACCCACCTTCTAAAGGGGTGATTTCTGATACCTTCCGCCCTCTGCCCAGATGCATCACCAGGGCTTGAATTTCTGGCAAATTCAGCCGGGTCTGCTGCGGAGGCGGTTGAAAAAACCGATTAAAGTTGATAAGCATGGGGGGAATTATAGCAAGAAGCACAGGCGATAGCGTACAGTAAAGCTTATGTCATTGCCCATTATTTGTCGCCAGGTGCTGGTGCAGAACGCTCGGATCCGTCTTTGTATCGATCACCGCTTTAGTGAAGGAGTCACCTTCATTAAAGGCCCTACAGGCAGTGGTAAAACCCGCTTGCTAAGAATTTTGGCGGGCTTAGAGCGTCCGCTGAGCGGAGAAATTCAGGCGGGTGCCAACATCTGGTTTGCGCCGGGACACTGGGTGCCTGCCCGCCGTCGGGCCGTGGCCTGTGCTTTTCAAGATTACCGTCTGATGCCCCACCAGACGGTGCTGGAAAATCTCTGTTTCACGGGCGCAGATCTGACCACGGCGCAAGAGGCTCTGAAGCGTTTTCAACTGGCGCATCTATCAGAGAGCAGGCCTGACCACTTATCCGGTGGTGAAGCTCAGCGGGTCAGCCTTCTGCGCATGCTGCTACAGCCTGCTCAGCTGTATCTTTTAGACGAACCGGTGAGTGCACTGGATTCAGAAACCCGCCGGTTCTGGCTGGATCAGTTGTATACTTTTCAGAAAAAACAACAGGTACCCTTCATTTATGTTACCCATGATTCCCTTGAAACAAAACGCTGGCCGGAAGCGGAACAGCTGGATATTTTGCGTTTTCACCAGTAGCTTTCTGCTTTCTACTCTCTGGTTATTGCCTGCACAGGCAAACGTCTTTGAGGCCGTGGAAACTAGCCAGACCGAGCAATTGCGTCAGTACCTTAAAAATGGCCGGGGCCAGCAGGGACTGGTGAGCCACGCGGCGCTGAATCAGCAAGTGAGCATGCTTTTTGACGCCTTTCGTTATGGTTATACCCCCTTTGAACCCCATATTTACCCGTCTGCATTGTTAAGTGCGAATCCTGAAGTGCTAAAAACCCTGGCGATTCACGGGCTGGATTTTAGTTACTCCGCTCTTGAACCCGTATTGCCCACCGTGTTGCCCGTATTGAAAACGCTGTATCAGGAAAACAAAAAAGCGGTGATTGATCTGCTTTTGCGCTGGGATCCCCGTTGGAAAGCAAGCTTGCCGGAGATTACGGGAACGCCTCCTGAACACACTTTGCAGGCGCAAAGGGAGGCTTTAAAGAAGCAGCTTCAGGCACTTCCTGAAGAAGCGCTTCCAGCGTTGACGCCCGTTTACAAAATCAGCAATGTTTCTCAGGCAGTGCCCGCCATGATCCAGGCGGCCAGCATGAACAATGTACAGGCCCTTGAAGACTGGTTGCGGGCAGGGGCTGATGTGAATGAAAAAGATTATCTGGGCAAAACGCCCTTGATGCATGCTGCTGAAAACGGTCACCTGGAAGCGGTGGAGTGGTTGATTGCCCATCAGAGCAAAATCGACGCTCTCAGCCGCCGGGGTGAAAGTGCGCTCGCTCTGGCCAGAGCGGCCGGTCATCAAGAGATTATAGAGCGTTTGCAAAAAGCGGGAGCGCTGCGTTGAAAATATGGTATCTTGCCCTGTATGAAAACTGACTTTATTTATCGCCAGTTTGCCTGGCTTTACGACTATCCTTTTGGCGTGCTTTTAAAAGAAGGGCACGTACTGGCTTCCGGCGAAATCCGCCGTTCTGGAGCTATTAAAATTGCTGAGCTGGGTATTGGTCCCGGCCATTCTCTGGCTTATTACCCCACGGGCACAGAGCTCACTGGCATTGATATCAGTGCTCAGATGGTGCAAAAAGCCCGGGAACGCCTGGCGGAAATGCCCGGTATTAAAGCCGATCTGGCCGTTATGGACGCCACCAATACCACCCTGCCCGACAATACCTATGACCTGGTGGTGTCTTTTTCTGTGATTACCGTGGTGGACGATCCGGTTGCCCTGTTGAGAGAGGCCGTTAGAATTTGCAAACCCGGCGGCAAAATCATGATAGTGGGTCGTCTGGAGCGTCCCGGCCTTTTTGATAAAGTCTGGCGCACCTGTACCCATGAACTGAGCCTGTTTCTCTTTGGTTTTGGCACCACCATGAAGCCAAATGTTTATGAATCCATTGCCGATGAGGTCACCTTTGTGCGCAGAGAACAGGTGAATCACGTGGGACCCTGGTTTACTCTTAGTGATATTATGATTATGGAGAAAAAAGCCTGACCGAGGCCCTTGATACCCTCTTTATCCTGCTGCCGCGATGGATCCACGATTACGGCTATCTGGCGGTATTTATTGGCACTTTTATTGAGGGGGAAACGGTATTGCTGCTCCGCGTGTTGGCAGTGGTTCAGGGTTATTTGAAATTACCCGGCGTGATCTTTGCTT
>CAYFGW010000181.1:8632-10645 GCA_964342365.1 uncultured Candidatus Sericytochromatia bacterium | reverse complement strand
TACTTTCTGCCTGGGTGAGGTTAGGGTCTTTGGGGGCTTCTTCAGCAGCCGCAGGGGTGGGAGCCGCTGGTGGAGCCTGTACAGGTTCGGGGGCTTCGTCTACAACGGCCGGTGACTCAGGCGCTGCATCACCGTCTACAGAGGGTGGAACAGGCTGGGCCGGAGGTGTGGTATCCACCACGGGGGGCTCGTCAGAAATAGCGGGTGCCTCGGGTTCCGGTTGAGCAGGAGCACCGAAGTGTACTTCTAAACGGTTGTAGAGAGCGCTTTGTTCAGGGCTAAGGCTTTCCTTTTGGTAACCCATCATTTCAAAACCGGTGCGTAATCCGTCCATGAGGCGGTTTTGCTTGTCTTCAGACAGGGTGGAGAAAGCGGGGTTATCCAGTAGGGTCGCTACTTCTTTGGTCGCTGAAGGGGTGAATCCGTCAAACTTACGACCTGCCTGAGCGAGTCTGCCGCTGACCACGTCTTTGGCCCATTGCTGCATTTTGTCTTTGGTTTCGCCCTCGGGGAGCTGTTCAATAGCGCCACTGGCGGCCATGTCGAGCACCTCGTTCATGGCACGGTGTACTTTGGGAATGCCGCCCACTTTGTCACCGTGGTGGGCCACGCTGTAGCCTTTGCCATCAATGACATTAAGAATACTTTCTGCCTGGGTGAGGTTAGGGTCTTTGGGGGCTTCTTCAGCAGCCGCAGGAGTGGGAACCGCTGGTGGAGCTTGTGCTGGCTCAGAAGCTTCGTCTACAACGGCCGGTGACTCAGGCGCTGCATCACCGTCTACAGAAGCTGGAACGGGTTGAGCCGGCGGTGTAGTGTCCACGACCGGAGGCGTTTCAGAAATAGCGGGCGCTTCGGTTTGAACAGGAGGCGCAGGAGCTTCTTGAGCCGTTATGGGGGCTTCTTCCGTCACAGGAGCCTGAGGTGTTTCTTCCGTCACAGGAGCCTGAGGCTGTTGGGGTGGCTGCTCTTGAACCGCGGGAGCTTGTTCAGAGGGAGCTGCAGGTTCTTCTACCACAGCAGGATTATTTTGGGTGGGCTGAGCTTCCTCAGGTTCTTCAAATAAATCAACGCTTGGAACCGCGGAGCCTTCCACGGGAACTTCAATCTGATTATTTGCGGTGTCCGCTGGCGGTGCTTCGACGGGTTCAGGAGTTTCGTTGACCGGCTCTGCTTCAGGTGTTGGAGTAGTGGGAGATAAACCGCGAAGCTTGAGTTCCGTACCCGGGTGAATAAGATCGGGATTCTCACCGATAACGTCTTTATTGTCTGCGTAGATGTCTACCCATTTCATGCCGCTCCCGTATTTGTCTTTGGCAATATTCCAGAGAGAGTCACCCTTCTGGACGGTATAGCTCTGGGTGGAGGGAGCCTGGGGGCGGGGTTGAGGAACGGGCGTATTGGAAACCATGCGACCGGTTTGTACACTACTCATAACGAAGAACACCTTTTTAGTACGTTGTATTCTTTTAATTATAGCCTTAGAGGCTCTTAAACTTGTTTTTTGATCGTCAAAAAACGCGCTTCTGTTTTGAACCCCCACAGAAGCGCGCTTTTTGATTATTTGGACTGCTTAGAGACCCAGTCCAATTCCCCCTGAACCCCCTGACCCGTTTACACCAGCATCCCCGTTTACACCAGACTCATCGACGTTGACGTTGACATCCACACATATTCCAAGCAGGTTTATGACACCTGAGCAACTGTCTCCGTCAGAACCAGAACCTCCGCCAGAACCGGAACCTCCGTCAGAACCAGAACCTCCGTCAGAACCGGAACCTCCGTCAGAACCGGAACCTCCGTCAGAACCGGAACCTCCGTCAGAACCAGAGCCTCCACCAGAACCAGAGCCTCCACCAGAACCAGAGCCTCCGCCAGAACCAGAGCCTCCGCCAGAACCAGAGCCTCCGTCAGAACCAGAACCTCCGCCAGAACCGGAACCTCCGTCAGAACCAGAACCTCCGCCAGAACCAGAACCTCCGCCAGAACCAGAGCCTCCGTCAGAACCAGAACCTC
>CAYFGW010000181.1:0-8532 GCA_964342365.1 uncultured Candidatus Sericytochromatia bacterium | reverse complement strand
CGCCAGAACCAGAACCTCCGCCAGAACCAGAACCTCCGCCAGAACCAGAACCTCCGCCAGAACCAGAACCTCCACCAGAACCATTAGAGAAGCTGGAGCTACCCGTGAACCGACTGTTGTCAAGACCCGTTGTTGTTACGTTTTCGAGTTTTACGCGTTCAGAACTTTTCAATCCGGGAGCCGTTGACATCACCTCTACGGTATAGCTGGTATTGTCGTCTAAACCGGTAAATACATAATTGGGCGTGGACACACCAGTGGCTACTTCTTTGCCGTCTAAAAACAGACTGTATTCATGTGGGCGGGTTTCAGAAAATTCCCAGGCGACGGTGACTGAACCAAAAGAACGGGAGGTCAGCCGCATATTGGTAGGAGCCGCAAGGGCAATACCGGTTTCTACAGGCGCAGGGGATGTATCCGTTGCGTTATTTCCCCCCACAATGATTGCATTTGTGCCGGTAGATTCGGATTGTGTCCTTTCTGTAACGTCTATGATTTTATTACCAATTTCCCCTATTTCTCCATCCGGTAATCTTACCTGATTAATGGCCGGGCCAACACAAGAAGTTTCGTTGCCTATGCAAGGGCTGGGCGTGCTAACGCCGTTCTGGCAAGAGCTTATCAGGCCTATCGTTGTGCTCATAAAAATTATATTTTTTAAATTCAACATTTGTAAACTGCGTCCTTTTTTGTTTTTTAGTTACCCAACGCTTTGTGTATTTTATGTCTCTTTTTATTAAATAATCAACGATATTTCACGCAAAAAACACAAAGTTCACAAAACAAACACAAAAAACACACAAAAAACACACGTTTTATACGTATGTTACTTGATATATAATAAACAGGGGCTGTTTGAGGAACTTATACTCAGGTTCCGCAACCACCTTCTTACGTGTAACTGTACCCCTGAGTATTGCTTTTGTCCCGAACGGCCCCTTAATATGGACTCATGCTCACATTCAAAGCACAGGTAGAACAAGACGACTTACGTTTGTTTTTCAACGCCTGCCTCAGTGCCACTTCTCAGACCGAACGCGAAGATCACGCTTATGCACAGCGGGTGGGCCTTGATTTTTTGCACCAGTACATTTGTGTCAATTACCGCCAAATTTATGCGTTGATGGCCACGCTGGACATTAACGATCACAATCGCCAGCGCATTGTTTATGCTTTGCTGAGTCACCCTGAAGATCGTAATGACACTGAAAACGAATATATATATCAGGCTTTAAAACGTCTGCCCGTGCACCGCGTGTACAAATTATTTGCACAACTGGCCACCTGTCGTGTGAATAATCGCCGGACCCGCCGCGTGATCCGCGGGTATATTGAGCAACGCAATAATTTGAGCTTCGACGTGGTGAAGTATCGCAAACTCATGCGTCAGATTTTGCGGCATGTGCATTACCCCATGTCTGAGGATGTCTTTACCTTTCTCTACAAGAACGCCTGGAAAAAGAGGGTGTACACGGATCCGCTGTTAGAAAATTTTCGTCAGGCCCATTTCAGCGAAAAAGCCATCTATTTGCTGCCCTTTACCATTGCTGAAGGTTTGGCCACCCAAAAAGGGGTACCGCGCGCGCGATTTTTAAAACACATTGCCCCCCGACTTTCGGCTCACGAAGCCTGGCGTTTGCAAAATGCCTTTGAACAAAGCCAGGTCAAACTCAGAAGAAATCTGCGGCCGGAAAAACAGAGCCTGATGCAGCTTCTGCTCTATGGCGTGAGTCACCCCACGGAGGCCGTCCAGGAAAAGTATCTAGAAACCTATTTCGAAAAACGTTTCTTCAATCGGGCTTTTTTCAAGAATCTGCGTGTTGCGACGGTGCTAGACAATAGTTTTTCCACGGTGGGTTCTCGAGAACGTAAACACCGTCCCCTGGCCACAGCCATGGGGGTGGATTTGTTTTTACAGCATATGCATTTGAAAGCTTATTACCCTTTCTGGACCGACCCTCAGCAGGTTAAACACGCTCTTTATCGTCGGGCGCGCGGGGCCACAGCATTGGCTCACCCTTTTATAAAGGCTTTGCAAACGGGAGCAGACTGGGTGGTGCTGGTGAGTGATGGGTCCGAAAATGCCCCCGCCAGAGGTGTTGAATGGGTCTTGAAGCATCTTGAAAAAAACAGCGATCTCTTGCCAAAGCGCCCCTTCGTTTTGCATCTGAATCCCGTGTGGAATCCGAGAGAGTACCAGCCCCGCTCGCTTGCGCCGGGGGTGGTGACGCTGGGGATTCGGGACATAGAAGCCTTGCCGGTGTTAATGGCCTTCGGGCAATTTTTTCAGCATCGAAGCAGTGCGGAGGTACTCATTCAGCAGCTCTCGCAGCAGCTTTCAGAAAGTCGGGTCAACGTATGACGGGTCAATCTGCCATAAAACTAGCTACCTTACTGGAAAAAAGCGGGTTGCACACCGCTCCCGACCAAATCTGGAAGTCCATTCGTCTGGTACCCTTAATCACCGAAAAAATTTATGACGATGTGCATCTGGCCCCGGAATACCGTCAGGAAGACCTTACCTTTGCAGCCTATGATAAAACCAAAACCTACGTGGCGTATATTCCTCACGGTCTGGTGCTTCAGGAAGACAGGGTCTCTGCCCAGGCTCAGCTGGGAAGCAGTCAGCAAAAAAACTGGGAAAGTTTCCGCTGGGGCTATTTGTCTCGCATGGCGCAGAAAAAAAAGGGTGGGGGCCTGGCTTTTTTACCCCAGCATCTGGCTATTTCTAGCTATCTGGCTCACCATTTTGGGGCCCCGGACGTGTACTGGAAGGACTTCTACAATCGCCGTTGCCTCAAAATGGGAGTAGGAGAAAGTCATGTGGACGTGTTTCCGGGCTCGTACTTTTATGATCTGGAAACCGCCCTGCGGCAGTTTGAGATTTACAAAAATCAGGTGGGCATGCTGCTTTTTTTAGACGACCGTTTGATCAATGCCGTGGTCTATCCCCACCCTCAGGACTACCGCCGTTTGCATACCTTGTTGCTCCACGACTATTACGGTCAGGAATTATTCTGGTGGTCCCATCATTATCGCGATCTGCCCTTGCTTTTGCCTGACGTGGGCGAAAATGTAGATTCTCTGGCAGCCCTGGGGCAGGCTTTGGAAAGCCACCTGTCGGACATCAAAGATTTTCATCTGTACATGTCTTCAGAACTGTTTGATACGGAAGTGCTCTTGCAGCGTCTGTACCGCTATCGGGAATATGAACTTCACAGTTTTATGGGTCCCCTTGAGTACGGGCAGACGGGCTTTGCGGGAGAGATTATTTTTTCTGAGGCGCGTCTGGCATATCTTAACGTTTTCTGGCTGAGTCAAAAGCAGGTCAAAGAAGCCTGGTATTATCGTCACTTGCAGCAGCATGACTGGGACCCTTTTGCGGCGGCGAAGGCCATGAACCTGGATATTTATGCTTTTGTACGTCGGCTGTCGCGCACGGCCCTGGCGTCGATGATTCAGGGCCCCTGGCTAGAACAGGCCAAAAAAGATCAGCGGATGAAAGAAAGGCTTTCGTAAGCTGCATATTCTGAAGGCACCGATTGTTGCCACCAGTGTTCAATGACCGTGCGATAAAGCTGTCGAAAATCCACGGCGTAGTTCAGATTGTCACGGGTATGCTGAATAGGCTTTAAATCGGGCACAGAACCGTACAAACCTCCCGCCACGCGACCACCCAGCACAAAGTGCGGCGCCGCCGTGCCGTGGTCGGTGCCGCCACTGCCGTTTTCCGCGGGGCGGCGGCCAAACTCCGAATAGCTCATCACCAGCGTCTGGTCCCACTGCTTTTCGGTTTCCAGAAGATGGGCAAAGGCACTCAGTGCTTCACTTAAGTCTTTGAGCAATCTCCAGTGGGTGCGCGCCTGACCGCGGTGGGTATCGAATCCCTTGAGGGTCACCTTGTACACGGGAGCGGGCAGCTCTGTGAGTATACAGCAGGCCACGTCCGCAAGTTCTCTACCGATGGGAGTGCGCGGAAAGCCAGAACGCCAGGTTTTAAACCGTTGGGTTTGCTGCTGCATATGGTCAAACACCTGACGTTGCAGCTGTTGTTTTTGTCGCGTCAACTGCTGAATATGCGCCAGAGCGTTGTTCCCTGAGGAAGTCTGCGCGCGGGGGGCGGCAGGGCCTCGCTGTCGGGAAAAGCGAAAAACATCGGCAGTGCTCAACACGCTCAGCGCTTGTCCTGCGAAGGGGCCGGAAGTGTCTGCTCTGGCCAGAACACCGTCCAGCGGGAATTGAGCACGATCTTTGCGTTGTTTCAGGGGAGCTTCCAGCCACCCTTGCCGCCTGTAACCGGTGGAGGCGGTTTCCCAGATTTCAATGGAGCGAAAGTGGGAGCGGTTGGGATTGGGGTAGCCCACACCGTTAATCCAGGCCCACTGCCCTTTTTTCCAGTAGGGCAGCAGGGATGCCATGGCCGGGTGCACCCCCTGATTTTTGCTGAGCGGTAGCACCTTCTCTTTGGGAATGGCCAGTTTGGGCCGCAGCTGATAATACCGGGAATCCGTAAAGGGAATCAGGGTATTCAGACCATCATTGCCCCCCTGAAGTTCTATAAGCACAAGCTTTCGCTGCGGGGATGACGTTGCCAGTGCCCGTAAAAAGGCCGCAGGCGCCAGAGAAATTCCCAGGCTGCCCAGAGCCATCAGTCTTAAAAAGTGGGCGCGATCCATGGTCATTTGAGCTGAAACCGATCCTCAGAAATACCGCCAAAATGTTTTGTCCACTGCTGCCGCTGAGACAGCCGTTGACTGTCGAGCCACGCTAACCCTGTGGGCCAGCCTTTGACGTTGGGCGGATCAAAAATATCCTGCCCCCAGTTTTTTTGCCATCGCCAGATTTTTTTCCAGGGTGCTTTTTGTGGCTTTGAAAAACCCTTGTGGTGCATTGTGTTCAGGGTCAGTTCCACGGGAGACTTCACCAGCGTGTAGCGGTGTGCTGGCTCCCAAAAGGCGTCACTGCTCAACATTTGCTGAAGCAGCCTTTGAATATTCCAGTGGGTTTGAAAGTCTTTGGCCCAGAGATTGATTTGTTTTGGCTCGGGGGTGGGAGAAATAAAGTGGAGCCAGAGACGGGTGGTGATCCAACGGGCGGTCTGCGGTTGTTCTAAGAGAATACGCAAAATATCTTCGCCTTTCCACGGTCCCGTTTGACCCAGAAAGGTTTTTTGTCCCGTATCGTGTTGGCGACGGCGAAAGATAAATTTTCCCTCTCGATTTGTGCTCCAGCCGGTGAATGCCCTTGCGGCAGCCTGCACATCGGTTTCGCTGTAATGTCCTTCTCCCAGAGTAAACAACTCCAGTAGTTCCCGGGCAAAGTTTTCGTTGGGTTTGTTTTTGCGGTTGGCGCGACCGTCCAGATAAATCAGCATGGCGGGATCTTTGGCCACCGCATATAGCAAGGTTTTAAAATTGCCCATGCCGTGTTCGTAAAACAGGTCATTCTGGCGGGCCATGAGTTCAGGCCGCCGCACTTTTTTGAGAGAAGAGGTGAAATGGTTATGCCAGAACAGTGCCATAACTTCTCGCAGCGGCGCATCACTGCCGTACATTTGTCTTAGCCACCAGAATTTGAGTTCCCGTGCTTCCTTTCTTAATTGCTGCCTGCGTTCTTTTTTAGCCATGCCTGACATGTTTTTCAGAGGCACATATTTAGAAAATCTGGGCAAAGGCGAGCGTCGGGCCTGCTTATTTAAGAGGTATCTCACTGACTCATGGCGTCCGCTTAACATCAGATGCTGTTGCAGTCGGGGAGAGCCGCCAAAAGCGGTGCGTTCTAATAAATGGCGGGTATCGGATTGAGAAAGTGCCCGGACGGGCAAGGTCAGGGGGATGGAGATAAGCAGAGCAGAGAAAGTACTTTTGAGCGGAAACATGAAGGTTTTTCCAAAAACCGAATCATGACTTCTCTCTGCGAACACCTAATACAGAGAGAAGTCTATTCGTATTTCGTCCTCTTGATTGTAGGGGCAATGCTTAACAAAAAACAAGGACTTAAAGCACAAAAAAGAGGTTGTGCCCTTTGTTTTTAGGACACAACCTTCGTCAATATTCAGATGGGGTAAAAGAAATTAGAGCGTGTTTAGAGGGTCAGGTCTGAAGGAATCAGCACGCTATCAATGACGTGTACCACGCCGTTGTCTGCCATAATATCTGTTTCTACCACGCGGGTTTTGTTATTTAACATCACCACACCGTCTTGTTGTGGAGCAATCACAATGCCCGCACCGCTTCTCAGAGGTTGTGCTTCGGTCATAGTGACCACTTTTTTAGCGGGTACTTTGTTAGACACCACGTGATACATGAGCACTTCTTTCAGCTTGTCCTGGTTTTTGGCCAGTTTGTCCATGGTGGCTTTGGGCACTGCTGAAAAAGCGGCATTGGTCGGTGCAAACACGGTGTATTCACCACTGTTAAGGGTTTCTGCTAATCCGGCAGCCACAATGAGCTCGTTTAATTTAGAAAAACGAGGGTCAGTTTCTGTCAGGGCCACAACGGTGGTTCCTTCTGTGGTCATATTGTCAACGGCGTTGGCCACTTTATTACCAGCCTTGTCCGCCATGTGTCCGGCTTTATCTGCCATATTCCCCATGGCGTTGCCTGCTTTGTCTGCCATGTGACCTGCTTTGTGAGCAGCTTTATCCATGGCGTGGTCCATATCGTTATGATCAGAGTCTACGTGGGTTACGGTAGCGGTAGCGCCTTCGCGAGTCGTGTTGGCGGTGTAATTGTCGCCGGAACCTTTTTCCACTTTGGTTTCGTAGGTGGTGTTCTTAGATACTTTGGTGGTGTCACCGTCGTTATTGTCAGCAGTGTTACAGGCACTTAAACCTGCCGCCAGCAATACTGCCATCATTGTTTTGGTGTTTAAAATTTTCATTTGTTGTGTCTCCTCATTGGATTCTGTAATAGCACTTTAGAGGGTGATATATTTAAAAATTACGGATTTTGTGTCAAATTTTTATAAAAGTCTGCTTTAATCTCCTGTAGACGTTAGGGCATAATAGAAACAACTTCACCGTTTCAGGAATTGTTTTATGTATCTTGCTCATCTCAAATTTGATCATGTTCCCATTGTGCTAGCCCCCATGGAAGACGTTACGGATCTGGCCTTTCGTCTGGTGTGTAAGCGCCGGGGAGCCGATGTGGTGTACACAGAATTTGTGTCCTCTGAGGGCCTGATTCGCGACATCAAAAAGGCCATTGCCAAGCTCAAACTTTTAGACGAAGAGCGCCCCATTGGAATTCAAATTTACGGCAACCGGGTAGAAAGCATGGTGCAGGCGGCCAAAATAGCCGAGCAGGCTCAGCCGGATTTGCTGGATATTAACTTTGGTTGTCCCAGTAAGCACGTGGCGGGCAAGGGGGCCGGGTCAGGCTTGATGCGAACGCCTGATCTGATGGAAGCCATTACTCGCGGTGTGATCAACGCCGTGGATTTGCCCGTGACCGCAAAAACCCGTCTGGGCTGGTGTCATGATCAGATGAACGTGATTGAAATTGCGCAAATGCTCGAAAAATGCGGCATTCAGGCCCTTACCATCCACGGGCGCACCCGTTCCCAAAAATTTAAGGGTGTGGCCGACTGGGAAAAAATCGGTGAAGCCAAGCGCGCGGTATCTATTCCGGTGATTGGTAATGGAGACGTGACCTCTCCTGAAGATGCCAAACGCATGCTAGAAGTGGCGGGCGTGGACGGCGTGATGATTGGTCGCGGTGCCTACGGTCGTCCCTGGATTTTTGAACAAACCAAGCACTATCTGGCCACGGGAGAACATTTGCCCGACCCCACCTTAGAAGAACGGGTGGAAATTTTGCTGGAGCATCTGGATCTTTCCATTCAGCTTAAAGGGGAGCGCCGCGGCTCGCTGGAAATGGGTAAGCACTACGGCAATTATCTCAAGGGCGTGCGCAACGTAAAACACCTCAAGTCTGCCCTGCGTCAGTTGAGCACCTACGGCGAAATTCGCGACACCATTTATAAGTTTATGGCCCAGTTTGGCGTGGAATACCCCACGGCCGCCTGAGCTGTGCCGCTCACAATTACCATTAATTTTCAGCCCGGACGATACACCCCAAAGGGCTTGCCGCTGCTGGTTTCCATTGCTAAAGACAAGTGTTGGAAATCTCAGTTTGAAACGGGGACGAGCAACGGTGGCTTAACGGCTCATCCTCAGGGAAAGCGCTGGCACTGGGAACAACGTCTTTTTTGCGGGGCTTACGATCAGACGCCGTCCTCGGAGCGTCCCAAGTATGGTGCCCTGAATTATAAACATCTTGAAACAGGGGCGTCTCCTCGTTTTGGCTGTGCTTTTTTTCGTTTAAAGCCTGAAATAACACAGCGGTCAACGTTTTGTTACCCGGATAGCGTGTTTGAGCCAGAGCGCATCGAAGATCATACGGCGCTGGATCAGGTGATCGCTCTGGCAGAAAGCGACCAAAAGGACCTACTCGACCCTCTGAACCACTACATAGAGGCACATATTCACGGAAATCTTTTCCTGACAGATATGGAATCTCTGGTGCTTGA
>CAYFGW010000180.1:0-10654 GCA_964342365.1 uncultured Candidatus Sericytochromatia bacterium | reverse complement strand
AAAGGCAGTGCTGGTGGAAATGAGCATCAGAATCACAATCTGATAATTCACCGCCTGTTGGGGGGCCACACCTCCCAGGATCTGGCCGGTCATCATGCCCGGTAAACTCACGAGTCCTGCTGCCATCATGCTATTAATAATCGGCGTTAATCCGGTTTGTAAGGCGTTGCGGAACACCGGAGACATCGCTTCCCAGCGGGTGGCCCCCAGCGCCAGGCGAGCCTGGATGTCTTCCTGCTGGTCTTCTACATTGGACAAAAAACGCTCTAAACCCAGAGCAATACCGCTAATGCCGTTGCCCAGCACCATGCCCAGCAATGGAATAATATATGCGGGCAGATACCAGGGGTCGGGGGTGTTGACCATGCCAATAAAATAGGTGGTGGTGAGCCAGCTGCTCAGAAAAATACCGAGAATGGCGTTGCGATAAATGCCGGGGTAGCGGTGCTTGACGCGAGACACCGCCGTGTGCCCGGCGATGACCGTCATGACGCTGAGTAGGCCAAACACACCCCAGAAATTCTGCCACTGAAACACCTGGGTGAGCACCAGACCCACCAGACTCAGTTGAATCACCATACGGGTTCCCGCCAGTGCAATGCTGCGAATGAGTTTAAGATCCAGCAGCAGGGACAGCACCATCTGAGCGCCCAGGAGCAGCGACGTCAGGCCAATTTGCCAGTAGGACAGCGCAAAATGTTCACTCATGCTTTAACGCTCAGACTTCAAGACGGCTTCTTTGTTTGAGCACGTGGGCAATATCGCGGTTGCCCTCTACATATTGAATCAGCATATCGTCCGCCGGGGAATAGTGAAAATACGCTCGTTCTTCAAAAGAACGTAAGGGTTTGGGATCAAATCCCCATTCGGGCAGGGTTTTCTGGGCGCTTTTCAGTAGCTCATCGGCTCGTGTGGACACCGTATCTGCGTCGAATCCGTGGCGGGCCACGGCCCCCAGATCATAAATGCGCATTTGATCGCTGGCGCGCCCTTCTAAGCGGTCATCAAGCAGCAGCGTCAAAAACAGCAAAAAGTAGTTTTCAAAATCGCTGAGACGATTCGTCATTTCAAAAGGTTTAAACTCAAAACGATAATGCTCGTTGGGGTGCATTTCCACCGCGGGCGCGTAGGTGCTGCGACGATGGGTGCGGAAAGACTTGCACACCTTGCCGCGCACTTTCCAGATGTCTCCGGCGTAAAAAGGAGAAGCCAGGCTAAAAGCCGTCATGGCGGGAGCGTAATAGTTGATTTTTTTATGAAGATCTTCTAAATCCATGCGCTCACTCACTTCCACCGGTACGCTCACGTTTATATCCGGTCCAAAGGTAAGCATAGCCTGCATGGCCCATTGCCAGAAGTCGTGACGCCGGTGTTCCCGTTCGCCGTAAAACTCTGTTTCAATGGGGTGATAAGAGAGCGCCACCGCCCGATAAGACAGGGTGTCTAAAGCTTCTTCCATGCGTTCATACAGGGTTTTGAAGGTGTCCAGGCATTCTGGCAAACTTTCACACACGGGCGTGCGAATTTCCATGCCCTTGGGCAAAATGTTCTGAGCTACGCCGTGGTCATCATGTAAATGATAGCCCTCAATCACATAGGGAGAATTGCTGGTGTGGGGGAGTTCTAACTCATTACCGCCCATTTCAGGAATGCCCACCAGAGAAATTTTTTCCATGGCGTTGTTCAGGGTGTGAAAGTCTAGTTCCTTATGCCAGAGCGGAGCATAGGTTTTGCTATCCACCAGCAAATACTCTGATTCTAAGCCAAAGTGAAAGGACTCCGAGTTCCAGTGGCTTTTTTCAAACATGGTTTTATTGGGTTGGGTTTTATTAGACATGTGCTTTTTTCTTCTTTCTTTTGACAAACAAATAGATTTTGTGGCCCATCATATACATACCGGTGAGCCAGAGCAGAAATAACCCCACGCTGGCAGGGAAAAATACCCAGGCCATGACGGTTTTAGAAAAGTAGGAGCCCTGATGTAGTTCAATTAAAAATCCCGTACGGCGGTAAGCCACGTCGAGAACGCTGGCGTTTTGGGCGTCAATTTGCACCTGGTAACGGTTTTTCAAGCGTGCCTGGTACATACCCTTTGAAGGACTGAAGGTGAGTTTACTGACGTCTTTCCAGTCTTTGACTTCGGCTTCCGGTACGCCCTGCAAAATGGGAAGCACAGCTTCCACGCTAACCGCTGGAGCACTGTAGGGTGCGCTGCCTTTGACGCTTTTGGGCTGAATAAAAGTGAAGTTTCCGCGCTGCATTAAAAGCACTCCCGTAGCCAGTGTGATCACAATGGGAATGGCAATAAAAAAGCTGATCCAGACGTGGCTTTTTCGCATAAGCGCATAAGCCTGCCTGACACGACGTTGCATATAAATACCTCCGAATTACGTTCGTTATAAAGAGTTTTAAAAGGTAGTGTCAAGCAGTAAGTTTTTAATTACGTTGTATAGTTATCTTAATGTTCGTCAGGTATTTTTATTTTGAGCGTTTTTTAATACTGAAAATGGGCAATGTCTTATAAAGAGAATCCGTTTTTAATTTTTTGCTTTTTTTACTTGTTTTAAGATAATGAATTATCAGTTGGTTCCTTTTCAGCTAGTAACCAGCTTCGCATCGCTATTTTTAAAGCTTCAGGTGCTTCATGGGGGCTAATATGTCCGCCCGGCACCACTTTATTTTCTGCACCCTGAAGGGGTGCCACATAATCCTGTTCTCCCCGCAGGGCCATAATGGGCACTTTGACGTTCTGGCTCAGTGCTGAGCTGTCTTCGGCGTCCAAAATGACCGCCTGTAGAGTACGCTGAATCTCCCTATAATCGTGCTTTTTGAGCCGTTCCCGCATTTGATATGACCATTCGGGATGTTTGGCCAGGGATTGGGGGGCATAGAGGCTTTTGGCGGCCTGAGCTCCGTAAAAGCCCTTCAGGGGGCTGATCATTTGCTGTAACTTGAATCCCAGGCGCTGGCGTCCGCTGACCGGACCGGTGGGTGTATTACACAACAAAAGCCGCTCAAAGCGTTCGGGGTAGCGGTGTGCTGCTCGCAGTCCCACCATGCTGCCCCAGGATTGTCCCACCAGTCCCACTTTCTCTAATTTCAGTTCATCTAAAAGGTCCATCAGTAACGTCACGCAGTCTTCCAGATGCCACGGGCCGGGAGTGGGACCACTATCACCATGTCCAGGCATATCCACATACACACATAAGCGATCGGTCACCGCATCTTGTAGATGTTGCCACAGGCTTTTGTCCAGAAATACGCCGTGCAAAAACACCAGCGGAACGTGACCTGTGGGCGAGTTCGACGTTTTGTGGTAACCAATGCGCCCCAGCGCACTCTCAAAAAAATCGGTGGTCTTCAATGCGTTCATGGTTTAAAAGCCTTTCGGTGCGTGTTGTTGCAGATATTGCTTGAAAGAGGTTTGCTGGTGTCGGCCTGACAGGGTGTGAAGGGGCCGAAGTTTTTGCCAATTGCCCGCCTTTTGCCACTCCAGTTGTCTCACAAACTCCGGATTGAGGCGACGGGTCAAAAAGCGGGGAAACCGCCAGCGCTGTAGCCGCCGTGAGGTGACACTGTGGTAGGTGTGGCGAATGTCTTCAAGGGTCAATATGTCGCTGACAAGATTAAACTTTTGACCGCTGTACTTACGGGGGGCCAGAAAAATCGCCGCCACAAAAGCTCCCAGATCGTCTACCGTGAGCATGGGATAAGCGTCTCTGGCATGGAGGATGGAAGAGACAAAGGGCAATGTCCAACGTCCTCCCATTGCGGGATTCAGGAAGTTGTCTGTAAAGGTCACCGTTCCTGCAAGGACGTAAGGAATACCGCTTTGTCTGAGTTCGGTTTCAATGTCAAACTTGGACATAAAGTGCTCCACCTGATGAGGGGGCTGGACACCGTCAGCCATGGTGGACTGCACAAAAAGTTGAACCTTATTTTTGAGAGCGGCGCTCAGCAAATTCCTGGCCTGTTGTTTTTCCGTGGCGGCCCCGCCTTCCCAGTAATTTTGTACCGAAAAAACACCGTCTATGCCTTTTAAGATGGGAATCAAACTGTCGGCATCGTTCAGGTTACCTTCTACCAGGCGAATGTTTTGTTGAGTTGTTTGAACGATGGTCTGCGCCTTTGGACTATGGACGTTGCGTGTTAAAGCATAGATCTCAAATTGTTTGTGACGCTGTAAATGCCGGATGACTGCTGAGCCCTGTTGTCCGGTCGCTCCTGTCACAAGAATGCGAATCATTTTCTTCATCATTGAACTCCCTTTTTTTGCTAGCATGCTAGCGTTTGGTGAAAAAATATAAGCCAGGGGGCTTACCAAAAATTTTGACTGGTGTCCCCCATATTTTTAGCCACGCGCTTGAGTAAATACTCCAGCTGTTGTGTCTCTTCGTCTGAGAAATGAGCAAAAAAGCGTTGGGTCAGGGCCTCATTTTTTGCCTGACGCACCTCATCTACGAGTAATTTACCCCGGGGCGTTAAGGCGACGTTTTTTTGTCGACTGTCAGCAGCATCGGCGGTTCTGACAATTAACTCTCGTTTCTCCATGGTGGTGAGTAAGCGAGCCAGGGTGGCGGAACGAATGCCAAATACCGTTTCAATATGCTTCTGGCCACAGTTTGCGTTTCCACATAAAAAAATCAGAATATCTAGCTGAGCCGGAGTTAAATCAAATTCCACCAGCTGCTGTTGCACATAGTGCTGAGTGCTCAAATAGGCGCGTTTGAGGGCAAAAATAGCGGCATGCATGTTTTTTATCCTTTTTGCTAGCTTGCTAGTAATCTAGCATATTAAAAAATAAAAGTAAAGGGTCAGGTCTAAAAATGTCAGGTCCACTCTGAGCGCAGCAGCGCGTACACGTACTCATCGCCCCACTGGCCTTTAAAAAAAATGTTTTCCCGATGATGGGCCTCCCGGCGGAACCCGATTTTTTCCAATAGACCACAGCAGGCCGTATTGCGTGTGTCCGTACGTGCCCTCACGCGATGGGTCTTGCGATGCTCAAACAAATGACGCAAAAGGGTTTGTACAGCCTCTGTAGCCACGCCCTTTTGCTGATATTCCGGGGCCACCGTAAAGCCGATTTCCACCTGCTGCTCATCCACAAAGTGCAGTGCCAGGTCTCCCCAGAGGATATTTTCATATTTTTCGGCAATGGCCAGTTGGAACCATTTGCCGGGCGTCCCGAACAGGGCATAGTCCATGTGATGGTATAAACGCTCAGCGTCTTCTTCGCTGTAATGACTCCAGCTTTGATACCGGGCCACCTCAGGACGGTTTCTATAGGCGGCAAAAATAGCGAGATCCGCTTTCTGAAAAGCGCGCAACATAAAACGTCGAGAGGTTAAATTGGGCGTCATGGTGAACCTGCTTTTCTGAAGAGTTTTCCGATAGCGTTGGAGTTATCATAGCTCATATTTGTTCCCGATGAAACACAGAGGTACACTCTTGAAAAAAGCACGAACGTTCGTGTATGCTAGGGGCATGAAAAAAGGAACGGCAACTCGCACTTTAATTTTGAATCACGCTGTAGCTCGTGCCAGTGAAGTGGGCCTTGATGGACTGAGTATTGGGCAACTGGCCAGAGAACTGGATTTGTCTAAAAGCGGTTTATTTGGCCATTTTACTTCTAAAACTGATTTGCAAATTCAAATTCTGGAAACTGTAACAGAACAGTTTACCCGTGAGGTGGTGAAGCCTGCTTTGAAAGCGCCTCGCGGTGTTCAACGTCTGGAACACTTATTTATGAAATGGCTTCACTGGGCCAGCAGTAAAGACTCTGAACGCAAAGGGTGTCCTTTTATGGCGGCCGCCATGGAGTTAGATGATCAACCTGGTCCCGTCAGAGATAAGCTGGTGCAAACTCAACAGCAGCTGATAGACGTGCTTGAGCGAACGATCCAACTGGGTCAACAGTCCCACGGTTTTGATCCGGAGTACGATCCGGCTGCGGGTGCACAGGAACTCTACGGCTTTATTCTATCTTTTCATTTTTACAACCGACTCATGAAAGACCCTTTGGCAGAGGCCAGAGCCCGCAAAAATTTTCAGCGCTTTGTGAAGCGTTTAACCCTTCAGGGAGAAACCCGATGAAATTATCCTCTTTTAAAATATTTAGAAAAGCACGTACGTTCGTTTTAAAGGGTGTTTTGCTAAGCATTAAAACGGGCCTGACGGTGAGCGACCGCCTGTTCCCGTCTCAGGCAGCCCGATGGGGGGAAAGTCTGTTTTTGACCCCGCAGCATTATCGTCGTACCGCCAACGAACGGAAGGTGCTAGCCCGTGCCCGCCAGGAGGTTTTGCGGGTGGGGCAAGATGTTATTAAAGTATGGCACTGGGGCACCGGGCCACGGATTATTCTCACCCACGGCTGGTCGGGGCGCGGCGGACAGTTTTATCACTGGGTGGATTTGCTCACCGAAGCGGGTTTCACCGTCACGCTCTTTGATGCACCCGGGCACGGGAGTTCTGAGGGCAAAACCGGCTCTCTGGTACAAATTATCCAGAGCCTGGAAGCGATTATAGAAGCACACGGCCCCGCTCATGGGGTGGTGGGGCACTCTCTCGGCGGCGCGGCGGTGATTGTGGCAGCTGCTCAGGGGCTTCCCATACAACGAGTGATCACCTTAAATGCCCCGGCGGATATTTTTGCGGTGATGGAAACATCCATGGGGAAAATGGGCTTAAGGCAGCGCAGTATTCGTAAAATCTGGCAATTGCTCGAACAGCGTTTTGGTGTCAAACTGCAAGATTTTCAACCGCTGACACGCATCGCTGAGCTGACACAACCTGCTCTACTGATTCACGATCTCGATGATAAAGAAGTGCCCTGGTCTGCTCAGCAGCATTTGAAAACCCGGTTACCTCACGCAGAAGTGCTCACCACGCAGGGGGCCGGACATTACCGTGTGCTGCGCAAGCGTGATGTCATTCTCAAGGCCCGGGATTTTTTGATGGGGCATTCGCTACAGGAGCTAGATTCTCCGGCCATGGAATTGCTGCTGGGACAGTCGGGC
This sequence comes from uncultured Candidatus Sericytochromatia bacterium, assembly GCA_964342365.1. Taxonomy (GTDB): domain Bacteria; phylum Cyanobacteriota; class Sericytochromatia; order UBA7694; family UBA7694; genus CAXRDE01. Next base: position 3,635 of record CAYFGW010000180.1, on the reverse strand, counting down.
CAACTTTGAAACATGTATTTAAGTATGTCCTGAGGTATCCTCAAAAAAAAGGACATTTTTATGAAGACACTTACACTCGCCAATGATAAATCCATTCCCGCTCTGGGATTGGGCGTATGGAAAGCCGACGACGGCAATGAAGTCCAAAACGCCATTCAGTGGGCGCTGGACACCGGTTATCGCAGCATTGACACCGCCGCTATCTACGGCAATGAAGAAGGCGTGGGCAAAGCCATCAACCAGAGCGACGTGCCCCGGGGCGACATTTTTTTGACCACCAAAATTTGGAATGAAGAACTGCGCAACGACAATGTAGAAGCTGCTTTTGAAGCATCGTTGAAACGTCTGGAGCAGGACTACGTGGATCTGCTTTTGATTCACTGGCCCGTGGCTGGAAAGTATAAATCCGCCTGGAAGCATTTTGAACGCTTTTATGAACAGGGTCGTGCCAGAGCCATTGGCGTTTCTAATTTTATGCCGGAGCATTTGGAAGATTTGATGGAAGGGGCCAGCATCAAGCCCATGCTCAATCAAATTGAATACCACCCCTACTTACAACAGCGAGATACGGTGGATCTATGCCGCAAAGAGGGCATTCTGGTGGAAGCCTGGAGCCCTTTAATGCAGGGAAATATGAACGATGAACCGGTGCTCACAGAACTGGCTCAAAAGTACGGTAAATCTAACGCCCAGATTATTCTGCGTTGGAATATTCAAAAGGAAGTCGTCACGATTCCCAAGTCCACCAATCAGGGGCGCATTCAAGAAAACTTTAACGTGTTTGATTTTGAGCTGGCCGCCGGTGATATTGATCGCATCGATGCTTTAGAAAAAGCCCATCGTTTTGGCCCCGATCCCTATAACTTCTCTTTCTAATTTTCTATAATAAACCTTCAGGACTGAAGGCTTAGAACCCCGTTATGCTTACCACAACGGGGTTTTTTCGCGTGTTAAGTCCGGTATGTATAGAAATAATCAATGAATACGCGCTAATTTAATGATGCTAAATTTTTCACGAAAAGGTTTTCGTGTGTTATGATCAAAAAAACAAAAACGACTGGTCAATCAGCACCAGCGTCCGGGAGGGCCACGATGAAAACCTGTTCAATTTGTACCGCAGAGAAAAGTAAACCTGGAAAAGCCCTGGAAGTAGATTACTGCATGATTTGCGGAATCTTCCACGTGAACTTTGGTGAAGAACGGCCCAGACTGTATCAGCAGGTAGAAGCTCAGACCCGACGGTGGGAGCAACAAAGGGCCACCGTCAGGGCCTAGCGGTTCTGACGTGCAAATTGGGATTCGGTGGCCGTGAAAGCCGCCGTTCCCAGAATGTCTAACAGATTGGGAATATCTACAAACGGATTGCGATTGCCCTGTTTCAGGGCAATTTTTTCGTGTCGGCTTTTCTCTACCGCATCAGGGAGATCTTGCTGCATCCACTGGCGATAAGTGTTTAAGCGGGGCAAAAAGAAGTCGGCCCGATAATCGTTCTGGCGGATATTTTCTTTATGATAACGCAGATAAAAATAGAGCAGAGCGCGGGCACTGTCGCCTTTTTGCCGATCGTTGGGTTCAAAAATATGCGTATAGGACGAGACGCGCGCCAGTTGGGAGCCACTGCCCGTGGCATAAGTTACAGGATGGCTGCCCACATTGTCCAAAGGGTAATGAGAACGGCGCGTGTTGGGCGTGGTCAGCGTCGGAAAAAGATGGTGCATATCTGAACGCATGGGCTCTTGTTTATTAAAGAACCCCTGAGGCCAGGTGTGTTCGCAGTTGATGCCATCGCCCTTTTTGCCATCCCTGTTGGCATCGCCGTCTTCTTTGTATTTGTGACCGCTGCTGCCGTCGCCGGTGATCCAGATACCGGAGTAAACGGCCCGCACCTGACTTTGCCGCCCCTGCTGGCGCTGATCGGCCCGGGTGTATAAAAAAGCGGTGGCTTCACCATAATTCAGCACCTGAGTGGCGCGAATGCGCTCGCTTAGCGCTTCAAAGAGGGCGCGTCCCTGAAGATCTTTCACAGGGGCATAGTATGCCTGAAGTTCTGGCGATAGTGACCCGTACCAGTGACCTTTCGCAGTGGCGGATTGAGAGGCCGCAAAAATGGTGTCCCGTTGTGGCACTGGAGACACTGGATAAGGCTGACGGCAGGCCCCCAGTAAAAGGGATGTGCCCATAAAGAGGTAAAATAGAGGTATACGCATACTTTACTCAGTATACGCTAATCTCCGAGTAAAGTGAGAATCCTAAAAAGTGAGAAATAGATTATGAAAGTCAGTATTTTCAGTACCCAGCCTTACGATAAGGTGCATCTTCAGAAAGCCAATGTGGATGCCGAGGGCAATCCGTTGCATGAACTGACTTTTTTTGAGCATCATCTCAACGCCAAAACCGTTGCCCTGGCCAGTGAAAGTGATGCAGTCTGCGCTTTTGTTAATGACGTTTTAGATCGAGAAACGCTCACTCAGCTGGCGGCATACGGTGTTAAAGGTGTGGCTTTGCGATCGGCCGGCTTTAACCACGTGGACTTAAAGGCTGCCGAAGAACTGGATCTGACCATTGCCCGGGTGCCCGCTTATTCTCCCCATGCGGTGGCCGAACATACCCTGGCGCTAATTCTGGGTTTAAATCGTCAACTGCACCGTGCTTATAACCGGGTCAGGGAAGGCAATTTTGCGCTGCAGGGGTTGCTGGGTTTTGATTTACATGGACTCACCGCAGGTGTAGTGGGCACGGGAAAAATCGGTATTTGTGTGGCCAGAATCTTGCGGGGCTTCGGCTGCCGGGTGCTCACTTACGATCCGCAACCCAGCACGGAATGCGAATCCATGGGCTGTGAATACGTGTCTTTAGAAACGCTGCTGGCGGATTCAGACATTGTGACCCTGCACTGTCCTTTGACTCCGGATACCCACCATTTGATCAATGCAGACAGTCTTGCGCGCACCCGCCCCGGTTTTATGCTGATCAATACCAGTCGGGGAGGACTGGTAGATACCCCCGCTGTGATTCAGGGGCTAAAATCTGGGCAGGTGGGTTATCTGGGGTTGGATGTGTATGAAGAAGAAGGGGATTTGTTTTTTGAAGATTTATCGGGTCAGGTGATTCAGGACGATGTCTTTAGCCGTTTGCTGACCTTTCCTAATGTGCTCGTGACGGGGCATCAGGCCTTTTTTACGCGAGACGCCCTGGAGGCTATCGCTCGCACCACCATAGATAACCTGAATTGCTTTGCGCAAAACACCCCCTGTGAAAATCAGGTAAAATTGAAGGACCATGGCTGATTCACCTCTTTCTCTTATTCCTCGTTTTGGCAATTATGTGCCCGGTGTGAAGTATCGGCAACGCCCCGGCGCTTACGGACTTTTGCTCAATAAAGAAGGGCTATTGGCACGTATCACTCTGCCTCACGGATACTTTTTGCCCGGTGGTGGCATTGAGCAGGGAGAAAACCCCGAAACCGCGCTACAGCGAGAAATCCTTGAAGAAACCGCCTGGAATTCGGATATTGTGATCCGCCTCGGGCAGGCCAGTGAATACCTGTACACCCGGGGTGATTCAGGCGGGGTGCATAAACTCAGCACTTTTTTTGTGGCAGAAGTTACCGCCCGAAGCGCCACCCCCGCTGAACA
>CAYFGW010000179.1:0-10845 GCA_964342365.1 uncultured Candidatus Sericytochromatia bacterium | reverse complement strand
GGTCACTGCACTGGAATACGTGGCGGAGTACGCTTCAGAAGAACAGGAAAGCGTCATTAAAACAGACCATCCGTCGCCCAAATACTCGGTGTCCGTGGATCCGCTCGACGGTTCGTCTTTGATTGACGTGAACCTGGCGGTAGGCACCATTGTGGGTATTCACCGCTGCGAAAAATTGATTGATTCCGGACGACATATTGTGGCTGCCCTGTATATTCTTTACGGTCCGCTCACCACGCTGGTGTATACCTCCGGCTCCGGGGTTCACGAATTTGTGTTGAATCCCGAAGGGGAATTTGTGCTTTCTCAAAAAAACATTCGTATGCAGCCGGAAGGCAAAATTTATAGCCCCGGTGGTTTGCGCACGGACTGGACGCCTGAGCATCGCCAGTATATTGATGACTTGATTTCCACCGGGTATAAGCTGCGGTACAGCGGGGGCTTAGTACCCGACTTTAATCAGATTTTGATGAAGGGCGGGGGCATGTTTTCTTATCCGGGTTTGATGAAACAGCCCGAAGGCAAACTGCGGCTGCTATTTGAGCTGTATCCGCTGGCTTTTATTGCTGAACAGGCGGGGGGCACGGCCACCAATGGGGTTGGCAAGATTTTAGATATGGAGCTGACGGAAATTCACCAGCGGGCTCCGATATATATTGGGTCTACCACTGAGGTGGAGAAGGCACGGGAGTATTTGGGGAAGTAGCTTGAAGAAGGTGTGAGTAAAACGGGGGACACTCCGCCACGCCACCTTGCGCGTCGGCACTTCTATATATCTTGTACCAGTCTCTTCCACTTTGCACCCTGAAGGGCATGAATACTTCAACATGCTATGAAATGCCACTGGTGCTGTAGCTATGCTGTCCCCACTCGTACGGCTCGTGCCTGCGCCTACGGCTAGAGCCCAACTGCCACCACTGGCGGTCATTCCTTTGACGTTCAGTTTTTCAACAGCGATCAAGCTATTCTCTTTAACCAACTTAGCACTGGTCTGATGCAAGAACTCATGACGTTTACGAGCGATCTTGCCGTGCAATACCGCTAACTGCTTTTTACGTGACAAGTCACGCTGCAATTGCTTCAATTTAGCCAGTTCATTTCTCAGGTGACATTCGTTGTGAATGGCGGTATACTCACCGCTATCGTGAGCCAGGGCAGCAAAGGTTTCTACCCCCCAGTCCAAGCCAATGAAACCCATGATCTCTTCCTGCTTGCGCTTGGGTTCGCAGTCAAATACAACTGAGGCATACCACTTACCCTGCTTGTACATAATGTCTAGCGTTTTAGAAGTCCCCTGTGTTCTAGACACTACCGGACCCGACAAATGAAGACGCGCAAAATTCAGTCTCAAAACAGCAGCAAGCATCAGAACGCAAATATGAAGCAGAATAATATTCAGCTTTCACTTTTCCAAAAGCCCAAACATATCGCTTTTCGCAATCCCGAATTTATCGCTATAAAGCACGGCATCAAACACACTTTTTTCTGAGAGGCTTTCAGGCCAGGCGGCTCTGGGAATACGGGTTTTCCAGCGGTAGGCGTTGCCGGACACGGGCGTTAAAGCAGTCAGAGCTGCCAGCTGGCCATCGGGCTGCTGGTAGCGGGGCAGAATTCCTGCTATTTTTTGGTCGCCGTTGTAAAAGCGCAGAATGATTTCCGGGTGCATGATGGCAGTATTAGTTTTGCGTCGAAAGGAACCCTCAAGGATTAAAAACTGAGGCGTCCATTGCACCTGATTCACGTTCCATCCCTCGGGGACAGACTGCACGGACTGTGCCGGAGCGTTTGAGACATTGCCTGGTTTGCCCTTTTTGCGGGCAGCCTGGGCGTTTGGCGCTTCATCCAGATCTTTTTTAGGCTCTGCTTCACTCAGATGAAGTTTTTCCGTTTCTTCGCGGCTTTTATCCTCAGGTTCCTGAGGAGCCGCGGGTTTCATCAGCGGCACCGCAGCGGGTGGAGGCGGATGCTGCGCAATGCCCCCGATAGCTGCCACAGGCTGGTTCCAGGCGTCTTTGGCCACGTAGGCTTCTCTGGCACTTTTTCTGAACTGACGGTAGCTGATCCAGCCATAGCCGTTTTTGCCCCAGTTTCTTCCCCAGGAGTTCATGACTTTAAAAGCCTGCTTGTGGTCGTCAAAACCCACTAAAACCAGGGCATGGCCTTGCTTCCGTGAACCGTCGTAAGTTTGCCAGGGCCTGTCCGTGCGTAAACCGTAAAACCCTTCATCAATCAACGCGCCCACCATCACTGGATAACCCGCATGCAGCTGAGATTTCAATTCCATGGGGTCCGCCACATTCACCTGTCGCCAGTAGGCAATGCGGTACTGGCGGGCTTTTTTGAGCTGGGCAGCCGAAGGCAAATGGGTAATATTGTCCGGCAAATAGGGCATATCTGCCCAGGAGATGGCGCCTCTGGCCCGCAACAGGTTCAGAGCATCCACCAGCGTGGCCCCGCCGTCGCGGCCCTGATTGATCTGGTTATACACAAAAGCCGGGCTAAAAATATGCTGCCAGCGGGGCTTTCCCTTGTCTGTTAAGGCGTGCTGAAGCTCTACTTTTTCCTGATAGGTTTTGACCGCATAAGCGGTGGCCCAGGCGGCACAGGAGTTTTGCTGTTGCTGGTGGCCCGGTGGGGGCATTTTCGGCGATAAATCCATGCGCCGGGGCAACTCATAACCGGCGTAGGGCAATTCAGCCAGGGGAATGCCCCGCAGTTCTTCCGGGGGCACAAAACGCAGGCCGCTGCCCGGTATGGCCGGGGTTGAACGGGCCTGCTGTGAGGCAGCACATCCTGCCAGCAGCAGAACGAGACTGAGCTTGAGCAGAGGCGGTTTAAAGGAAGACACAAAGCCTACTTTCTGGCCTGTGCAACCCAGCTGCGGTAGTTTTCAAAAGCAAAGGGCTGCACCGCCTGACGAAAAATCTGTATCGATGAACCCACCGGTACATGATCATAGACCCACTTGGCCCCGCCAATGTTCACCCAGTCGCCATTTTCTTTGACATATTTATTACTCAAGCGCAAACAGCCGTGAGAAGCGGGGCGCCCCAGGTAATACAGGTACGACTCACCCGTAAGCCCGTGATTGCCGTATTCAAAGCTGTGCCCCGGAATTTTAATGGTGGTCCAGAAAGGCATCACCGACTCATACAGGGTAGATTTGGGCGATGCGGCCTTAATACCCAGTTTAAACTTACCCAGCGGCGTGATTTTATTGGCCGTGGCGCTGGAGGTGAGCAGTCGCTGTACAATTTCGCCCTTGTGAATGATCTGATAATACTGACGCTGTGAAGCACTGTGGTGTAAATTCACCAGCACCTGCCAGTCTTTGGCGCTACTGCTCCAGTCGCGCTGAACAGGCTTTGGGAACACGGTTGCTTCAAAGGGCTTTACGTAAGCCAACACGTTGCGGGCGGGCAGCACATTGTTCTCAGTTTCTATGCGAAAGGTTTTCTTGCCGGGAGTGCGAAAGTGCAGTTCCACCTTCTGTGGCTCAGGGCCGGTTAAGGTAAACGCGACTTTTTCTTCGTGCTCTTTGTGGCGCTTGTAATCATAGTCTTTGTACACCACCTGCCCCTTGATGGGATAGTTCACGTTGCCCTGGGGATCGAGAGTAAGTTGAAAGTTCTGACCTTCGGTAATGGAGGGCACCGAAAAACGGAGTTCGGTTTTTTGATTCAGCTTTTCAATGAGCTCAGGCGGACGGGTCATGCGCGGATCGGGGATCATAGAAGGGTTTACAGAAGGAAACACGGGGGGCTGAGGGGTTGCCGTGGGAACTGGAGGCGGCGAAGGACTGCGGGCAGGCAGCGGCGTTACCGAGGGAAAATATTCCGGGGTTATGTCGGGCATATCGCTCTGGGCTGTGGCCATATGCGTTACGGTAAGGGGGGAAAGGCCCAAAGCAGTCAGTATCAGCGGTACAATATAGCGTGGGTTCATCATCAGTCTCGCTTAGAGGTAGTCTTGACCATATCTTAACAGAGAAACAGGAGAATACGTATGGGTTTTGGCATGGATACCGCTTATAAAATGGTGGGGCCCGTTATCTTCGGGATGCTACTGGGCTATTATCTGGACAAAACCTTTCAAACCAGTCCCTGGTGGATGTTGGGTCTGATCTTTATGGGCATTGCCACAGGCTTTTGGAGCATCATTAAAGAAGTGTATTACCCCGAAGCCTACGAAGAGGAAAAATCCGACGCAAAAACGGACTAAATTTTTCTGGAATTTTAATGCCCTCTGTTAGAATAAAGATACTACTTCTTGCGAGGCACCCATGGCAAAATCCAGTATCACGGACGCACTACTTCAGGACGCATTGATCGAGCGACAGATGGTGGAACGAGATGCCCTCGAAAGTCTTGTTAAACGCCAGCAAGCAGATTTTGAAACCCATCAGCATAAAATTGCGGGAACCGCTTACCTGATTGACTTAGAGAACAGTGAATTACGGGTAATAGACCACCCCACGGGTACGGTTAAGGCCACGTACAGTTTACAAACACCACAAACTCCTGATTATGATGTAGAGGACTGGGACGGCTGGGGCACCCACGCCCTGCTGGCCAAAACCGAAGACGGCAACCGTTTAGAAACCTTTGATCGGGACTTATCAGAACCTTACGGTCTGGTGAGCACCGATGACCGCGTGTACCTGTATAACGAAGGCCGCCTGAATTCAGAACACCTGGGGCAGTCTCGCCACGCTCTCTTTGCCGGGGTATACAAAGGAAAGCCCGAAAGCACCCCTTTTGATCTCTATTTATCTCCTACTGGAAAATACCTTTGTGTCACCGACCGGGGCGCGGGCACTGTAAGAATCCTTAATACCGCCGCAGGTGAACTTTCAGACCCCGTCAGCATTCGCTCCGCGGGCAGCTCCAACACCCTGAATGTAGCCATTGACGAAGCCAAAACCCTGGCCTACATCACCGACAACCAGAGTGCGGGGCTGTTTAAACTCAATTTAGACACCCTCAACGTAGAGCGACAGCGCGTGGGCGTGGGTATTCTGGGCAACCTGGCCCTGGCCCCCACAGGCGAGCACATCTTTTTGGTAAGTATTAAACCCAATGTAGGACTGCATTACGTCAATACCAGCACCTGGGAAGCGGAAAAGGACATCACCCTCAAGGGCGATCTTTTCAAAGCCGACAGCAGCGACCCTTGTGATTTGCTCAGCGTTTCCCCCGGCGGCGAGTACGTGATGATCATGACGTACTTAAATAGCCCGGAGCCCTTTACCCCCGTCATTAGTGTCATTGACGCGCGACAGATCAAAACCATTCGTCGTTACTCGCTCAAAGACGACACCAAACCTTTTCAACTGGCCTATGGCGCCGTGAACGAGGTCAAGGACTATACCCTCAGCCTGGAAGACATTGTGCTAAAGGCTGAACTGGTGGGCCCTCAGGCCATGTGGAGCTTAAAACGGGAGCTGCGAGAGCAGTTAGGAGAAGACCCGGATTTAGAAGATGCTCCGGAAATAGCCACAAGGTCAGAAGAATCCGATGACGACATCGACGATGAAACGGACACCATTTCTGAAGACTCTGAAGCCGGTGACGACACAGAAGATGACTCAGAAGAACCAGAGTTTCTGGAGATTGAGCATCAAATCATCGACATTGCCACCAGTACGGTCAACAATCCCGAGGCCGACACCTTAAACATTACCCCCCAGAAGGTAAACGCCATTGAACTGCCGCCGGCAGCCCGGGATGAAATTTACGACATTCTGCTCAACACCTTTCAGCGACAGGTGGACGAAGATATTTCCACTTATGAAGACGTCACGCAGCGGCTCATGGACGCCGCCGAAAAGGCCCGGGTAGAGTTAGAGAATTACGATTCCACCGTGGTCCAGCTGGAAGATTTGTTTGAAGGTCTGGGTCTCAAGAGCGTCATTGTGCGTGAAGCCATTGTTATGATGCTGGAACTTCAGGAGTCGGTACAAAAAGAAGCGCGTGTGGTGCCTCACAAATGCCCCAACTGTAACCAGAAGCTGCTGGGCAGCTGGGATTGTAGCGTGTGTGGTTTTGAGTTAGAAAGTCCTGAACGGGCCATGAAACGCCGCATTGCCTCAGCGGAAGCCACCGCCAATCTGCCCCGCGGTCATATGGTCATTCCCGACCCGCAGGGCCTGCGCCTCTTGCAGCTTAATCCCTACAAGTACGTGAGCTGGAACCTGGATCCCGACCAACTGTCCTGCGATTACCCTGTGGACAGCCTGTGGATGCCCAATGACAATGTGATGGTGGTGGATAAAGACGCCAATCAGATTCTGGAAGTGGGACTGCGGGGCAAAATCCACTGGCGTTTTGACACCCACGCCAGCCCGGCCCACGCTTTAAATGAGCCGGTTAAATTCACCTATTATTTCCCTCAAGACAGTGCCGAGCGCCACTTTTTAATTGTGGATCAGGGCAACCACCGGGTCTTAGAAACCAACCAGCAAAACGAAATCGTCAAAGAATTTGGCGTTCAGGGGGTCTCCGGTAGTGAGGGCAGCAACCTCAGCAGTCCCAGTGACGTGCAGTTCACCCACGATGAAACCTACCTGATTGCAGATACGGGCAATAACCGCGTCATTGAATACAAAAATGACGGCGGCATTTTGCAGGTATTTGGTGAAAAGCTGGGACTCAAAGCCCCCACCGCCGCCATGCGTCTCTTTAGCGATCATACGCTGATTCTGGACGCAGGCAATTACCGCCTCTTACAACTGGATTCGGTTGGTGAAATTGTGCATGAGTGCACCTATTACACCCCTGATTTGAGTAGTGACTACCGTGTGGTGTCTCCCATTAAAATGATTCGCATGATCAACAAGGACATTTTGATCATGGACGAAGACAAGATCTTACAAATTATGCTGTCGGCCCAGAAACTGGTGTGGCACAGCAAAATTGAAGACCTGGCCTTTCAGCCTAAAGTAGATGCCCCGGAAGTGGTGGTGGACGAAAACGGCAACGAGCGACTGGTGTATAAAGTGGTGGATCACGGCGAAATGCGTCCCGTGCGTCTGGCCCAGAAAATCAATTTCAAACGCATGCAAAAGCTTATTGAAGCCCGTCTCAAGGGAGAGCGTATTGAAGAAAAGGACGCAGACGGCAAATCCATTAACGCCGCCGATAAACTGCGGGCACTCATTGAAGATCGCAAACTAGAGTCTAAACGCACCCTGCGCCGTGAGCTGACCCTGGACACCTTTCAACCCTCCGAAATTTTTCAGGAGGAAGCCCTGGACTTAAAGGGCATCCGTCATTACGCCGTGGATAAGCACCACAACGCCATTATTCGCATCAACCGCAAAGGCGAGGTGAAGTGGCATTATGGTTTTGAAATGGGACAGACCCTCTCAAGGCCTTATCATGTAAGTGAAACCCGGCGCACGCTCCTGGTAGCAGACACCGGCAATAATCGGGTGGTGGAAATTTCTAAAACGGACAAAGATGTGGTGGCTGACATTAAAGGTGCCGCAGATAGTCCGCTTGGAGGCCCCCGGGCAGCCCAGCGCCTGAATTTTGGACGCACGCTCATTGCAGACCAGCGCAATAAGCGCCTGGTGGAAGTCAATTCCCGGGGCGAAATCACCTGGGAATTCAAAAAAACCGGTCAAATTTCTTCCCCCCAGTACGTAGAAGAGCTGGAAAACGGACACATTCTCTTTGCAGACTCCATGCTCAACAGCATTCGGGAAGTGGACCGCGACGGGAATTTATGCTGGTCTTACGGCAGTCGCATGAAAGGCACGGGGCCGGGACAGTTGTTTGCTCCAGAATTTGCCACCCGTCTGGCCAATGGCAATACGCTCATTGCCGACACCCGCAATCACCGGATTATTGAAGTCACCATGGAAGGTCGCGAAGTCTGGCTCTATGAGGGCAATAAAACCCTGCGCCAGAAAATCTTAAACCCCACCCGGGCCCAGCGTTTTGAAAACGGACACACCTTCATTACCTATAACAATGGACGGGAACTGGCCGAAATTGGCCCTGAAGACAAGCGGGTGTGGTACTTCAAAATGGGCAATGACGTGTTCTTGCCCCCCATCAGCAGCGATCAGCGCGGCCAGAAGCAAATGATTGAAAAAGTCACGCCCTATTACAATCCCATTGAAAAACGTCTGATTCGCTCAGCGGAAGAAAAGGCCATGTGGGGCATGGAAGCCCATGTTACCCTCATGGAAAATTGCATGATGAAGTCCGTAAGGGCTTCGCTGGTGTTGATGCTCTTAGAGCAGTCGGGCACCGTGGTCAAAACCTTTCCCTCTCCCGAAGAAATTCTGGCGGATAAATTCGGTAAGGAGATCATTATCTCTTTTATTATGGACCCGGGCCAGGACGCTGAAAACGTGGCGGAAGACCTGCGCTATATTGCCGAAGTACAGCAGGCCCAGATGGAGCGCATTGTATTTGAAGAAGTGACCGCCTGATGGCCACCGCTGATTTTATTGTTCTGATTTTATACTTTGTGCTGATTGCCTTAATCGGCTGGTACGCCAGTCGGGGCAGTCGGGACAGTACCCAGGACTATTTTCTGGGGGGCAGCGGCATCGGTTGGATGGCCATTGGTGCCAGCCTGTTTGCCAGTAATATTTCTGCCGAACACTTTATTGGCTTAGCGGGGACCGGCTCGGCCAGTGGACTGGCAGTGGGTCAATTTGAATGGCTGGCCTGTCTGATTTTGATGCTCCTGGGCTGGCTTTTTGTGCCCTTTTATTTAAAGACCGGCGTGTTTACCATGCCAGAGTTTCTAGAAACCCGCTTTAGCCCCGCCTGTCGCACCTATCTGGCCACGGTGTCACTGGTGGCCTATGTATTTACCAAAATTTCCGTGGCGGTTTATGCCGGGGCTCTGGTGCTCAACACCATTCTGGGTTGGAATATCTGGCTGGGAGCCACCTTACTGATCGTGGCCACGGGCATTTACACCCTTTTTGGGGGGCTCAAGGCCGTCATTTACACGGACTTTTTGCAGGCGGGTATTTTGATTGCCGGAGGCGCTTTGCTCACCGTCCTCGCCGTGGGAGAAGCCGGAGGCATGGGTGCTCTGTTTGCGGAATTGCCTTCCGGGTATTTTAACCTCTGGAAAAGTTCCAGCCACCCGGATTTCCCCTGGACCGGGGTTTTGTTTGGGGCACCCATTCTGGGCATCTGGTACTGGTGTACGGATCAGATGATTGTACAGCGTACCCTGGCCGCTAAAAATCTCAGTCACGCCCGCAAAGCCACCCTTTTTGCGGGATTTTTGAAGCTGTTGCCCGTGTTTATTCTGGTGCTGCCGGGACTGGCGGGGCACATCCTTTACCCCGATCTCAAGCCCGATCAAATGTATGTCACGCTGGTGAATAACTTGCTGCCTGTGGGCATCAAAGGACTGGTGATTGCGGGATTATTAGCGGCCCTGATGAGTTCATTGTCCAGCGTATTTAACAGTTCTTCTACACTGGTGGTAATGGACTTTTACCGCAAATACAAGCCCGCGGCACCCGAGAAAGAACTGGTGCGCGCGGGGCAGATTGCCACGGTGGCGCTGGTGTTGATGGGTCTGGCCTGGCTGCCCCTGATTGGCCTGATGAGTGAACAGCTGTATTTGTACCTGCAGTCGGTGCAAGCCTATATCTCACCGCCCATTGCCGCGGTATTTCTGGCGGGCTTACTCTGGAAGCGGGCCAACGGCAGAGGTGCTTTTGGCGCGTTGATGACCGGGCTGGTACTGGGCGCTTTACGCTTTGTGAGTGAAATTGCGGTAAAGGCCAAAATGCTCAATAGAGGCCTTTTGCATGACTATGCCACCTTTAATTTTCTGCACTTTGCGGTGTTTTTGTTTGTGGTGTCTCTGGGTGTGCTTGTTGTACTCAGCCTGAGTGCACCGCCACCGGCTCCGGCCCAGTTGGCCATGTTTGAAGCAGAAGGTGTAGTGATTGAAGACGACAACCGCAGCCTGAATCTGGTGCTCACGGGCATTTTACTGGTGGCCATTGCCGTGCTCTGGTTTGTGTTCAGCCCGCTTAATGGCTTTACGGGCTAAAGAGAGGTCTTAACAGGAGGCCCCACAAAGTGGCGTGCGGCAATTTCGGTACAGCCGTTGCGTATAAAAATCCGCTGCATGGCGTGATTGGTACTGCCCGTGGAGCCAATGTATCGGATAACGCCCCGTTGCCGCAGCTGCTCCAGCCCCCAGAGGTGCAGCTTTGCACCCAGTCCTTTTCCGCGCTGCGCGGGCAAAACCCCAATATATGACAGAGTGCCTTCTGAAGGCTTATCAGCAAACACCTGAGGCAACACCACGCCCACGGCCTCATCCTTTTGAAAAGCCACAAACCAGTCATGGGGGTCAAAAGCACTGTCCGCGTGGGCCAACAGCTCCTGAAATTCCGCCTCCGGATCGCTAAGAGCAGAGGCTTCAGGGTCATCGGTAGCGGCGGCCACCATATACGCTAAAAAATCTGCCGTACCCAATTGAGCGAGGCTTTTAAACTGAAATACTTCAAGCTGAACACCTGAAGAATCCAGACGCTTTTCGTATAGATATTTCAGACGCAGGGCTTTAAAGCCGTGGTCCAGGCACCAATCCAGCACCTGCTGACTGCGATGGCTATCCACCATCACCGTACCTTTATCGCGCCTGAGATAGTCTTGCAGCGCCCGGGCAAGGGCTTGCTGTTGTACCGTATTCGCGTCATCTATATGCCAGTGTAATACCGCATGACAGCGGTCGGGCAGCGGCTTAAGCTCGACGCGCAGCGGGCCGCTGCCGTAAACAAAGTTTTTTGGAGTCACTAGTACTTGACCAAACTGCAGATTTTAGTTATGACAGAAACAGAATGAATTC
>CAYFGW010000178.1:0-10872 GCA_964342365.1 uncultured Candidatus Sericytochromatia bacterium | reverse complement strand
TGTTCTGCCCCAGTTCAATGGGATTACCCATGGGCGGAAATCCAGTGGGGTTATTGGCAAAACGGTTTTCAGGTACTGCGGACACTTCCAAATTCACAATATCGCCGGTGTCAGTCAGAGCACCATTTGCGGTATCTACACTGTTCATGCGTAGTCGGAAGTTGCCCGTGGTATTGCCCGCAGGCGAATATAGTAAACCAGCGGTGAGCAGGCTGTTCACGTCAGCCACAGGTCCTTCAATTTGTAATGAGGCGGGGCCTTCGGGACCGGGGTTGGTCACCGTTACCGTTCCAGGGGTTGCACCCGTCAGCGCCAGCGAACCGTTGTTGGCGTTACCGGCACTGCCACCGGTACCGTCAAGCAGTACCAGATTCACGCGCACGTTAGATGTGGGCGGATAAAGCACCGTAAGTGCTTTGTTGGTGGCACCGTTGAGCGTGGTGGTATTTCCCTGTGCCATACGCTGCGGCGTGGCGGGGAAGGTGGCACTGCCGTTAAAAAGGTTAGTGGGCTGCACCACATTGATGTCCACCACATCGGTGTCACTGGAACCACCGGGCTCTGTGGTCACCATATTGATTCTGCCCGTGCCCGTGAAACCACCGGTGGGTGTAAAGGTCAGACCGCCAGTAAGAGCGGAGTTAATGTAGAAAGGCGCGCCGGATAAAATATAGGGATCGGCGGCGGTACCCGTTCCGTTAACAGTGACCCCTGCAGGAATCGTGACCAGATTGATGGTGCCGTTCTCAGGAGTTAAACGGGTGGTCAGATTATCGCCATTATCATCACGCACGTTCAGCTCACTATTGTTCAGCGGACGCAGCGTAATGGGCGTATCGATAGCGGTAATCAGATTCACAAAAGTACCGTTGTCGTTCATCAGGTTCTGCGGCGGAGAGGCAGCGGCAGTATTTACGCTAAAGATCAGCGTATCCATATCATCAGGAGTCACCACACCTTCCACCGTATCGGTGGTTTGCATAGTCACCGTGGCATTACCCACAAAACCGTTCTGAGGGGTGTACTCAAAGTTATTCAGCGCCGTATTCACGTCATCTTTAGGACCAGAAATCACCAGGGGATCAGCGTTGGTGCCAGCCCCGGTCACGGTGACCGTACCGGGAATCGCGGGAGCGGCATTCAGGGCCACGGTCCCAAAGTTGGCGGCGGTGGGGGTTAAAGTCACCGTCAAGCTTTCAGCGGCAGAGTTATCGCCCGCTGAAAGAGCATTGCCGGAAGCGTTATTTAAAGCTCTGGTGGTATTAGCAGGGGTAGAAATAATACCCGCAAAAGATCTGGAGCCGCCGATTAAGTTGGTGGGAGCCAGGTCAACACGGAGGGTGCTACCAAAGGCATTGACTACAGGAGACAATTGACCATTAGCGGCCACGGCCACCACCGAATAAGGATAGGTGGTATCAGGATCGAGATTGGCTCCTGCCGGCACATCAGCGGTAACCGTGCCCGCAGCATAAGGAATTTCAAAAACAGGGTCTCCCGGGGCATTACCCACGGTCACGCGGTATCTCACAATGGGTGTCAGGGTGGAATTGGGCTCCGTCACATTCACCCGGAAGGAGGTCTCACTTAGCGGGTTACTGAAGGTAGAGGGTGCAGCAGGGGTCAAAATCACCACGGGAGGATTAACAACGGCACCACCGCCTCCGCCGCCTCCACCACCGCCTCCGCCACTGTTTTGGGCGGGCAGGGTGTTTACAAAGGCACTGGCCGTGAGATTGGTACCGGGAATACTGACGGTAATCCGGGAGAAAGAATTGCTGGCGTTAGCGGTCACGGTACCCGTTTGGTCTACGGGTACATCTGCACTATTCTGACTGACCCATTGCAGGCTCAGCGTATTGGGATTGATGGGGTTACCCTGGTTATCGGTAATGGCCACGGTGAGCTGAGCTTTATCGCCCTGAGGCAGGTTTGTTACCGCAGGGGTCAGGGTCAGCGTTTGCGGATTGCCGGGGGTACCGGTATTGGTAGGCGGTGGCTCTAAGGGACCGTCCACACCCTGATCGGGAGAAACAGGCTGCACCGGCGTACCGGGATTACCGGAAGGAATCGGAGCGGGGCGGTCGGTCACCGCATTGTTATTGTTCTGAGCCGGAGGCGCAGAGTCAGTGGTAAAGAGATTTTGCACTGTACCCGTGACCACACGACCAGAAATGGGGTCACGAACCGTTACCTGGGCCTGCCCCGTAGAGGTCAGCGCTTTCACCATGCCGTTTTCGTCAATTTCAAATAAATTGGGCTCTGAAACACTCCAGTCTAACTGTAAGCGGGAAGGATCAATGGCGTTGCCGAGGGCATCACGGGCAATAATTTCAAACTGGGCTTCTTTGCCTTCGCCGGGAGTCACCTGATCACGCATCACCAGTTGCAGAGAGGCCACCGAACTGGGGTTACCTTTGAACTGATCGGTGGTCACCGTAAATTCCGCTTCGGTGGTGGTGCCGGTGTTTTTGTCGGTCACGCGAATCATACTGGCCTGAAAAGGAGTAATCGCAATGAGCATACCGTCTTTATTGACGGTAATCACGCCGGGCTTGGAGCTGGTAAATTCTAGCGACAGCAGCTTGGGGTCAATCAAATGGCCTTCGTCATCAATGGCAATCACTTCCAGATCCGCCACCTGTCCGGGCACCAATTTGCCCTTACTGATGGGGTGCAAAAACAAACCTCTCAGCCGTTCTGGATCGCCGTTAAAAATACGTTCGGGACGACGGGTTTCTCCCAGATTTTCACTTTCGGTAACGTTACTACCCAGAGGATTGCGGCCCACGCCAAAATTTTGCGGAGTGCCACAAGCGGTAATAAGCATTAAGGATGCTGCCACAAGTTGTGCTGAGACTTTTGCCTGATTCATGATTCTTGACCTATTAAAGTATTTTAAATGATTTAACACACAGGAGTGTTTTCAGAGTACGGGCCATTATACGCGATCATGAGAAGAAAAACTTCTAAAGAAACCTTAAGAAACCTTAAGGAAAGTCAAGCCTATAGACATTAAACAAACGTAAAACGCACATAAAAACCCCATAAAGAAAGCGTTTCAGCGGAAAACATTACTTTTTCAAGACTTTTTTGTTACGTATGTACTCCCTGAAATTTAACGTAATCTTAATCGTAATGACGGCAGAGAAAGGCTTCCTGTATAGTAAACACATCATCCCCATGAGGTAGATTCATGCTCAAACGGTTTTTAGCACTGGCGCTGTGCGCCACCACGGTTTTTAGCAGCTGTGAAGATGGATTAGAAGACGCAAATCTGCTCTTTAACGATTTGCCCAACACCTTTTTTAACACCAAATGCGGCACCTATAGAATCGGGAAAGATGTTGAAGCCACCGAACGCTGTGGCAACAGCTGGGACAGTTTTGGGTATCAGTACCAGGACGATGTGGACGTGGCGCAAATTATTCTAACCCCCAGTGACGACAGCATTTCAGACTATAACCCCACGGTCAGAATCTGGTTTGACAGCAACTACCTCAAAGCGGGCGAAACCCTCGACAAAAGTCAGGTGATTGCCAAATGCTCTCGCTTCCGTGCGGAAAACGGTTCCGGCGATCCCACTTACTACACCGTGGCTCCGAGCAACTTCCGCCTGACCGTAGAAGAGAACAAAGGTGAAAAAACGCACCGTATTATTGGCGATGAAGCTCAATGGGTCTTTTCCTGGGATATTGCTTGCCCGGGTCTAGAAATGACCGCCGAAGGCAAAGATCAGATCAACCTGGATTATCGCACAGCACGCCACGCCAAAATTCATCTGACCGAAAGCCCGCCTAAAAAAGAAAACTGAGTTTTCGGGGAATATCAGGAGCTACAGGACAACATGGAGCAACCGGGTTTGTGCCGGGCCCATTCGGGACGTTTTTTCGCAAACTCTTCGTGTTCGGGCTGCTCATCGTAGGGGTGTCGCAGCACCTCAAGCAGGGTGTGGATCCTTTGGTAGTCTCCCTTTTCAGCTGATTCAATGGCCTCCTGGGCCATATAATTACGCAGCACGTATTTCGGGTTGACGGCGTTCATGGATTTAGCCCGTTCTGTATCAGCCACAGGCTGCGCCTTTAACACTTTCTGGTAGGCCTGAATCCATTGCAGTGTTGCTGCCACCGTGGCGTCATCAGGGGTTTCGTAATAGGCGGTCATCAGACATTCCGGCAGGGCTTTGTATTCTCGCTCTGTTTGAAGATGGGCCAGCCCCCGGTAAAACAGGGTCATATCCGTTTCCGTACGCTGCAAAAGCGCGATGAGATCATCGTAAATTTTTTCCGCCTCTGCGGTATCTACATGTTCTGAGAATCCCAGTTTTTGGGCCATCATGGCCTGCCAGCCCTGTTCATAGGTGATGGCATAGTGATTCAGGCCCAGGCGTAAGTCTTCTTCGTCTACGATATCAAAGAGACTCTGGGCAAATTTCATCAGGTTCCACTGGGCTATCGGAGGCTGTTTACCATAGGCATAGCGTTTTCCCTGAGCGTCGGTGGTATTGGGCGTCCAGATGGGATCAAAATCTTCTAACCAACCGTAGGGGCCATAATCAATGGTCAGGCCCAGCACCGACATATTGTCCGTATTCATGACCCCGTGCACAAAGCCCACTCGCATCCAGTGCAAGATCATATGAGCTGTGCGTTCACAAACGGTTTTAAACCAGGCCCCGTAAAGAGACGGATCCAGTGGTTCAGGCTGTGCGGGGTCCACGCCCTGAGTCCTCAGCCATTCGATATCGTCGTGACGCAGGGTATAGTCCAGCAATTGTTGCAAGAGTTCCGTTTCTTCCCGGGCCGCCAGAATTTCAAAATGCCCAAAACGGGTAAAAGAGGGAGCCACACGACACACCACGGCACCAGGCTCATCCTGAATATTGCCCGTGTAAAACATATCCCGCATCACCTGCTCTCCGGTGAGCATTAAACTCAGGGCCCGGGTGGTGGGTACGCCCAGATGGTGCATGGCCTCACTGCACAAAAACTCTCGAATCGAAGAACGCAACACCGCAAAGCCGTCTCCTCGCCGGGAATAGGGAGTAGGGCCTGCCCCTTTCAGCTGCAGCGTCAGGTGGCCGCTGGCGGTTTTCACTTCCCCCAGCACAATGGCGCGCCCGTCTCCCAGTTGACCGGCCCAGTTGCCAAACTGATGTCCTCCGTAGCGCTGCGCATGGGGATCCATTCCCGGCAAGAGGGATTTGCCAGAAAACGCTTCCAGAAAGTCCTGACTTTTGACATCTGCTTCTGTTAAGCCCAGCAGATGGGCCACCTCAGGAGAATGAGCCACATACACCGGTTTTTCAAAGGCCACGGGCTGCACCCGCGAAAAAAGAGCTCCGCTCACCGGACGGGGATGATTTTCCGTTTCAGGGTCGGCGGGCAGGGTGTTGGTAAAACGATTTTGGAAAGACAAAGACAGGGTCATAAAAAAGCCTTTTTTAGATTAGTATAAGTCATGCCTAACTTATCATGCCCAACTTGCGAGAAAGGTGCATTTGTGCGTATATTGGCCTCAACTGCAAAAAGGAAGGTCAAGCATGCCAGAAGGCCCGGAAATCAAAATCAGTGCGGACAAAATTGCCGGAGCCATTGAGGGCCATCCGCTCAAATCGGTCCAGATCGAATGGCCCGCCCTGAAAGCGTGGCAAAAAGAGCTCAGCCAGTGCAGCGTCCTCAGCGTTAAACCCCGCAGTAAGGCTATGCTAATCACCTTCGACAACCAGATGACCCTGTACAGTCATAATCAGCTTTATGGCGTCTGGTACGTGCGTCGCAACGGTGTTGAGCCCAAAACCAATCGTTCTCTGCGACTGGCGCTTCAGGGCCCTGAAAAAACCGCCTGGCTGTACAGCGCCACCGATATTTACCTGCTTGACCCCGACGAACTCGCCCAACAGCCCTATTTGAATAAATTGGGTCCCGATGTACTGGACGACACCGTGACTGTAGAAGATATTCTGGCGCAATACACGGACAAGCGCTTTCAGCGTCGCCGTCTGACGACACTGCTGTTAGATCAGGGATTTCTGGCGGGACTGGGCAATTATTTGCGCAGCGAAATTCTCTATGTGGCGGGAGTTCCCATTGATTACCGCCCGGCGGACTGCTCCCCGGAACAGCTGCAAAAACTGGCACAAGCGTCTTTAGACCTACCCCGCCAATCTTATGAAACCGGTGGCGTCACCTACTTTTTAGAGGATGCCATGGCTTTAAAAGCCAGTGGAAAACCGCGCAGCGCGTATCGCTTTCACGTCTTTGCCCGGGCGGGCAAACCCTGCCGCACCTGTGGCACAAAGGTTATTAAAACCATGGCCAGCAACCGTCGTATTTACTATTGTCCCCGGTGTCAGTCCGCCTGAGCTTTCTTTTGCAGGGCTTTGCGTTGCTGACGCAGGGCTTTGCGCTGTTGATTAAAACACTGCTTTTGCGCCGGGTCAATTTTTTCAGTGGCACTGCTATAGGCCTGTGAACTCAATCGCCCCAGATGGTTTTCCAAAAAAGTGAGCGTGGCTTCAGGATACACGTTATAGATTTCACGCAGGGTCCAGCCCACGCCCTTTTGCACGTAGTAGTTCTCATCTTCTAAAAGAGGCTCCACAAAAGCAATCAGCTCAGCAAAGGGCAACACCCGCTTGCGTTTGTGGGCATACTCCAGCAAACTTACTACCGACTGCCGACGTTCCCAGGAAAAATCGGAGCGATTCCACACCTTTAGCGTGGGCAAAATCCAGTGAGTATGATCTTCGAGCACCTGTGCATAAATTTTTGAGAGGTTATCACTGTCTTCCCAACAGTTACAGCGGGTCACCCACTGCACAATAACGCCAAACTCGTATTTCGCGAGGGTTTTATACTGATACCGGTACAAACATAAACTCATGGCTTCGTAGCAAAAACTCTGTGTCCAGATAAAGTCCCAGATGGCCAATTGCTCAGCCCCGGACAACACTCCAAAGCTGAAAGGGTGCTTCAGGCTTTTTCGCACCGTGGGTACCGACAGACCGATGCGATAAATACGTTCCGTTGAAGGCGTAAATTCAGAGGGTGCCAGGGATTTAAGGTAATCTTCTACTTCTTTGAGGTAAGTGTGCATCGCTTATCCGAGGCGCTGATACAAGGCTTTAAAGGCTTCAAAGTCAGGGTATTGAGCACTGTAATTCAACAGCTTTTGACGGGCCGCTTCCAACTTGCCTTCTTCAATATCCACCACCACCAGATTATAAGCGGCACGCACATAGTCGGGCTGATGCTTCAGCGCATTTTCAAACGCCAACCGGGCAAAGGGGTAATCTTTCTTTTGCAGGTGCAATAAGCCCATATTGTAGTGAATAACGGCGTTTTCAGGTGACAAAGCCAGTGCCTGCTGCAAATAGGTTTGCGCCTGTTCTATACGACCCCGCTGCAAGTATAACTGACCCAGATCGTTCAAAACGGCAGCCTGAGGAGATTCCTTTTGCTGTCGGAGTTCCAGGGCCGCAATGCGAGCCATGTCTCTGTACTTTTGCTTGGGCTGAGAGTTCTCCAGAAAAGTAGCCGCATAGCGAGCATAGGCCTGCTGCACTTCCGGCCAGTCTTTTCTCAGAAAAGCGAGGGTAATATTCTCTTTAAGGGCAATATCTTTGTATTCCACAGACAACATGAGAGGCTGCACCACCGCTTGTGCGTCATCGTATCGCTGATCCTTCTGATACAAACGAGACAAGACCAGACGCAACAGGGGTTGAGAATCCTGCGTGTTTTTTAAGGCACCTTCCAGGGTTTGAATGGCCTGCGGCATTTTTCCCTGATAAAGAAAAGTTTCAGCAATGGCCAGATACACCGAATCATCAAGATGGGGTTGCGCCAGCGCTTTCAAGAGAAGCTCCTCAGCTTTATCAAACTGTTTTTGATAGGTATACACCATACCCAATTGAGAGAATAACAGTGCTGAATCAGGCTCATGAACAAGGGCCTTGTTCAAATAGCGTTCTGCCTGTGCATAAGCTTTTTGGGCCATAGCCTTGTCTCGTGTGCGCTGACCGTTAAGCATGGCCAGGTTACCCATACTGAGATACCAGCCGGGATAGTGCAAACCCGCCTGTTCAATTTGCTTCAGATACTCCAGAGATTTCTCAGGTTGTTCAGCCCCCCAGTAAGCGTTGGCCAACGCCAGCAGCCAGCGTTGATGGGTGGGCTGTTGCTGATGCGCCTGCTTTAATAGCAACAACGGTGTGGTGAAGTCATCCCGGCTTTCACGAATATATTTAGAGGTCAGGAATTTACCCACAGCCCCCTGCACATCAGGGTTTTGTAAATTGACCTGCCAGCTTTTGAGCTGTGTGAGCACCTGATCCGCACTGAGGCTACTGTCATAGAGGTCAAGCCCTTTTTCAATGAGCTCAGCACTGTCAGGAAACTGAGAAATAGCGTTCTCAAACACAGCCCGGGCTTCGACTTCTTTTTGCTGTTCCAGATAAAAATCTATTTCAAAAATCACACCCGGCACAATGGTTCCGCGCTGTTTAAATTTATTCAACCAGCCCTCGGATTCCGCAAGATCTTTCGGGTTTTTAGAGCGTTTCCATTTTGTTAAATAAAGTTGTGCCAGAGCGACGTAGCCTTTGGTAAACCCCGGATTATAATAAAGGGCCTGATTGAAGAGGCGTTCAGCGTCTTCTAATCGGTTTTCGCTGTAAGCGGACATGCCCTGATGATAGGCTTCCGAAATTTGTCTCCCCAGTGCGTTGGTGGTAGGCACATGGTTCATAAAATAACGACCCATGCTCCGCTTCAGGGTTTTGAGACGTTCCACGTATTCGGTGACCTGAAAGACGCTTCCTTCTAAAACTTCACCGGTTTCCACGCTCACAATCCGCAGATTCACCGTGATTTTTTCACCGTCTGTTTTTTCGCCGTCTGTGTTTCCACTTTCTTTCGTGTAACTGCCCACCACCAGAAAATCCGCGCCGAGTATTTTACCCATGCCCGGCACGTTTTGACTGTCTGCACTCCAGGCGGACTCACCCAGTGCCAGTTCCTTAAACACCGAGGAGATCGCCTGACGTTCAATAAGACGAATTCCCTGCTGTTGCCCCACCTGATAAATCAGGTTTTCAGACAAATGGATCCCCACCCAGTCCAGCGCAGCGTCCCCGGTCTGATTACTCAGCGGTAACACCGCATAGACGGGTCGAGTATCTTGCTGATGGCCTGTGGATGTTGACTGTGCTATCAGACTGCTTTGGGGTAAGTTTTGTACCAGCGAAGAAGCGCTTGCTGAAGAAGAAAAGGAAGCTATAGCCACAGAAAGGGTTAGGGTTAAAGAAGCCGATAAATAAGTGTTCATACGCCCCATTATAACGAAAACAAGCGCTTTAATGAAAAATTTATGGTATCTTTACTTAATAGAATTGCACGTCTGCGAGCAGACATTTGGGAGTCGAATTGTGAAACGCACCTTATTTTTAACCGCCATGAGTCTGAGTACGGGGTTACTGGTTTTTAACGCCTGTCAAAGCCGGGGAACTGCCCCACGATTGGCCAACCCCAACACCCGCTTTCAAAGCCAGGCGGAAGCGCAGGCTCAGCAGAGACTGAGTCAACAATTGCGGCAGCGTCTCCAACAGATTTCTCCTGAAAGTGGCGCCAATTACTTTATTCAGCCCGAGAGCCACCAGCTCAACGCCATTCCACAGGATCCCAAAAACCCTTTAACTCCTGCCAAAGTGGCCCTCGGCCAGATGCTCTACCATGATACGGCCCTGGGAATAGACAGCAAATATCCTGAGGGCGTGGGCACTTACTCCTGTGCCACCTGCCACCACGTGGGAGGCGGTCTCCAGGCCAACCGCCGTCAGGGCATTTCCGACGGGGCCATTGGCTTTGGCCGTCGGGGCGAGCAGCGTCGTCCTTCTCCTGCCATTCAGCCCCTGGACATTGATTTTCAGCCCATCCGCACCCCGGCCGCCATCAATACCGCCTGGCAGAAGAACATGCTGTGGAACGGCCAATTTGGCGCAAACGGAGCCAATAAAGGTACCGAAAGCCTCTGGAATCGCCGTCAGAACAGCACGCTGTTTATCGGGATTGAAAACAACCAACTGGGCTTTGACGGCGTTGAAACCCAGGCACTGGTAGGACAGGAAGCTCACCGTCTAAGCTTAGAAAAGGTCAAAACCATTCCTGCTTATCAGGACATGTTTGCCAAAGCCTATCCCAATGTTCCTCCCGCACAGCGAATTACCCCTGTGAATGCCGCTCTTGCCATTGCCTCTTTTGAACGCACCATGCTCAGCAATAAAGCACCCTTTCAGCGCTGGCTCAAGGAAGAGCCTGAGGCCATGAGTGCTGCGGAACTCAGAGGTGCTCTGGCTTTCTTTGGCAAAGGCCAGTGCGGCACCTGTCACACGGGACCCGCTCTCAACAGCATGCGCTTTGAAGCCCTGGGCCTCAAGGATCTTGTGGGCCCTGATATTATTGGCAGCAATCCCGATGCAGATCAGCACAAAGGCCGGGGCAGTTTTACCGGACGTGCTGAGGACATGTACAAATTTAAAGTGCCTCAGCTGTATAATCTGGCAGATTCGCCCTTTTACGGCCACGGCGGCAGCATCCGTTCTCTGGAAGCCTTTGTGAGCTACATGAATCAGGGCAAGCCAGAAAATCCTCGCGTCCCCACCAGTCAGCTGGCCAGCAGTTTCAAACCGCTGAACCTGAGCGCTTCAGAACAGCGGGATCTCGTGCTCTTCCTGAAGCACAGCCTGCGGGACCCACAGCTCATCCGGTATCAGCCTAAACGCGTCCCCTCAGGGCAGTGCGTACCCAATAACGATCCCGCTTCTCGCCGGGATCTCGGGTGCTAGTTCTGCTTCACCTGCTGTAGAAAAGT
>CAYFGW010000177.1:0-10902 GCA_964342365.1 uncultured Candidatus Sericytochromatia bacterium | reverse complement strand
CGAAGCCAATGAGGGTGACCTCAAAACGTTCTTTATCGAGGGCTTCGTAAATATTGCGCGCAGACTCCAGTGAAACTTCGTGTTCAGCGGAGCGACCGCCAAAAAGTAGCGCAAGTTTGCAGGGGGCTAAGGTACTGACGGGGGCTGACATGGATAAGGCTCCTTCATGTGTACTGTTTCTATGTTACGCCTGATGATGCAGTGTGTCAGGTGCTTATCCTACATTTTTAGTGCAATTTTTTGTTCATGATCGAGTAACCATTGTTTGCGTTCAAGACCTCCACCGTAACCTGTTAAAGCGCCCTTTGCACCCACAATACGGTGGCAGGGCACTACAATATTGATTTTGTTTTTACCGTTGGCAGCACCTACTGCCCGCACGGCTTTAGGATTGCCCATGTGGTGCGCCTGTTGACCGTAGGTGGTGGTTTCACCAAAGGGAATGCCCAACAAAGCCTGCCATGCCTGTTCCTGAAATGCCGTGCCCTGAAACTTGAGCGGCACGTCAAAATGGGTGCGCTTTCCCGAAAAATATTCCTGGAGTTGTGCTTTACAAGCCGTAGTGATGGGGTTGGGGTGGGGCTTTATCGGAGAGTGATCGTATGCCACTTTCAAAAGATGTGTGTCGTCAGCTTCAAGAGTCAGCATGCCGATGGGCGTATCCAGAGTGTCGTAAAAGAATGGCATGGTTATTGTCCTATGTAGGGATTTGGTTTGAGCTTTTGGGAGGCAACACATCCAATGCTATTTCCATAGCAGAAATTGTACTAGAAAATAGGCGTGTTGTTAAATCAGGCCCTTGAGCTCTGAAATCACCTGAGCACCTTATTATTTCCCTTACTGACTACGGAAATTAAAATTAATTTAAGAAAAAACTAAAATAAGTGTTGACAACTTAACCTTGTAGGGGGTATGATGAAATCACGAACTTCGATGAACTCCAAAGAAGCGTCACAAAGGGACCCGGTGAAACGCCGGGCCAAAAGCCTGAGAGGGGCGGCCGTCGTCAGACAAATGCCTGCTCAAACCGAAAAAAAAGCCTGAAAGCTGTCAAAACAGAGAGCGGGTTGTTTACCGGAAGCGGTAAAAAAGTCGGAATGAGAAGAAATCCCTGAGAGGCAAACACCCATGAGGGTAAAGGCAAAGCAAGCTTCGGCAAGTTTTGCACACAAACACGGTGGATAAAACCGCTGAAGCTTTAATCAAAAAGCAAGAGCGGCAGGTGCTGGTAACAGACATCGACACCCTGGGCGTGAAACACCCTGAAGGCGAGAAGTGCAAGAAGGTAACGAATCAAACGCCTGGCGTTTGGAAACGGATTTTGTGGTAGTGAAATACCCGAAAGCTTTGCAAAAAAGCAAACGGGTCCAGTGCCATCAGACTGCGGTCAGATAGCAAAAGTGCCATAAAGGGGAACACCTTGTAGTACCCAGGAGAAGCTTGAAGAGGGTCGTGACATTATGTTGCGTAGTTCTGTACTGGATAAGCGCTGTGGATGTGAGAAACGTCCAGCGTGTAGAGCTCCTGAAATGGAGAGCCTCAACAGCACAGAATGAAAACCTCAGGAAGCCCGCGGACGCAAGAATTTTGAGTCTTGTCGAAGTTTTCGTACATACAGACTTCAGTTTTAAAATTGAAATCAAAAAGAGAGCCCACAGGCTCTCTTTTTTGTATGTTTAATAATTCTATTCGGTATCGTCTTCAGAAGTTTCGTCAGAATCCATTTCGGTATCAACTTCGATGTCAGTGTCTTCTTCTACGACGTCCTCTACCACTTCTTCAGTGGTGTCCTCTGCTATATCTTCATCGTTGGATTCAGCAGTAATTTCCATAGACACCGCGGGATCAATGGCCTCGTCTACAGCCTTGTCTTTAGCGCAGGCCGTCAGGTTCAGGGTAAAAAGACCCGCAATTAATAAACGCTTCAGCATTGCTTCAACGCCTTTCAAACATTCAAGATAGTTCAGCAAAGTTATTCTACTGCTTTCGGAGCGAAATTACATCCCATAGAACATGACTTTTACAATCTTTTAATGCGACTTAATAACGTTCAAAGTCTGGTTCTCGAGGGGGGATCAGTTCCTCTTCTGTAAAGGGTTCCGCCACGCCGCGTTCTTCGATATCTACTTCCTCTTCATCATCAGGATCTATGCGGTTTCCGTTGATGACTTCTACAGATTCGTTGGGGTTGGGATCAATGGCTTCATCGATTGCTTTATCTTTATAACTACAGCTTATAAAAAGTGCGCTTGCTATGGCGAGCAGGGCCAGTTTTCTAATGGGCATTTTTTTCTCCTTGATTATCTTTATGCTTTAACATAACCAATCAGGCTTAAATAAGGCATAAAGCCCCTGCCAGAAAACAATAAAAATTGCGCACCGTGTTATACTTGAAGATAAGAATATAACCTTAAAAGGAGCCCCTTTGCATGATTGATTTTTCTCTATCTGAAGATCAAATTGAATTTCAAAAACTTGCTCGTGATTTCGCCATGAAAGAAGTTGCACCTCGCGCTGCTCACTATGACGAAACCGCCGAATATCCCATGGATATTATCAAAAAGGCCTGGGAAGCAGGCATCATGAATAACCATATTCCCGAGGCGTATGGCGGAAACGGTCTGGGCGTTCTGGACGGTTGTATTATTTCTGAGGAAATTGCAGCGGCCTGTACCGGTATTGGTACCGCCATGGAAGCCAATATGCTGGCGGAATGTCCCGTGCTGGTGGCAGGAAGTGACGCTCAGAAAAAAGACTTCCTCGGCCGTATGACCGAAGCTCCTCTTCTGGCCGCTTACTGTGTGACCGAGCCTGACGCCGGATCTGACGTGCAGGGACTGCGCACCACCGCTAAAAAAGTAGGCGATGAGTACATCATCAACGGTGCCAAAATGTGGATCACCAATGCTTCTGTGGCCAACTGGTACTTCGTGTTGGCTTACACCGACAAAGATGCTGGTGTAAAAGGCATGTCTGCTTTTCTGGTAGAAGCCGACTCCGAAGGCATTGTTGTGGGTAAAAAAGAAATGAATATGGGCCAGCGCTGCTCTGATACCCGTGCCATTACCTTTGAAAACGTCAAAGTTCCCGCTAAAAACCTGCTGGGTCAAGAAGGCCAGGGTTTCTTTATTGCCATGAAGGCTTTTGACCTGTCTCGTCCTGTGGTGGCTTCTGCTGCTGTAGGTCTTTCTCGCAACGCCATGGATCAGTCCATTGCCTATGCCGGACAGCGTCGCGCTTTTGGTAAGCCCATTGCCGCTCACCAGGCC
This sequence comes from uncultured Candidatus Sericytochromatia bacterium, assembly GCA_964342365.1. Lineage (GTDB taxonomy): Bacteria > Cyanobacteriota > Sericytochromatia > UBA7694 > UBA7694 > CAXRDE01. The sequence continues at coordinate 7,633 of CAYFGW010000177.1, read as the reverse complement.
GTTAGCTTTATGATTGCGGATATGGCCAAGGATATCGAAGCCGCTCGCTTACTGGTGTGGCACGCCGCCTGGCAAATTGATCAGGGCATCCGTAACACCAAGTTGGCTTCCATGGCCAAGTGTTTTGCTGCTGATGTGGCCATGCGTGTAGCTACCGATGCGGTACAAATTCACGGTGGTAACGGTTACAGCAAAGAGTACCCTGTGGAAAAACTGATGCGCGATGCCAAAATCTTCCAGATTTACGAAGGCACCAGTCAGATTCAGCGCGTGATTATCGCCAAAGAAATCTTTGATCGCCGTCGTTAAGTTTTAAATCTTTTGAGAGGCACAGAATCATGTTCTGTGCCTCTTTTTATAGGGGAGCGTATATGCCTGTTCATCACTCGAAAAAAATAATTCTGGGATTGGTCTTAAGTCTCAGTTCCTGCAGTTCTGGAGTAGGACTTCCGGTGAACGCTTCTACCGTCCGGTCAAACAGCGCCCGAGCCACTCATCGTGTTAAAGTCGCTCACTTAGACACCATTCAAGGCTTTATCAAAACTGCCTACACCCGTAATTTTCACGTTCACGATACCAATAAGGATCGGCAACTGAGTCTTGCGGAGTACGTTCCTTCTTTTCAAAAATTGCCGGTGCAGGTGCCCGAAGATAAAATCGCCGAGATTTTTGCCCGACGCGATTTGAATCAAAACGGTGCTTTAGAAGAAAACGAGTTTGTGGGAGATGCCGCAGAACATCGCGATATTGCGCTGCGTTTACAGGCTTCTGCTCGTAAATTGTTTAGCAGCATTGATCTGGATAAAAATCAGCGCGTGACGCGCACCGAAGTGACCCTGATGGGCGTGGCCGAAGCCCTTGAGCACTTCGATCGCTTTGTGGTGACCGGAAGCGATCTGCGGGCCGTGGATTTTGAAAATTTAATGGCCTATGTGGTGCTTATAGAAGGCTTTTCTTTCTAATTTGTTTGTTTGATACGGATATAAACGCCCATAGTGTGTTACATAAATAGTAAGTATTACAAATGAAGGATAGACTTATGATTTCTACAGAGGTCATGGGCGCCTGGCAAGCCCTGGACGCAGCCGGTATGCTCGCTTCAATAATGAAAGCTCCCGCCCGGGCTAAGGCTCATTTTCAAAAGGGACTGGATGCGCCCTATAGTGGTCATCCTGATTTTCAGCATGTGCTGGTATGTGGTATGGGAGGGTCCGGCAGTACGGGGGATTTTTTACAGGCCAGCTGTCCCGAAGCCCGTGTGCCCATTACCGTGCATAAAAACCCCATGTTGCCCCGCTGGGTAAATGAAACCACGCTCGTGATTTGTGTGACCTATTCAGGCAATACTGCCGAAACCCTGGGCTGTCTGGAGCAGGCGCTGAGTCAGGGGGCACAGGTACATGTGCTCACTTCCGGGGGAAAAGCGCTGGCGAAAGCCGAGCAAGAACAATTGTCCCATATCAAAGTGGACGGTGGTTTGCCTCCCCGTGCAGCGCTTTTTGACATGCTTTTTGCCCTGTTGGGTTCTCTGGCTGAGCTTGAGGTATTGGCTATTGATAAACAAGCGGTGGCCGCAGCCGCCGACCATTTGCAACAGTTGGCTCAGCAATGGCAACTCACCGCCGAAAATGCCTATCCCATGACCCTGGCTCAGCAGCTTCAGGACCACCGGGCTCACTTCTGGGGACGCTGCGGGGGGGCAGACACGGTGGCCATGCGCTGGAAAAACCAGCTGGCAGAAAACGCCAAAATGCTCAGTTCCTGGTCAGCTTTGCCCGAACTCAATCACAACGAAATTGTGCCTTTTTGTCATCAGCGCTTTCCGCAGACCGCGCTGGTGTACTTGCGGCTTGAACATTCTCCTTTTGATCAAATTAGTCTGGAACAGGTGGGAGAGTACGTGGGCCAGACTCTGACTGTAGAGGCTGAAGGTGCAACACCCTTGTCTCGCTTGCTGTATCTGGTTTACCTGGCGGATTTTGTCAGTGTTTATCTGGCCTACCTGCAGGACGTGGATCCCACGCCGATTCAGGCCATTGACACGCTAAAACAACGTATGGCGGAGGTGAAAGTATGATTCCCAACTTCGAAGCTAATGGCTGGCAGGCCGTGGTGGCCGACCGCTTTACCTTTGCCAATTTACGGCTGGTCACCCAGGCCATTTGTAACCACATTCGTGATTTGCAAAGCGTTATCGACAATTTTCCTCCCCGGTTGATTACGGGCTTTGACAATCGTTTTATGGGGCAGCACTTTAGTGAAGTGGCCACAGAAGTGATTTTAGATAACGGTCTTGATGTATTTATGGCGGATCGCGCAGCCCCCACGCCGGTGGTTAGTTTTATGATTTCCGATTACGGCACCACCGCCGCACTGGTTATTACCGGAGGAGACGAGGGTACACAATACAACGGCGTTAAGCTGATTACCTCCCGTATGGCCATTGCTTCTGAGGATACCACGCGGCAAATTGAAGCAGAATTAGAGCAATTGTCGCAAATGAAGCACCCTTTACAGGTGACGGCCAGCAAGGGCGAAAAAAAGATTTGCAATCCCAAAACCGGTTATTTCCGGCAGTTGCATTCAGCCCTGGATCTTGAAAAAGTTAAAATGGTCAGCGAAAAGGTGATGGTGAATTATCTGCACGGTATTGCTTCAGGCTATCTGCGCGAAATTTTGCGTCAGGTGGGGGGCAATATTCAGGAATGTCAGAACAGCGCCCTGTTTGATTTTGGCGGGGCTACCCCGACGCTATTTACGGATAATTTCACGGACTTTGCTACCACACTGGCTCAGGAAAAGAATGTGGAAATGGGGCTGATGATTGACGGTGACGGGACCAATTTGCAGGTGTTTGACGGTTCCGGACGTCTGATTGCTCACGGGGATATTTTTGCCCTGATTGTGGATTACACCATTTGTGAGCATGAGCGGCTAGATGGGGTTGTTAAGCCCACCCAGCGTCATGACCTGGCCGAAGCTATTGCCCTGCATCACGAAGTGCCCGTGTACTTTTCGCAAACCAGCGATTTCAGAGTGATGACCACCCACATGGTGCAGGATATGGCCAATCTGGCCGCAGATGGGCACGGGGGCTATGCCTTTGAAGGGCATATTATGGAGCGGGACGCGCTGTACACCTCTCTGCTCCTGATGGAAATTCTGGCGGTACGTCAGCTCACGATTACAGAAGCCATTGCGCAACTGCGTGAGCGTTATACATCAGAAAATAACTCAGGCAAATAAATTGTTACGGGCGTACTGCACCAGCTCCTGAATCACGGGCTGACGAATGCGCCGTTCCACAGAAATGCCGTAAAAGCTGCATTTTGCGCTGTCGGTTTGCCCGATTAACTCAACGCCCAGCCGCTCAATGACGTCCTGCTGACTCACCGTGGGCACGCAAAAAACGCCGTGGCCTTCCTGGCCAAATACTTTGAGCAAGGCCATGTCGTCAAATTCCCCCACAATGTGTGGATAAATACTTTCCTGTTCAAACCAACCTTCCAATGTGCTGCGCAGGGCTGTGTTGGTGGAAGGCAGGAGCATGGGAGCCTGATGCAGACTCTGGGGAAAGTCGTTGCGATAATTTTCGGCCTGCTCAGGTACCGCAAAGAAGCTGATACCGCAGCTACCCAACTGGTGGTTGTAAGCTTTAAAGTGAGATCCTGGTGGCATAGGGGCGTCTGCCAGTACGAGGTCCAATTCATAGGTGGCCAGACGCTGGAGCAAACCTTCTAAGTTGTCGTCTTCGTAACAGGTAAATTGCAAGTTATCCTGTTTGTCGAGCAGGGGTTCCAAAATTCGATAAGACACCCATTTGGGTAGAGAATCCGTAATACCAATGAGCAGACGCTGGCGAGGGTCGCCTTCCTGATTGCCCGCCAGATAGTGTTGTAAGTCCTGGCCAATGGTGAAAATTTCGTCGGCGTAACGAAACACCCGTCCCCCCATTTCGGTAAGGACCAGCTGACGTCCCGTACGCTGAAACAGTTTTTGCCCCAGGGATTGTTCCAGGGTTTTCAGCTGATTACTGATCGTCGGCTGAGACAGGTGAAGCTTCTCGCAGGCTTTAACAATAGAGCCTTCTTTAGCCACCATCCAGAAATACAGGAGGTGGTGGTAATTTAACCAGTTCATGTGGTGTGTCCTCTCAGTTGCTTAACAACCCTATTTAAAATAGCTATTTTGTATATTTTAAAAGTATACATTGAGATTTGGTTTTTTCACAAATTCATGACAGGGCATGGGGAGACCAGTACTTGGCAGTGCCTGTTAAATCCGGTATTCTGCCAGTATTAGAAAAGAGTTGTGTCATGGAATTGGATCAAATTGCTTCACAGTTTCGCAGCGCCTGGAAACAGCAGTATGCTTACCGGGAACCCACCATTCGCTGCGTGACGTTGATTACCGATAAGCCCGAAGAGAAATCTGCGGGTATTCTGCGAAACGTGAAACGTTATTTACGTATTCTCGGTGACGTAGAGTGGCGGGTGCTGGGCAAGCCGGATTATCAGAGTGTGAAAACCCTGTTGGACAATTGCCTGGAAAATCCGCCGGATTTGATTGTTACCTATCGCCACCTGTTTTATGAAGAAAAAGGCCTTCACCACAGTCTGGGGGTATACCTGGATATGCTCACCCAGGCCACGGATATTCCGGTGCTGGTGTTGCCCCACCTGAATAACAAACAATATGCTGAGGTGCTTAATAACACCTCTGAGGTGATGGTGATGACGGATCATCTGGCAGAAGATCATCGCCTCGTGGATTTTGGGGTGCGTCTCACCGCCCGGGAGGGCACGCTTTTTCTGGCCCATGTGGAATCCATGAGCGATTATAAGCGTTATTTAAAAGTAATCGGCAAAATTCCCGAACTGGATACTGACATTGCCGAAAATAAAATTGCCAATCAATTGCTCAAGGAGCCCCGGGATTTCATTGAAAGCTGTCGTGTACAGTTGGCAGATTTACCGCTGACGCTTTCTCCGTTGATTACCTTTGGTCATACGGTAAAAACCTATCGGGAATTGATTAAAAAACATCGGGTGGACTTACTGATTTTAAATACCAAAGATGACGAGCAGTTGGCCATGCACGGTGAAGCCTATTCTATTGCAGTGGAATTTACCGATGTTCCGCTGCTGTTGCTGTAGGGAGTTGTGATGGTTACTTATATCTTTACGGGCATTCTGGTATGCATGGTGTTGGGTTTGGCTTTTGAAGAAAAGCTGCATGCCAAAAAATCACTCATTACGGGTGTGACCGCTGTGGTGGCCCTTTTTGCGGGAGCTGCCTTTGAGATTTTTGAGCACGGTCACGGCGGCGGGCATATGCCCTTTTTCATTCCCTTTATTGACTGGGACGTGATTCTAATTATTCTGGGATCTTCGCTATTTGTGGATATTGTGTCGCGTTCGGGCATTTTTTCCTGGACCGCAATTTCTCTGACGCGCCTTTCCAAGGGCGATCCCGTTAAACTACTGATCTTTTACGCAGTGCTTACTGTTCTGTTTTCGGCCTTTTTAAATAATGTGACCGCCATGATTATTGTAGGCTCCCTGACGGCAGTATCGTTGGAGCGTTTAGAGCAACAGGATAAGCTGCTGGGGTTTTTACTCACAGAAGGCTTGCTAACGAATATCGGAGGCCTGTTGACCCTGATTTCTTCGGTGCCTAATATTATTGTAGGCCAGCGGGCGGGCATTTCTTTTGTGGAGTTCTTTTTGATGGCATCGCCCTATGTGGTGGTGGCCACCATTGTCACGTTGATTATGGCTAAATTTGCTTTTGGGATTCAGGGACTCAAAACCCCTGAACAAAAAGCGGCTGCTGCGGCCAAAGTGGAGGCTTTTGATCCGAGTGATGGGATTGAAAGTCGCGGCTTTTTTGTGTTTTCTTGGTTTGCCTTTTCGCTGCTGATTTTACTTTTCGCCCTGGACTCCGTGCTCCCCGTGTTTAAAGATCTCGGACTGGGTTTTCTGGCCATGGCCTTTGCTTTCTTAATGTTGATTAAGTACCGGCACGACGTGGATAAAAACTACAAAGCTCTGGACTGGGATCTGCTCTTTTTCTTTGCCACCTTGTTCTGTGTGATTGGCGTTATGGAAGCCGCAGGCGTGCTCAAACTAATTGGTCAGGGCATTAGCAGTCTGATTGCCCTGGGAGATACTGCCGGGCCCATGGCGTTGCTGTGGGGTTCAGCCATTATGAGCTCTGTGACCGATAATATTCCTCTGGCAGCCATGTTGGCGAATATTCTGGGGGGGATGGAAAACGTGGAGCCTTCGCTGTGGTGGTGCGTGATTTTTGGGGCCAATCTCGGGGGCAATATTACACCCATTGGTTCTGCTTCCACAGTGGTGGCAGTAACCATTATTCACAAAAACAAGCTGAAGCTCACTTTTCCGCAATTTGTCAAAGCTGCCGTGCCCTTTGCTTTTTTGCAGTTGGTGGTGGCCTCAGGATATATTTTGCTGATGTTTTGAGAGGTTGCTTTAGCGGATTATTCCACTTTAATAAGTACGCGATCGTCGTTCATATATTCAAAAATACCCGTGGGAGTGACGTGTACATCCATAGAATGGTCTACCGTAAAGCGTCGACGGGTATCTACCCCTTTGCGCACAATGATTAAGGTCACCTGTTTACCGGGTTTGACGGTGATAGTGGTGTGTTCTCCGGGAGGAATGGTTTCAAAGACCACGCCTACATCAAGAGTCGCCTGGGGCTGAGGCTCTCCCGGTACCGGGTGTCGGGCCTGATGAGGCACCAGACGACTGTAGCGATAGCGAATGTCCGTACTGGAATCATTGGTGATTTTGACCCGATAGGCGTCTACTTTGGCTTCGCCCTCTGCTTTCTCTCGCCCGGCGCATCCGTTAAGAGCGGGCAGACCCAGCAAAAAAAGTCCCAGACACAGTCCTGACAGGGGGCGCAAAAGCCGAGAAAAGGAATTGAGCATGAAGAGCACCTACCTTGTTTTTATTTACTTTAGCAAACGACGTATAAAAAGCGCATAAGTTGATTAAAAAGAGCGCAGGGTAGTGCCCTGTATCCAGGGACTATAAAGATCACCTTCTGAGCCCACAGCCTCCGTTACGGGCGCGGAAGGTTTAGCACCCAAAATAGCCCCCAACACTTCTGGAGGAACGGTGTCTGCCGGAGCCAGGCTCTCCGCGTTCTTTTCCACAAAATGAGTATATGTATCTCCCTTTTCAAAGGCTTCATGACCTAAAATACGCTGTAAATAGTTCAGGTTGGTAGTCATGCCCATCAACACGTAGTCTTTGAGGGCCTGCCGCATTTTTTGAATGGCGTCCGCCCGATTCTGGCCATGCACAATGAGTTTAGATAACATGGGATCATAATAGGGGGTGATTTCGTAACCTTCATACAGCGCTGAGTCGGTGCGAACCCCGTAGCCCGTGGGCTCTTGTAAATACCCCACGGTGCCCGTGGTGGGCATAAAATTTTGATCGGGATCTTCTGCATAAAGGCGCACCTCAATGGCGTGTCCTCGCTGGTGCAAATCTATTTGCGTAAAAGGGAGAGGTTCCCCGGCGGCAATGCGCAGCTGCATTTTTACCAGATCCAGACCACTGATCATTTCTGTTACCGGATGTTCTACCTG
>CAYFGW010000176.1:0-10913 GCA_964342365.1 uncultured Candidatus Sericytochromatia bacterium | reverse complement strand
GCTGCTCATTGTAGCACACCGTTTTCTGGTGCATCGCTACTCAGGAGCGGCCCCTGGTGAAAAATACGGGCCTTAAAGGCCACGCATTTTTCAATGACCGTTTCTGCACTTTCCTGGACGGGCAGTTTATCGCCCGTGGTCAGGGTCAGCACCGTATCGGGAGTGGTTTCAATCAGCTTGATCACGTCCACGTTAATAATCACGCCCTGCCCGTTCAGGCGGGTCAATGTAATCATGGGCCTATCGTCTCAGGGACAGGATTTCTTGCAGCATCTCGTCGGCGGTGGTAATGGTGCGTGAATTGGCCTGGAAAGCCCGCTGGGTCACAATCATATCGGTGAACTGTTCCGCCAGATCCACGTTAGATCCTTCCAGGGCGCCGCCCACAATAGACCCGTTGCCGCCCGCCTGAGCTGAACCGATACGAGGCTCTCCAGAGTTTGCGGTTTCTTGAAAGACGTTGCCGCCGCCGCCCGTGCTCAGGTTCCCACGAATCAGTCCCGATTCGTTAGCAAAGCTAGCCACGGCCATGCGTCCGAGAGACAGGATTTGACCGTTAGAAAACACGCCACGAACCGTGCCATCAGGGGCAAAAGTGAAATTGGTCAGATCCCCGGCGGAATAACCGTCCTGATCCGCCACCGTTAAGGTGAGTGGACCGCTAAACTGGGTGAGTCCATCGGTATCGTTGACGGTTCCCACGTCCACGCTCAGGGGCTGTGGTGCCGAGACATTGGGGCTGAGGTTAGAGTTGAATTGGAAAATCGAGGTGGAGGTGACCGCATCGGCGTTTAGGAAGTTCAGGGTAAATTGACCCGTAAAGTTCTCTAAAAGTCCCCGGTCACTAAAAGCCACCGAACGCAGGGGCGCTGTGGTATTGCCTGCCTGACCGTTCACGCTGAGCACCGCCACATCCTGTTCGTCGCTGGTGGCTGCCCAGGACCAGATGCCGCTATCGCGGGTGCCCTGCACAATACCTGCACCATCTCTCACCACATCGTAGTCCGCCACAAACTCAAGTCCCACACTGTGCTGTGCACCCAGTGAATCAAATACGTCGCTGGTGGTGCCTGCCAGTACCGTGGCGGTTTTGGCCCGGTTAAGTCCGGTGAACAGGCCCGACACATTCACGCCACCGCCGGGCGTGGGAGACACGGGCGTAGGGCCGTCAGCCACCGTGCGTCCGGTCAAAATAATGTCGCGGGCAATAGAGCGCAGGGAAATGCGGCCGTTGCCGTCGGTAAATCCTGTGACTCCGGTTAAATCGGTTTTGGCGTTGATAAGTCCTACAATGGCCTGAGCGTTTTGTTCAGGAGTGTTGCTGGCCGGTGTGGCGGGCAGGGCGCCGATGTCCACACCGTTCACAATAATATCGCCGGACACCAGACTTTGAGAGCCCGTCTGGGCCTGACCCGTGGTGTTGTTTGCGGTGGTTTGTGTGGTGGTGGTGCCCGCTGTGAAAATTTGAGTGCTGTTGAGGGTTACATTATTGATATCGCTGCCGCCGAGCACAATTTGTCTATCCGTACCCGGACGCAGCTGGGTTAACGCGATTTCCACTTCGGGACTGCCGCCAGCGGAAGTGGTGCGAACCGTCGCCAGTACGCCCGTTTCGTCTCTGTGGAAATTGATCAGATCCGCCAGTTTTTGCATCACGCTCTGGGTATTGTCTCCCGCAGCCACGGGCACCTGACCCAGAATGGAAACGTCATTGATGGTAAACTCTCCGGCGTTGAGGGTGTCATTGTCGGTGGCACCCAGTTGTAGCGACCCCGCACCGTTGCCGAAGCCGTTCACGGGCACCCCGGCGGCCACACCATTTTGAATGGCGTGGGCAAAGGCGCTGGAAGCGTCCAGATCCGGAGAACGGTATAAATTGCCTGCGATGTCCACGCGAGAAGTAGACTGAGGGGGAAAGGTGCGATTGGTTTCAATGCGCAGGTCTTCTACCGCGCCGTTGGGATTGATGACGCCGCGGCCGTCGGCGGCATAGCCCTGCACGATCAGGCCGCTGTTGTTGACCAGACGGCCTTCACCGTCCACGGACAAATTGCCATCGCGGGTGTACAGGCGCTGGTTATTGCTGTCGCGCATGACAAAAAAGCCGTCCCCCTGCATGGCCACATCGGTGTTTTTGCCGGTGGTTTGAATGGCTCCCTGGGTATGAATAGTGTCAATGGAGGCCACGCGGGTACCCAGACCAATCTGTCTGGGATTGGTGCCTCCTCTTGCTCCCGTGGGTTCCTGGGCGCTGGAAAGAGTCTGAGCAAACTGCTCTTCAAAGGTGGCCCGGCTACCTTTGTAGGCGGTGGTGTTCACGTTGGCAATATTATTGCCGATGACTTCCATACGGGTTTGATTAGCCTGTAAGCCGGTTACAGCGGTATTAAATGCGCGATACATAAATTAAACTCCTCCGTTGCGCACGTGAGTCACGTGGGCAAAATCGATTTCTTGACCGTCTACAATCAGTTGCACGTCGCCCCCGTTTAAACGGGTTTCTGACACAAGGCCCTTGACCACCTGTGGGGGATCCCCGTCATTGGCAGCGGGAATCAGGGCCTCAACTTCTTTGTCAATTAAGCTGGCGGCCTGGGTCATTTGCTGAAAGCCCGCCAGATTTTCCATGGCCAGCCCCAGATTGGTGGTTTGTTCCAGGGTCGAAAACTGCGCCAGTTGCGCAATAAACTCCCGGTCTTCCTGCACATTCATGGGGTCCTGATTGCGCAGTTGAGTCATCAGGAGGTTTAAAAAATCCTGTTTACCCAGTTCCTGCGAAGGTACGGCCTGAGCCAGTGCGGTGGCACTGGTGGCACTACTGATGCTGTCCATAATGGTTCTCCTTTGGTTTAAACAAGGTAATTCACCTGATGATAATAAGTTTGTAAATGTGACGGAGCGCTGCCGTAGCTCAGGGTTGAGCCCGGCTGTGACATGAGAGAAAAGGCTGCAACAGGCCGCTGAGGCCAGGGGTAAAAGCCCTGTTGTTCAAAGGCCTGCCGACCCTCGTCGTACGTGTGTTGGCCTTCTTGCTGTACGTTCACCTGGACCTGACCCAGCTCAAAACCCATGCGGGCAAACTGTTGTTTGAGTTGCTGCATTTGTCCTTCAAGCATTTCTTTGGCCAGCGGACTCTCAGTGGCGATTTGTAAAGAAAACACCTGTCCCTCTTGCTGCAACTGCAGGTGAAGCTTGCCCAGATGGGCCGGTTTTAACTGGATTTGCAGCTGTTGTTTTTGCTCTGCGCGCTCAAACTGCAGGCGCTGAATGTGCTGCTCCATTTGTTTGAGCACTTCAAAGCGCTCGGCCAGCATCGTTTGTTGGGGGGCAATCTCCGGGGGGAGAAAAGATAGCGGAGACTGAACCTGACTGTTCGTGGTTGTCCAAACCGGGTCGGGTACGGATTGCAGAGAAAGCTGAGGAGCCGACTGGAGAATAAGGGGGGCGGGCTGAGATGGTGTGGATTGAGAGGAGGATTCGAGGCCCGGCGTGGCGGAGATGTTGCTTGCGGTGTTTACTGTATTTGTGGTGTTGGAGGAGTGCAAGGTGCTGAGAAGTTCCAGGGTCTCTTTAGATAAATTTGCGCTTATTGGGGCACTATTTGTCAGAGTGGGCATATGACGTTGTGAAAAAGAGGTAAGAAAGGTTTCTCGGGATGCGGGCCCATAAGCCGGGCGTACAGTCGCGGTGGGATGAGTGGGGTTAGAGAATTCGCCGGAGAATTCGCCGGACAACGAAAAAACGATGTGATCAGAAGGAGCTTCTTCAGGAGAGGGAAGCTCTTCAGAGATAACTTCCTTCGGGGGAGCAAAGCTCTGTTGAAACAGCTTCAGGGTGAGTTCTTGTAGAGGAAGGGGAGCCCTTACTCCTTCGTTAGCTTCCCCCAAAACGGCTTCGGAGCGGATTTCTTTGGAAAGGGCTGATGGGAGAGCGTTTGCGTGCGATAGTGAGGTGTTTTCGGTCTCCGTAGCTAAATCAGGCCTAACCAAACCCGCCTGGATGGCTTCCAGAGATGCTTCAGCTGGAACTTTGGCCAAAATTTCGGCCGAAACTTCCGTGGGTGTTTCAGTCGCAGTTTCAGTAGACGTTTCTGCCAGGGTTTCTACAGCCATTTCTAACTCTGTCTTTGTTTCCGTCTGCGTTTCAGTTTTGGCTTCCGCCTTGACTTCAGACTCTGCTTCTGAGGCGGCTGTCTCTGTAGCCCGGGTCATGGCTTTGGCAAAAACCTGCCCAAAGGAAAGGGCAGAATGGTCTGCGGTAGCTGGGGGTGAAGACGTCTTCGGCAGGGCTTCTGTGGCCGTGCTCTGGACAACCGATGTGGGGACCATACGTGATTCCTTTCCTTTTCCAATGGTGCTTCTTGTATCTTTATCGGCAGACTTGGGCACCCCCTTAAATATTTTTTTCGTTTGGTTTGTGTTAAGACACCTCAGCTTTCGGTGGGACTTTTCTAAAATAAAGCCAAGAAAACCACGAAGGAACTGACTCAAATGATTCGTAAGACCCAATCCCAAAGCCCTGTTCAGACATCTGCTGCCCTGACCCCCAAAAAGGCCTCCCGCTCGCTCTCTGAAAATAGGGTGGCTGCTGCGACTCCAAAACAGGCCGAAGACCGGGCCAATCTCACCGCTTCTAGCAAACACACGACCACCGTAGTGGCGCTCAATGACGACGACAATCCCGCTCCCGATTTGTCCGAGGTGCGCAACGGCAGGGCGTTAATCAAACTGGGCATGCGCGGTGACAGCGTCAGAAAAGTGCAGGAATTGCTCACCCAAAAAGGTTTTGGGGTGGCCCAAACGGGAGAAGTGGGGCCCACCACAGAAAAATTAATTAAAGATTTTCAGCGCAGCCGCGGTCTGGATGACGACGGTGTGGTGGGAAAGGGCACTCTGGGGGCTTTAGAAAGTCAGGGCAAGGACGTGAGCGGGGCGCTCAGTGATTTGAAGGGTCGCTATGTGTCCGGCAATCGTGTCAAGTCTGGCAACCTGAACGCCCTGGGTAACGGTATTGATAAATTACTCACCGACCCCGCAGCGCGCGTGGCCCTGATCGAACGTTATGGTCTCAACTCTGACACCAATAAAAAGGCCCTCGTGGCGGTGACTGCCATTGAGTCTGGCAGCAACGGAGACATGGGAGAAGTCATGACCACCGTGATGAATCGTGCCATTACCGAAAATATTCTGCGGGACATTACGGGACTCGGCGGCAATACCAATATCAGTGAAATTGTCAACGACGGTAATCAATTTGCCTCGCGCGCGGGCTTTAACCGCATTATGCGGGGTGGAGACACTTCACAACGGCACTACGCCAATTTTGGTAATCAGGCCAGGGGGGTGCTCAATAAGGTGCTTGAGGGCCAGCACACCTTTAAACACAACGCTAGCAACATCTTTTATTTCGATCAGGGCGGTGCGCGCCATCAGTTTCGGATTGGGGTTCATCGTTTTCGCGAAGGCTATAGCGGCAAAGCTCAGCATTATGCGCAGGATTTTCTCCATCAGAACCGTCGTATTCGCTGGTAACGTATTCCTTTTTACGCCTGCGCTTTGGTGTATCATGAGGGGAGTATTTTTGACCACGGAGACTCCCCATGCATAAGCTCATTCAGGCCAATACCGACCGCCAACAACAGGCTGAACGTCTGCGTTCCTGGTCCGTCCCTGACTTTCTTGAGCAACTTGAAACCGCAGGCGTTTATCGGGCCTATCTTCTGTACGAACACGGTCAGTTTCAACTTTCTCATAATCAACTGCTTAAACCCCTGCAACATTTCTGCGAACTCTCTCAGGACTTCGCAGAGCACGAGGGCATTTTTATTGGCCGGGAACCCGGCTTAGATGCACTGTTCTGGGCCTTTGTACACGACACCCGGCGTGGGCTGTCTCAGGGCGGTTTACGCTTTCATGCTTACACCAGCGTGGCGGATGTGCTCATTGACGGTATGCGTCTTTCTCAGGGCATGACCCGCAAAAATGCTTTAGCGGGCCTTCACTGGGGCGGGGGCAAGGGGATTATGACTCTACCGAGACAGTATAATCACCCCAGAGCTTTTGAACAGGGGCCAGAGCGAGCCGCTTATTTTGAAGCTTACGGTCGCTTTGTGGCCAGTCTGGGTGGCGTTTACTATACCGCTGAAGATGTGGGCACCAATACCCCGGATATGGCGGCTATTCAGAGTCAGAATCGTTTTACTACCTGTATTCCCGGTAGTCACGGCGGCAGCGGAAATCCCTCTCCTTTTACGGCCCGGGGCGTGCTGCGTGCCATGGAGGCCGCCTGGCAATCGATTAGTGGGGATTCTTCGCTGGCGGGAGTCAAGGTGGCGGTGCAGGGCACCGGTAACGTGGGGGCGCCACTGATTCGCTTTCTTGACGATCTGGGTGCGGAAGTCTTTGTCACCGATATCAATCAGGCTTCACTGGACGCGCTGCAGGCAGAACGCCCGCGTTTACACATTGTGGGCGCAGAAGAAATCTTTGACCTGGATGCCGACATTTTTGCGCCCTGCGCCATTGGAGCCCAGGTGAATGTGAACACCATTCCCCGTCTGAAGGTCAAACTGGTGTGCGGGGCTGCTAACAATATTCTCAAGGAACCTGAAGCGGACGCCGAACGTTTGCGGGAGCGGGGCATTGGTTTTGTGCCCGATTTTGTTTGCAATCGCATGGGAATCGTGAACTGCGCTGATGAGTGGCAGGGGTATTTGCCTGAAGACGTTCGTCTGGCGGCCGAAAGGGTGTTTCCCGATACCCTGCGGGTGTTTAAATACGCCCGTAACCGCTATACCACCACCACCCAGGCGGCCATCGATCTGGCGGATATGGCTGCTGCTGAACTGCATCCCATGCTGGGACATCGCGGACGGCGCATTATTGATCATCTGGTGCAGTCTCGTTGGTGTGATTACGACCCCACTATCACTCCCACTGATCCCACGGTCGAAACCGTTGTGGAACCGGCCTTTGTGCCCGTGCTGGATGAGCCCGTGCAGCGAGTGCGCTGGGAGCGAGAAGGACGTTATCAGTCAGATTCTCGCCATCGTATTGCGGCCACGCCCATCACCACCGCTTCCAGTCCGGATCTGGGCGCGTTTTTGTCGGCCACCTTACTGGATATCAAGGCCCGGGCTATGGAGCACTTAGAAGAGCACAAGCCTCATCGGGTGCTGGGAGTAGAACACGGCGGCCTGGCTTTACAGGTGGCGGTGGAGCAAAATCAGCCTTACGAGCGCGAAGAACTGGGGCGCACGGAGTTTATTTCCCTCTGCCGGGACTATTATCATCACCACGATGCGGAAGTGCGTCAGCAGCTGGATCAGCTGGGTGTAGGTATTGATCATGCTCACTGGATTTCGCCCATGGAGGGCGTTGGCAAGCGGGCGGTCAAGCAGGCTTATTCCTTTTTTCAGCGCGCTAATCGCTTGTATACCCTGGATACCATTGCCTATCATTGCCCGCGCTGCGCTTCTATTCGCGTGGCCTCAGATGTGGTGCGTCAGCATAGCCACGCCAGTACCGCCTACCGCTGGCAGGGGAAGACGCTACATCAGAAGCCCTTTGTCACAGAAATCGTTTTTCCCGAATTTTTGCTGGGTACCGTGGCTCTGGCCGTGCACCCGGACAGTGAATATGCTCATCTGGCGGGGGATAGCGTGCAGCATCCCGTTCTCCCGGGCCGCGTATTGCCCATTTTAATGAGTGAGCTGTGTGAAGAGCCTGTGGAAGTGCTTTGTCCGCTGGCCCACAAGCGCCACGAAAAAATTGCCCGCAGCCACCAGATCCACACCCGTCTCCAGATCTTTAACGAAAATGGTCATATTCACATCGGAGATTTCCACGATGTGCCGCGAGAAACGGTACGTCAACGAATTGTGGAAAAACTGCAGGACGTGCTCTCGCCTTTTCAGGGAGACTGGAGTCTTGAAACGCCTTTCTGCGGTCGCTGCGAATCCAGAGTGGTGCCCCGTTACGGCGAACAGATTTTTGTAGAAGCTGCCGATGCCCAAAAAGATCTTTTACGCCGGGTGGAAAGCGATGAGGTGACCTTTTCGCATCCGCTCTGGAAACAGCAGGTGATTGCGGCCTTAAAAGAGCAAAATTTATGGTGTATTTCTCGTCAGTACTGGTGGGGAAATCCAATTCCTGATGTGGAACAGCAGGTGTTTTCCACCTGGTTTACGCAGGCCGTATGGTCACTGGTGGGCGCCGGCTGGCCTCAGAATCCCAAACCGCCGGTGATGGATGAAGTGTTTGCCGATGCCGAAATGCTGCTGCGCTGGATTATTCCCTCTCAACTGGCCAGCTTGATCATCACAGGACAGCCGGTGTTTAAGCATATTCATATTCACGGCACGCTGCATATTCACGAACGAGATCTCAAGCCCCGTCCCGATACCGCCCCGAATGCTCCTGATGAAGCCCGCTTTTTGTACCATCAGGTGCGTCGCCCGATGCGCTACCGCCTGGGTAACGTCATTGAGCCTCGCGCGTTGATTCGACGTTTTGGAGCAGATACTCTGCGGTTGGCTTACGGTTTGTCTCTGCACAGTCATTCCCCAGAAATTATGCTGTTTTCCGGTGACCGTTTGCGCCAGGCCCGTCGTCTCTTGCATCGTTTGAGTGCTAAAGTGACCGGTCTGTTCAATCTGGCGCGAGAAGCGGGGACTGTCCAATTGCATCCGCTGGATCACTGGATGCTGGGGCAGGTGCAGCCTCTGCCGGATGTCATGTCTATTGCTTATGAACACAACCGCATCTCCGACGTGGCAGAACAACTGGTGCAGCACACAGAAGCGTTGATTCAGTATATTAATACCGTGGTGGTCACCCGTCGAGACAGCGGTGACTTTGGCAGTGCCCGGGCCACTACCGCGCGGGTACTGGCGGTGTATCACAAAACGTTTGGGCCTCTGTGTCCCTTTATCTTTGAAAAGCTACAGCACTGGACCCGGGCCCGCTTACATCCCTTAGAACATGGTGTTGAAGTGGATTTTTCGGTGCATGATCTGATTATCGCTGCTCTGGAAGAACCGGAGTCCATGGAACCCTACGATGAAACTCTGGGAGCGACGCTGCCTGAGCTTCAGCGCTTTTTTGGCAAACGTTGGCTTCTGGAAAAGTAAAGTATCAAAATGGTCAGAGGGACCTTGACAGCCTGCAAAACCACAACGCACAATAAAATTATGCCCATCATCAAAGGAAATTCCTATGTTAAAAACTCATACCTTACTCTGTGCTTCACTCTATTTGCTCACGGCCTGTGGCAGTCCCACTCCTTCTGCTTCCGTGGATTCTTCTGGCCCATCCCCTGTGACTTCCAAACCCAATCCTATGGAGGCTTCCGCGACAGCTACGCCTCCCGTTCCCGCTCCTGAGGTGGAGCAAAATCTTAAAAGCGTACTGGAAAATCTGGCTCCGGGTATCCGGTCCAATGCCAAAGTGGCAGAGTTGACCCGAGCTCATGCGGAGCAGATTGCTAGCGATCCTCAGCAGACTCGCTTTAAGTTGACCGCCTATGACCCGGTGCCACCGAGTAATATCGAGGTGCTGTTACAAAACCAGAACCTGTTTGTCTCGGATAATCTGGTGACCACCTTTTTATCCGACGGCGACCCTGAAAATCTTAAACAGCGCTTTGAAACCCACGTCAAAAATGTGCTGGGCTCTATTCCCTTCACGGACTACGGAGTAAGTGTGGTGAAAAAAGGCCCTTCATGGTTTGTCAGTGCCGTCCTGATTACTAAAATCGTGGAATTAGAAGATATGCCCACCCGGTTTGCGGAAACCGGCACCATCAATCTGGTAGGTGAGGTGGTGCGTGAAGATTTTCTCAAACGCCGTATTCTCATGACCCGTCCCGATGGCAAGGTGGAAGAAATCGGGCTGAGTAACGAAACAAACACGTTTAATCAGCCTTTAAATCTGGATCAAACGGGCCTGTACAGTATTGAAGTAGAGGTGCTCGGAGAACTGGGACCGCTGCCCGCCTGTAATTTTGTGGTGGCCGTGGGCGTACCTTATCCCGATACGGAGCCTTTTGCCACAGAACCTGAAACCATTAGCGATATTGCTCAGGCGCGCACCACCTTATTGGAACTGATTAACGCCGACCGTCAGGCCGTGGGAATTGCCCCCCTGCAGCTGCGCAACGATCTCAATCAGGTGTCTCAGGCCCACTCTGAGGATATGGTCACCAATAATTTTGTGGCTCATAACTCGCCCACCGAAGGTATTCCGCAAGAGCAGGCTTATAAATTTGGAGTTAATGATCACGTGGCTCAAAACATTGCTGTCAGTCGTACCCTCAAAAATTCACACCGGGAACTCATGTCAAGCCCCGCTCACCGCAAAACGATTCTGGAGGCGGGTCATACCCACGTGGGATTTGGTATTGAGGCCGGAGAGGACGGGTTTTTATATATTACCCAGAATTTTGTGGACCAGTTTTTAGAACTGGAAACCCTGCCCGAAAGCGTGAATTCAGGCGGTACCCTGACTTTAAAGGGGACCGCTCCCAGAGATGGCGTGGTGGCCCTGTTTCTAAAACCTGTGGCCCGTGAAGGCGCACGGCTTCAGTTTACCCCTGATGATCATTTAGAGAATGTCTTGATTGATGTGAAAGCCGGGGATGCTTTTTCTCAGAACTTTACGATTGCCAAACCTGCCGGAGAATACTTTATGGGAATTGGTTACAGTGAGGCCCCCAAAGAAGGAGACACTTCCCTGAACTTCGGTTTTGAAAACAGCTGGGAAATAACCGTACGTTAGGTCTCGTGTTACGGTAGTCCAAAAAAGGAATATCTACCATGTCAGAAGCTCTTTCTTCCGAAAAAATTAACGAATCTCTCTCTCAACTCTCCGGCTGGGAACACAGCAACGATAGCCTGAAAAAAACCTTTGAATTTG
>CAYFGW010000175.1:0-10971 GCA_964342365.1 uncultured Candidatus Sericytochromatia bacterium | reverse complement strand
CGGAGAGACTTAATTGGTTGACCTCTGTGTGCAGGGTCTGGTCAGGATCAAGCTGGAACGAAAAGCCGTTTTTGCCCGTAAAATCCGTGTCTACGTTGTCTTTGAGCTTGAAATTGCCCGTGAGTGCATTGTCAGACTGAATGCCCACCGCCGTTCCTTCAGCGCTGTCTTTGAGGCGCAGGGACACCTTTTCTCCCGCCACCGCTTTGCTTTTCACGCCGACGGTAATATTGGGATTGGGCGTAACGGATCCCTTGAAACCGGCGTTGTCTAAATCAATGCCGATGTCTTTGCCCACTATTTCCACGGCAAAATCTGTGCCGCTGGCTTCTGCGTCCACCTGTGTTTTGCCCGTGCTTTTTTTGGTGAGTTCCACCTGTGCCCGGGTGGTGGCATTCTGGCTGCGAATATCCACATTATTTCCGGTAATGTCTAACTGAATATCCCCTTCAGTGTGGGCATCCACCGCCAGATGGCCACCTTTGTTGCGAATACTGGCATCTGCCCGGGTATTCCGGGTCGCCACCTTCACCGATCCACCGGGCCCGGTGTCCACGCTTAAATCCAGATCGCCACTTTCTCCCGTGGCGCGAATATTTTTGTTGACGGTTACGTCAAAGTCCGTGGTACTGTTACGGGTTTTTACGTCCAGTTGAGCGCCCTTGAGCTTCACTTCGGCGCTTTCAACCTGACTCTGCGCCTGAATCTCTACTTTATTGAGCTGTAAGTCGCTGTCTATGTCAGCCTCTGCTAGACGTACCTGAAGATCCTGCCCCGGATCTCCCTGCGTGGGAAGCTGGAGCTCAATTTCTTTTGCATCTGCTTCAAAACGCATTTTATCGGCATTTTGAAAGGTGGCCTGCTGGGCAGTGTCCGAACGGCTGTTGACGCTGAGCTGGCCCTCTTTGTTTAAGTCCACTTCCAGCGCGCCCTGAAGATCACCAGTGACCTCAATATTGCCGTTTTTGTTCTTGAACTGTCCGGTGGTGGCGTGAGATTCGGCCGTGATGCTAAGCCCCTGCTCCGTTTTTTGAACATGGGCATTTGTCAGTGTGGCGTTGGCGTTGAGGTTACTGCCCTGCACCTCTGCCTTTAGTTCGCCCTGACTGGTCACCTGAAGACCTGTGCGGGTGTCTATTTCTCCGCTTAAGTTCTCGCTCTGTACTTTGACCGCCATATCCTTTAGTGCAGCTTCGCCTCGCAGTTCACGGGCGCTAAAGCGCAGGGTTTCGGATTTTTTGATGTGTAATTGTTCAGCCTGAATGCGCTGAGCGCCGTTGGCGGTTTGTCGTTCTGCTTTGAGTTGGCTCAGGCTGGCGGTTTGGCCGTCCTTGTTAATGTCCACAGCGAGCCTGGCACTGGCTTTGATGGCTGAACTGAGCTCCACGTCTCCTGTGAGGGTGATGTTTTGTAGCCCATCGAATTCCCCCGACACATTTTGCAAATGCACACTGGCTTCGTCTCCAAGAACGGGCTGAAGCTGTTTGGCCAGAGCTTCTGGCAAGAGATGCTCACCATTCAGAGCCGCTGCGATGTTCGCTTCTCCGGATTCCCAGCGGACGTGGGGTTTTAGATCGCTGTTTAGCTCGGCGTTGAGTAAAACACTGAGCTGATCTTTTTGCTGATTTTTTTGTGTAAGGTCCCCGGATGCGGCGGCACTGGCATCAGAACTAATGTCCACGCCCACCTGATCCAGAGTGATGGTGAGTTGGCCCGTGTCATCAATGGCAAATCGCACGTTGTCGCTGTGACTGTCCACGGCTTCCACGGCGGCGTTTTCCAATCCCTGGGCCTTCAGCCCCAGAGATAGTGCTTCTTCGTAACGGGGCAAAATGTGCAGGTACTTGTTTTGCTTATCGGTTTCTATGCCCAGTTTGCCCAGCTGTTTCCCCAGAATGTTATAAATGATGCCGCGCTTGAGACGGTTATTGACCCTGAAGGACAAATGGTCTTCGTGGGCCGCGAGCCGCACTTCAAACCCGATATCTACCAAGCCTAAAATTTTGTTTTCTGCTTTGCCTTTGAGCACGTATTGACGTGATTCCTCATCAAAAAAGGGCGGTTTAAAACTGATGTCTTTGATTTCGGGCAGTTCGCTGAGCTGTTTAAGAATAAACTCGGGCTGTACCACCACCTGACCGGAAAGAGTCGCCTGGATGTCGGATTTACCGGTGATCGCAAAGCCGTTATTGTCCTGAATATTGACTTCCAATTGGCTAGACACCGCTGCGGGGGTTCTGGGAGCCGTACTCACACGGGATTGATCACCGTCAAAGCTAGCGAAAGCCTGTGATATTGCCGGTGGTGGAGCAGCTGTCCGGGGCGCAGCAACAGGTGCCATTTGAGAAGGAGGTATAGGACCTGGGCGCACAGAGGGGGATATATTACTCATACGTGAGTTTATTATCGTATAGGTTTAACTAAAACTTACCTGAAATGTTAATGTTTTGGGGCGAATCTATAGACGGTTCCGTATAATTGAGTTATGAACGGATTCCGCATCGGGGGGCTACTCCTTACTTTTCTTTCCTTTAACCTGACAACCTCTGCAGTAGCAGCACAAAGTCTGGCTACAGTAGCAGAGCCTTTTATCACGCATCACCTGGGCTGGCGTCAGGCACAGTATAATGTCAGGAAAAATCTGGCCTTGCAGTTCAATACGGGCGATGTGATTTTACGGGGGGATTTGTATTCCCCGGACAAACCCACACCTTCTCCCACCCTTCTGGTAAGAATCCCTTTAGATCAAAACAAAACCGGGCGCTTTTTTTCTGAGTTAATGGGATACTTTTTTGCGCGGAGAGGGTATAACGTATTTATCCAGGGAGTGCGTGGCCGCTATGGTTCTACGGGGCGTCACTGGCCCTTTCAACACGAACGCGAAGATGGGATATCTACGCTGCGTTGGATTCAAAAACAACCCTGGCATACCGGGAAAATAGGGATGTGGGGCGGCTCTTATTTTGGACATACGCAGTGGGTGATTTCTGATCAAAAAGCGCTGGGACTTGGCGCTTTGGCGATTCAAATTGCCAGTAGCAATCATCATACTCTTTTCTTCCCGGGTGGGGCTCTGGCCTATGAAACCGCTTTGCGTTGGGGCACCCGCGCCTATTCAGACGTGGATACCCCTTTGTCTCATACCGCTCTACTGGAAGCCATGCAGTCAGGTGAACCCCTGAATGCGGATCTTCGAAGTGTGGGGCAAAAAATTCCGTTTTACCGTGAATGGTTGAGTCATCCGCAAAGGGACGCTTACTGGCAGGCCGCAGACGGAAAAAATCGCGCGCTGGAGGCCAATGTTCCCGTATTATTGATGGCGGGTTGGTATGACCCCTATTTACCGGGGCAGCTGGCGGATTACAAAACGCTGCAGCAATCATCTCCCTTCACGGCTTATACTTCCCGCCTGATTATTGGTCCCTGGAGTCATGCTGAAACCATGACTTTACCGGATGGTTTTGTGCCTCAACACTATCGTCTGGCGAGTATTGCCCCCGTGCTCGACTGGTATGACCATCATATTATGGGGAAATCCTTTCACGGTTTTGCTCCCGTACAGGCTTTTGTCAGTGGGATAAATCAGTGGCGTTCTTTTAAAGACTGGCCTCCAACAAATACGCAGGCAACGCCGTTTTATTTAACGGGTAATACATCTCCCTTACAGGGAATTTTACAGAGGCAACCTCCTAAAGCGTTTCGGAAATACCGCTACACCCACGATCCGCAAAACCCCGTGCCCAGTGAGGGTGGAGCTATCTTATTGGGAACTCAGTCAGGGCCTAAACGGCAAACCAGCCACTACCGTAACGATGTTCTGCGTTTTGATGGACAGATGTTAAAGGAACCCCTGACGTTGCTGGGGGAACCCAGAGCCAACCTGTGGTTCAGCAGCAGTGCTCCAGCTGGTGACGTGGTGGTTAAATTGATTGATGTTCACCCGGACGGAAGTGCCTATGGTATCTCTCAGGGCATTGTCCGCACCCATTTTATGCCGGAAAAACCCCAAAAGGTGACCGTTGCTCTCTGGGCCGTTGGGCACACTTTTCTGAAGGGGCATCGTTTACGTGTTGAAGTGGCCTCCAGTCACTTTCCCATGTTTAATGTGCATCCGGGTACTGCTGAAAACCCTCTTACCGCCAGGCATACCCGGAAATCCTTACAAACCCTCTGGACGGGTTCTCAATACTCTTCTACCCTTGAACTTCCCGTAAACACGGATGTAACCATCAAATAAGGCGGCTTTTCAACTTCGCACTTACCACGGGTTGGAACCCCCAGCCCGACATGGACGAAGGAGCAAAGATCAAATGTCCTCTAGCACCAAACTTAAGGGGCTCGGACAGAATATCTTGCTGAAGTAAGTAGTCGCCAAAAGCACCTTCCTGTGCTAAAAGTAAGTCCGGCCAGCGGTTCTGGCAGTAGGCGGCCAGACTCAGGGCTGCCCGCGTGAGTAAGCTGCTTTCCCCCACCTGTGCCCCGATAATTAAAGGGATGCCGCATCGGCCCGCCTCATCAATGATTCGCTGAGAGCGTAGCAGCCCTCCCATTTTAGAAACCCGTACGTTAAGAATCCAGTTGGTGTTTATTTGCCCGGTGTTCATTTGAACAAGGTCAGCGGGTGTCAAGCCACTTTCATCGGCAATAATAGGTACATGGAGTTGTTTTGAAAGTTGCCGCAACGCTTCAAAGCGACGGGCGGGCTGTAAAGGTTCTTCAATGCCAAAGAGCGTAAAATTCTCGTGTAGTACTTTCAAATGATTCAGAGCCGTCTCCGGGTCATTCCACAAATTATTGGCGTCCACGCGCCAGCGTCTGGCTCCGGCTTCTCTCAGGGTGACTGCCCGGTGTTGGTCCTGTGTAAGATCTCCCGATAGCTTGAGTTTATAGTCTTTAAAGCCCAGATGCCGGTACTGCATCACTTGTTTTTGAAAAGCGCCTTCAGAGGCGTCTCCCAGTACTGCCGTATATTTAAAAGTGCCCCTGACCTGAGGCCAGTCCAGTAACGCTTCAATGGAATGCTGTGCACGTCTGGCCAGTAAATCCAGCAGCGCTAATTCCACCGCACACCATGCAGAAGGGTTCTGATCAATAACAGCCTGTTGGGTGCGCTGCCAGCGTCGAAGATCTTCGAGAGTGTTGATTTCTTTCATCCATACAGTTTGCCAGTGCGTTATAAATTCTTGAACGGAAGTCAGATCCTCTCCTGTGACATAGCTGCGCGGACAGGCTTCTCCGTAGCCCACATGTTCACCATCGTGAATTTCTACCCAGATGCTCAGGGTGCTTGTTCTTTCGGTCTGATGATGTTTAAAAGCCATGCGAAAGGGAATGTTTAAGGTAAATACATTTATCTGTTGAATCAAAATAAATGCCTCTCTACAGAGTGTCCCGTCATGTGAGGGCTCCAATCAAAAGTAAAGTCGTTTTTGTATTGCAAAGCCATAATTTTAAACTGTCCTTCCCGCTGTCCTTTTTCCAGACAGTGGGTTTTAAACGCCTCATAACTGCCCGGCTCAAGCGTGGCTATTTCAAGGGGCAATAGTCTCCCGCTGTCTCGCTTGGCGGCATATTCCAGATTCCATTTACTCAGGGCTTCTTCTATTTTTTTTGCGTGGGCCGTTAACTCTTTGAGCTCAGCATCTATGGTTTCAAGATACAAGGTGTAAACGGAGCGCTCGGGATCTGCCAGGGCAAGATAGTAAGCAAGCTTGATGCCGGTATCTTTTTCCCAGCACGAAACGGCCTCAATGAGCTGGCTTTCGTAAAGTTTTTCGCCGGTAATACTGGTTACTCCCTTACCCTTTTGCACAAAGTTGAGTGTGGGAGTGTTACCATATTGCCCGGTGATTTTTACAATGTCGTTCATGTGATACCGATACAAGCCCGCCTCGGTGGTCATAAATACATAATAGCTCTGGCCTACTTCTACTTCATTTAATGTAAGAAAAACGGGAGTTTCGTTTTCCCAGTTTTCAATGGATACAAATTCAAAAAAGGTACTGTTAAGCGTGGGTAAGCCCCAGCTGCGCTTCGGGTCAATGGTGAGTGTGCCGCGAAACTCACTGGATAAATACCCTAGCTCCAGGATTTTACTGTGAGCCGGAATTTTGGCCCGCACGGCATTCAAAGCGATCTGGCAGGACCCCCCGGTCCACGTGCTGATCATTTTTAAATGGGGCCAGATGCTTGCCATATCAGTGGCATCGTGCTCAAAAATTTGTGCTAGCTCCTCAGCCCGTTGGGGCTCCTGACGCAGGCGGGCCTGAATTGCACCGGAAACCTGCTCCGGCAAATGTTGAATCCCCTGGCAGGTTCCTTGACGTAAATCTTCAAGCAATGTGGTTTGATGTAATGTAAGGACTTCAAGGCATTTTTTGAAGGTAGAAGGATTAGCCGAACCCATGTAGGTAATTGTGGGCTCTGCCAGAGCAAGTCGCAAAATAACGTAATACTTCAAGTCGTAATCTGCAATTTCAAAGACTTCCGCAGGCAGCACGTATTTGCCGCGTGCAAGGCTGGGCATACTCTGATAAAGATGGCCTGAGGCTGAACCGTAGGGCTGCCCACCGGGTAAATGTCCTTCTACCGCCGGGCTTACAATGCCCAGTAATTTACCCGCAAATGCTGCGGGCTGATAACGGTAGGCAATGTAGGAATAAACACCCTGAGAGTGTTTTAAACGGGTCAGGGTTTCTGCCAAAATAGGAATGAACTTGGGTTGTCCCGTGGTTCCGCTGGTCTGATTGTACATGACGGGCTGTGCTGCAGTAAGACAGGGCTCTCCGGTTTTAGCCTGTTTGAGAATCAGGGATTGAAGATCATCGTAGGTGTGTACGGGCACCTTTTCCTGGTATGCCTTGATACTGTGAATTTCTTCAAAGGCCAAACGTTTTCCCAGTTCTGTATTTTGATTGGCCCGTAAAATCCTTAGCAGCGTTTCTGTCTGGGTTTTCAGCGGGTTTTGTGCAGCTTTTTGCAGCGGCCTGAAGTGTCGTATTTCAATAAGCTTCATGCGCAATGCGAGCAGTCCGTTCACGACCACTTCAAACCAACTCAGTTCAGGGAACAACTGCTTATCGCTATTTGAAAGAAAGGGCGTTTTTAACTGGGCTGTGAATGAATCTGGATAGGCTTCATTGATCAGCCCCAGCTGTTGGACCTCTCGTTCACGAGGCAAGAAACGGGTGCCAAAGAGTGTGTCCCACACAATGGTGTTATTGCCATAATTGCGATTGGACTCTTCAACGCGCTGAGAATGATGCCAACGGTGCAGCTCTGGTCCGCTAAAAACGTAGTTTAAGGCTCCCAGTCGCACATCAATATTGCAATGCTGAAAAAAACCGATGATGGCATATGCCACAAAATACAGGGCCAATACCTCGGCATGTACACCCAGTAGCATAAAGGGCAAAGTATCTAACAGAAGCTGAGTGGCTTTATCTACCGGGTGAAAGCGACCTACGTTGGTCCAGTAAAGCCTTTGGGGAGAATGGTGGACTGCATGAAATCGCCATAGCAGAGGCACCGTATGAAACCAGCGGTGCAGCCAGTAACGCCCCAGATCCGCAAGCAGCATCATGAAGACCATTTGCAAGAGGATTGGCCAATGGTGAGGCCAGAGGTGAGTGAGAGCAGGAACCAGATTTTGCAAGGGGCTAACCCACAGCAAAACGAGGGCAAAGCCCACAGCCTTGGGGAGCAAAATTTGTATGAGTACCATAAATAACGCGTCCTGCCCATAATCTCGTTTTGAGGGCAGCCACGCTGTACGGTAAGGCATCACGTATTCCAGGCTCAAAATAACCAGAGCCCCCAGCAGCACCGGCAATTGAGTACTCCAGTACAAAGGCAAAACGGGCTTTAATAAAAAGTGGAGCCCGCTTACCCCCAGTAATACTATAGGAAAGGCAAGCCAGGATAGGCCTATTTTTAAGGAGGAGGGGTGAACCTTGAATTCTGACATGGCTTGCTCCTAACTCTGACGTGTATTTGTATAATACCTCTCAAAGCTCAGGCTTTGTTGCGCACTAAAATTTTGCAATGCACCTATGCGCGTTGTTAAAGGTAAGGAAGACATATGGAGCATCTTCATTATGCCAGATGGATGTGGTTTTTACTGGGCATGTTCTGTTTTCGTGTCAGTGCTCAGTTGATTCAATTCTTTTTTAATACGCCGTATTTACCTCCTTTTGATGCCTGGCAAAGCGGTTTGTTGCCTTACGGCGTGCTTGTATTTAGTCAGGGCGTGATTATTCTCATTTATACGCGTACGGCCCTCGCTTTTCAAAGAGGGCAAATACAAGCCCGCCGGGGGCCCGCCCGTTTCCTGTTGGGTTTTGGCAGCCTGTACGTACTGTCTATGGTTATTCGTTATGTGCTGCGAATGAGTTGGTACCCACAAGAGCGCTGGGCTGGAGGTTGTTTGCCCATTTTTTTTCACCTGATTCTGGCTTCTTTTTTATTGCTCTGGGGCCATTATCACTGGCGCGGAGCTAAACGTTAGCTTCTCTAATCAGCTCTAGCTTCGGGCGGGGTCTCAGGTGTGGCTCCGGGCATGACACGAGGTACAGGAAATGAGAGCCGCGGCAAGCATGAAAGAATGCTTTGAGGTTAATAAAAATGTTGAAAGCAAGTTATATTCGATAAAAGGGGCTGTTTTAAAAGAGCCATTATCGTGGTTTTTTAAGCAGAATAAGCCAGTTTGCCGTTGATGCGATACAGGTTTTCCGTTTTAATAAAGTCAAATCCCGCTCTGCGCAAACGGCTGAGTAAGCCCACAATCTCTTTATGACTAAAATCTCCATCAGGCACAAAGCGACAGTGCCAGTGCTCGCTACAGCGTGTTTCGGGAAACGTGCGGGGCCACACCAGTACTCCCAGATTGGTGATCATTTCTAGCGTAATGCTTTTTCCTGTGAGGGGTTGAATGGCCTGAGCCAGTTGTTGAGGACTGCCCTGATTCCAATCCAGAAAAACGTCCACGCCCACCAGCTCTCGCTGAATTTCAGGTCGTGTGTATACGTGGGGGGTATGCACTACCTGCTTGCTAAAGTGTACTGGCTTCAGGTGACGAGGGCGACGGCCCAGTCGTTCAATGACCGCATCGGTAAAAGCGCGGGTGCCCAGTTTTTGGAAGCTCAGGCCCTCACGGAAAATGTCGGCGGTGTGCAGGCCTTCTTCTAAGGTGGTGAGCCAGGCGTTTTGAATGCATTCGGCCACCTCAATCTGCTGCACGTGCACCAGCATCATCACCGCTGCCAACAGCAAACCTGAAGGGTTGGCGATATCTTCTCCCGCAATATTGGGCGCAGAGCCGTGAATGGCTTCAAACATGACGCAACGATCTCCCACATTGGCAGAGCCTGCGAGGCCTACAGAGCCAGTGGTAATCTGGGCCACCAGATCGGAGAGAATGTCGCCGTACAAGTTAGGAATCACAATCACGTCAAACTGATTCGGGTGGGAGGTCAGACGGGCGGTGCCAATATCTAAACTCTGGTGTTCGTATTCCAACTCCGGGTAGTCTCTGGCGGTGTCTAAAAAGATATCTTTAAAAAAGCCGTCCGTAAACTCCATAATGCGGTCTTTGGTAAAGGCGGAGACCTTGCGGCGACCGTGACGACGGGCGTATTCAAAGGCGTAGCGAATAATTTTTTCGCACCCCGGGCGACTGATCCATTTTAAACTCTGAGACACGTCGCTGGTCTGACGATACTCCACGCCGCCGTAAAGGTCTTCTTCGTTTTCGCGAATAATGACCACGTCCATTTGCGAATATTTAGTGTGAATATACGGGTGATAAGACACGCAGGGGCGAATATTGGCGTAAAGTCCCAACTGTTTGCGCAGCCGGACGCTCAGACTGGCGTAGCCGCCTCCCTGAGGGGTGGTGGTGGGTGCTTTGAGTAGCACCTGCGTTTGTGCCAGATGCTGCCAGGTGGCGGCAGAAATACCCGAAGGTTCGCCCTTTAAGTACACGGACTCGCCCATTTCTACTTCTGAAAGGCTCAGCTCAGCTCCCGCGGCTTCCAGCACACGCAGGGTGGCCTCCATAATTTCTGGTCCAATGCCGTCTCCTCGCGCTATGGTAATGGTACTCATTTCTTTTTGCGCTTCGCTGGGGGCATGGTCACCGGGAAGACCGGAATCAGTCCGCCTCCGGCACTCATATTAATGACCTTGGCATCAGAGATGCGTCCAAGGCAACTCACGTACTGGCCGTTAAACACGTAAGGGTTCAAATTCAGATTTTTGGACTGCATTTTTACTTCTCCCCCCTGGATCACGGGGAAGTCGTATTCGGGAATGGGAATGGCCTCCTGAATGATCCACCAGGGGCAGCCCATGGCGTTGTCCACGGCGTCACGCCATTCGCTGGCTTCGGTAAATTCTCCCACGGAAACCCCGTAGCCTCCCGCGGCGCCCGTGGGCTTGAGCACGAGTTTTTCACGATTTTTCACGGCGTATTCTTGCAATGACACCGTTTGCCCGTCGGCAGAAAGGGTAATGGTTTCATCCATTTTGCGGGTCCAGGGCAAATAGGTGTTCAGACACTCCGCTTCGGCCTCGGTAAAGTAATGGTGGTTTTCTTCGTTGCTTAAAAAAGAGAGCATTTCTTTCTGGGAGCCCAGCGTGGCGCGAAAATGGTTCACACAGCAAATAGCGCCTTCTTCTAAGGCCTTTAAAAAATCCTGCATTTCTCTGGGAAAGCGCTTAAAAAAGGTAAAGCGCAGGCTCAAATTCACAATGTCGAAGGCCACATTGCCCGAGTAGAGTTTGCCCCGGCGGTACTCAAAATCTCTGGCATCTACCAGATTGGCCTCAATGCCCTGCTCAATCAAAAAGTCGCGAATAATCTCGTTGTCGGAGCCGGGAATCATTTCCTTAAAGCTCACTAAGGCCACCCGGGGTTTTTTCTTTTTGCCGCCCCATTCTTTGTAAGCGTCCAGCAGGGTCTCTTTTAAGGCG
>CAYFGW010000174.1:0-10987 GCA_964342365.1 uncultured Candidatus Sericytochromatia bacterium | reverse complement strand
CGTGCCTTCTTTATTGGTGGCTTTTTCGTAAATCGCGTAGCCACCGGCAGCAACACCAGCGGTAATCAGTCCCACGCCCACGGCGGTGACGGAACCGGCTACTTTAGGGCCGCCAATCTTCTTAATCACTTTACTCAGCGCAGGGCCGGTGGGAACTTTAAGACCCACTTTGCCAATAACGCCATTTACGCCCTTGGCCACCACCTGAGCCGTCTGATAACCGCCCAGATTACCGGCACTGCGGGTCATGGCAATCAGGGCCGTACCGGTACCAACCGTACCCACGACGCCACCAATAATGGCGGCCTTACCAACACCCGAACCTTTAGCGGTGGGCTTGCCCACATCCCCTAAAGAAGGAGCGTCTGGCGTGGTATGAATTGGAGCAGGTCCGGCAGGTTCTTCAGGAACAGCCGGTGTTGTAGGCGCTGGAGTCGTTGGTGCTGCGTCCACGGGTTCACTAGCAGGGGGCTCTGCGGCCACGGGTGGATCTGCCACATCGGGCAGTTTGGGATCCGGGAAGGGAAATTCACTGGGGTGGCGCAGCGAGGGGTCCTGTGCTGCGGGCGGTTCCGGTGCAGGTTCACTAACGGCCGGAGGTTCTGAGGCCACAGGCTCTGCAGGTGCAGGGGGCTGAACCGGAGCAGGAGGAGCGGGCGGTTCAGCGGGAGCGGGAGGCTCAGGATCTACAGGAGAAGGAATATTGGTGGGTGGAGGAGTAGGAGCCACCTGAATTTGCTTGGGCAGGGTCAGCGTCTGGCCTGGATAAATCAGGTCAGGGTTTTTAATCTGAGATTTGTTGAGGGCGTAAATGCTGTTCCACTGCTTGGGATCGCCCAGTTTTACCCCGGCAATGTCCCAGAGGGTATCGCCCTTTTTAACGGTATAGGTTTCTAACTGAACGTTTTCACCTTCGGCTAAAGACGCCGCCGCAACGGGTTGGGTAGAGGCGGTGGCCTGAGCCGACTGCGCAGCTTCTACCTGGGGTCGATTGGCATCGACCACCAACGAAGCACTGGCGGCACTGGCGGGATTATTAGAAATGGCTGACATGAAACTACTCCTGCTGTCGTATCGTTCTATTATTTCATATCGGGAGTTGTGATGAAAAGTTGCTTAGAAATTTAAAGATTTCTTGATCTTTTCTTAGCCTTTTCCTTTCCAGGGCACCCACCAGCGCTCCAAACCCCGCATGAGCAGGTCAAAACCGTAGGCAATGAGTCCGATCACAAAAATCCCGCTCACCACCACATCCGTGGCCAGAAAGTCCTTGGCGTTCAGCACCATAAATCCCAAACCGGCGGTAGCGGCCACCATTTCAGCAGCTACTAAAGTGGTCCAGCCAAAGCCAATGCCCACCCGAATACCCGTTAAAATCTCCGGCAGCGCCCCCGGAATCACAATGTGGCGAATAATTTGCAAGCGGGAAGCACCAAGCGTACTGGCTGCTAAGACTTTTTCACGGGCCACAGAACGCACGCCTGCACGGGTGCTCAAACAGACGGGCGCAAAAATAGCCAGATAAATCAGCACAATTTTGGCCATTTCTCCAATGCCCAGCCAGATAATAATCAGGGGCAAATACGCCAGGGGCGGCAGCGGGCGGTAAAACTCAATGAGGGGATCTAAAATGCCCTTGAACATATCGTTGATGCCCATAAAAATACCGATGGGAATGGCGGTAATACAGGCCAGAAAGAATGCGCCAAACACCCGAAACAAACTGGCCCAGGTGTGTTCGATGAGGGTGGAGTTGGCAAAGCCCTCCACAAACAACTGCTGAATGCGCTGAAGCACCGCTACCGGAGAGGGCAAGAACAGCGGCTTAATCCAGCCAGACAGCGTGGCCACGGCCCAGAGCGCAATGACCAGCACACTGGTGATGGCACTAATCATCAGGGTCTGACGAGGTGCTAGCTTAAAATAGAGAGGATCTTTCATGAGGGTTCTCCGTCTTCGCGGGGGTGAATCCGTTGCAGTACTTCTTCCCGCAGGGCAATAAACTCAGGGGAAGACTTGAGGGCCCGGGCAGACTCTCCCGCCAGAAAACGGCGGCTGAAATCCAGATCGTAAGTGGTCTGAATCCGCCCCGGTCGTGGGCTCATTACCACCAGCCGCGTGCCCATAAAAAGGGCTTCTTCAATACTGTGGGTAATAAAAAACACCAGCTTGTGAGACTTTTCCCAGATGTTGAGCACCAGCTCCTGAATACTTTCTCGGGTCATGGCGTCAAGAGCCCCCAGCGGTTCATCCATTAACAGGATTTTGGGATCGCTGGCCAGCGCCCGGGCAATGCCCACTCGTTGCTGCATGCCCCCGGAGAGTTCGTATATGGCGTGCTGAGCGAACTTTTCAAGCCCCACCCAGCTGAGGTATTCCATCACCTTGCCCTTGCGCTCCCCACGGGGTACTTTTTGAAATTTCAGGCCCAATTCTACATTCTGAAACACGTTGAGCCAGGGCATTAAAGCATTTTTTTGAAACACCACACCCCGCTCCACACCGGGGCCAGACACCTGTTTGCCTTCTAAAGACACCGTGCCTGAAGTGGGAGCCATAAAACCCGCCAGTAAGTTCAACAGGGTGGTTTTGCCACAGCCTGAAGTGCCAATCACCACCACAAATTCTCCGGCCTCTGCCTTTAAAGACACCCGATCTAAAGCCGTGACTTCGGGAGTACGCCGTGAAGCGGGGTATTTGACAGAGACCCCGTCAAAGGTAATCACTGGAGTGCCATGGCCGCACGGGCGTAAGCAGGGTTTACCAGCGGTGCGTAGTCGGGCAACACCTCTGAAATACTCTGCTGGGCCTTTAAAAATTTGGAGGTGTCCGCCAGTGCCTGAGGTGCACCCGTGGTAGAAGTGCCGCCCAGCCAGCGTTCGGAAACCTGTGCTTCAAGGGTAGGAAAATCGTATTGCTGCATGACGTTCACTACGTCTTCAGGGGTGGCTCCAGAAAACTGACTCACGGCTTTTACCGCTGTCGAATCCACGGTCCACTGTTCGGGGTGGTCGCGGTAACTGGCATCTCTGTCTGCAATCACCTTCAGGAATTTGGCCATAAACTCAGGGTTTTTCTCACCAAAGTCTTTTTGGGCCATGATACCGTCAAAAGTGGGGCGTCCCAGGGCCGCCAGTTCGCCAGAGGTCAAAATCACCTCACCGTTCTTTTTGAGCTGATCTAAAACCGGACTCCACACAAAAGCCGCATCAATGCGATCCTGTGCCCAGCTGGCCGCAATGGCATCAGGCTGTAAATTCAGCAAGGTCACGTCTTTGGTGCTCATGCCGTTATGTTCTAACGCAAAGAGCAGGTGGTAATGGGTGGTAGAAGCAAAGGGGACCCCAATAGTTTTGCCTTTGAGATCTTGCAGGGTTTTAATGCCCGTGTCTTTACGGGCCACCAGGGCCTCGTTGTTTTCAATGGCTTCCAGCACCCACACCAGCTCCACGTCCATACCGCGGCTCATGGCGGTCGCAATGGGACTTGAGCCCGCCACCGCCAGTTGCACATCGCCCGAGGCCATGGCAGAAATCACCTCTGAGCCGGAGCTAAACTTGCGCCAGTCCAGTTCCCGGCCCGTGACTTTCTCAAATTCTTTTTCATGAATGGCCGCTTTCCAGGGATTGAGCATGCCCTGATAGCCCACGGTGACCGCCGACTGAGGGATATTTTTCGGATCGCCGCCGCCGTCGCTATTTTCCGCAGGACTACAGGAAAACAGGGTGCTGGCAACCAACGCCGTCAGCATGAGGGGCCTGGCTATATGTTTAAATAGAATATTCACAACAGGTACAACTTTCACAATGGGATGGTTCAGGTGTAACAGGGTTACCGGGCCATGTCAAATGAAAAGGTAAGAACGAGAGGGGTGCAGTGAGCTCCACAGAAGACAAATTTATACGTTTGCTGCGACGTCAAAAGCAGATTCGCGTCATGGGTATTGACGACAGCCCTTTTGTTAAAGACGTGGACCCTCAGGTTTCTGTCAGCGGCATTGTCTGTGCGAATACACGCTTTGAGGGCATGATCTGGACAGAAGTCACCCGGGACGGCGATGACGCCACAGAGACTCTGATTACACAGATTCGCCAGAGCAAGTTTTATGAGCAGTTGCACCTGATTCTACTGGACGGCGTGGCAATGGCTGGCTTTAACGTGGTGGATTTAAAACAGCTCAGCGAGGCCCTGCAACTTCCCTGCCTGACGCTGATGCGCAAAGCCCCCGATCTGGTGAAAATGAAAAGGGCCATGCAGAAAGTACCCCACACCGCTCAGAAACTTGCGCGCTTAAAACAGGCGGGGCCCATTTACCGCTATGACGCCTTTTATTATCAGGCTTACGGACTCGATCCGGGTGTGTCTGCACGGGTGCTGCAACAGCTTACGGACACGGGCAACGTGCCCGAAGCGCTGCGGCTGGCTCACTTAATCGGGGCAGCGGTCAAACTGGGCGAAAGCACCCGCAGGGCATAAACACCCGCAGGGCATAAACACCCGCAGGGCATAGCTTATTTAAAAACTTGACGCACCACTTTTTCTTTCCAGTGGGGATAGGGCGGGTAGCGCAGCGGTACGTCCATTTTGAGCGGGCGCTTCATGAGGGCTTTTTTGTGAGAAAAGGCCTCAAAGCTATAACGACCGTGGTAATTCCCCATACCGCTGCCACCGACACCGCCAAAGGGCAAGTGGGGCGAGGCCAGATGAATGATGGCATCGTTAATACAGCCACCGCCAAAATCCAGCTGGCGGGTGAGCATCTCCTGATGGGCGGGGTTTTCAGAAAACACATAAAGAGCCAGCGGCCGCGAACGCTGCCGCACCTGCTGAATCACGTCTTCTATGTGCTCATACCCCAGCACGGGCAAAATGGGGCCAAAAATTTCTTCTTCCATGATGTCATCGTCCCAGGTCACCTCGTGCATCAGGGTGGGGGCCAGATAGCGCTGCTCCAGATTAAAGTCACCGCCCGTGTACACTTTTTCGGTATCCAATAAACCGACTAAGCGCTCCAAATGCTTCCGGGTGACAATTCTGGCATAGTCCGGGCTCAGGGCTGGCTCAGGGCCGTAAAAAGATTCAATTTCATCGGCCATGGCCGCCATGAGATCGGGAATCATTTCCTGTGGCGCCAGTACATAGTCAGGAGCCACGCAGGTCTGACCCGCGTTTAAAAACTTGCCCCACACAATGCGGCGAGCGGTGAGTTCGATGGGCACACCCCGGTCCACAATACAGGGACTTTTACCGCCCAGTTCCAGAATCACGGGGGTCAAATGTTTGGCGGCCTTTTCCATCACGATTTTGCCCACGCGGGTGCTGCCCGTAAAAAAGACAATGTCAAAAGGCTCGTCTAACAGGGCCTGGTTCACGTCCACGCCCCCTTCCACCACGGTAATGTAGGCAGGGTCAAAGGTATCCCGAATCATTTCGGCCACCACCGCTGAAGTGTGGGGCGTGAGTTCAGAGGGCTTCAGCACGGCACAATTGCCCGCCGCCATGGCTCCCAGTAAGGGGTCCAATAAAAGCTGAAACGGGTAATTCCAGGGGGAAATAATCAGGCTGACGCCAAAGGGCTCTTTGACCACCTCACTGCGGGCGGGCTGATGCACCAGGGGTGTTTTGACGGTTTCGGTGGCCATCCAGTCTTTGAGATGCTTTGAAATAAAGCTGATTTCTTCTAAAACAAAACCAATTTCAGCGGCATAGGCTTCAAAACTGGGTTTGTTTAGATCCTTGTGGAGGGCTTCGGTGATTTCATTTTCATAACGTTGAATGGCCAGTTTGAGGGCTTTGAGTTGTCCCAGACGAAAAGCCAGAGGCCGCGTATGCCCGCGATAATAAAAGGCCTGCTGAGCTTTGCGCAGGGCGGCCACGTCGGGAATCTCCTGTTTGATTTCTGAAAAGGCTTTGGAGCTTGTCACCATGGGGAACACCGCTTTCTTTTTGTCCATTATACTTCAAGCCGAAGCCCTATCACCGGTATACTCAAAGCATGTTAAGGCTCACATTTTTGCTCTTGCTGCTCTGCGCGCTGGCCGCCTGTCGCCCGCCGGGACAAAAAGCTGACGGCAGCCCGGATTTTACGCCCACAGAACGCACGCAGATTTTTGCGCTCTCGCCCCTGCCCGCTCCCCCTGAAAACCCCGGCAATCGCTATGCGGATGACCCGGCAGCAGCTCACTTTGGACAGTATTTGTTTTTTGATCCGCGACTGTCCAAAAACAATAAGGTCAACTGTGCCAGCTGCCATAATCCCGGCTTTGGCTGGTCCGACACCCGTCAGGTGGCCCACGGCATAGGAGACGGCACCCGCAACAGCATGAGTCTGTGGAACGTGGCTTATCAGCGCTGGTTTTTCTGGGACGGTCGGGCGGACAGTCTCTGGTCGCAGAGTCTCGGGCCTTTACAGAGTGCTCATGAAATGGGAGCCTCTCAAGCTTTGTTACACGAACGTTTTCGTCAGAACAAAGATTTAAAAGCGGGCTATGAGGCCGTGTTTGGCCCCTTGCCCGAAGCCCCGGATAACGTATTTTTGGCAAATATTGGCAAAGCACTGGAAGCCTATGAGCGCCAAATTATCAGCGGGGAAGCCCCCTTTGATCGCTTTGCAAAGGCACTGCATGAAGGCGCACCGGAGGCTGAGCAACATTTGTCTGTGGAGGCCCGAAAAGGGCTGCGGCTGTTTGTGGGAGCCGGGCGCTGCATTCTCTGTCATCAGGGCACCAACTTTAGCGACGGTGAGTTTCACAATCTGGGACTGACCGTGAACGAGAAAACCATTGCTCCTGAGGATCCCGGACGTCTTGAAGGCGTTCGTATTCTTCAACAAAGCCCCTTCAACGGGAAAGGGTCTTATAGCGACATGCCCGCTGAACATCCCCAGAACGACAAGCTCAACTACCTCAAACCCCAACAATCCCAGCTGGGCGCTTTTCGCACACCGGGTTTAAGAGAAGTAAGCAAAACTGCTCCCTATATGCATGACGGTCGCTTTGGCACCCTGGACGAAGTGCTGGCCTTTTACAACGCCCCTGTGGGTGAGCCTTCTATTGGCGAACGAGAAGACACCTTGCAACCGCTGAACCTGAAACCCGAAGAACTGGGTCAGCTCAAAGCCTTTCTGGAAAGCCTGACCAGCGGACCGCCGGACAAAGCGCTAATCGTACAGCCCAAAAGTTCGGTGTTCGGTCAGTAGCCAGTTCGCAGCCCACTCGCAGATTTCCCGACGTTGCAGCCGGTCTAAGAGCCGGATAAACTAGAAGAAAGAACAACAAAGGGAAGACCCAATGGCCATCAAAAAAACAGAACTTTATAGCTATTTATGGCAAAGCTGCGACGAATTGCGCGGGGGCATGGACGCCTCCCAGTACAAAGACTACGTGCTCACCCTTTTATTTATGAAGTACGTCTCCGACAAATACGCGGGCGACCCCTACGGCCTGATTGTGGTGCCTGAAGGCGGTTCCTTTGAGGATATGCTCAGGCTCAAGGGTGATAAAGAAATCGGAGAGAAGATCAATAAAGCCATTGGCCGATTTGCTCAAGAAAATGATCTCTATTTTATGAGCGTAGTCGATTTTAACAATGAAGAAAAGCTCGGTAGGGGCAAAGAAATGGTGGACAGACTCTCTAACCTTTTGTCTATCTTCGCAGAACTTGACCTTTCAGCCAACCAGGCCGAAGGAGATGACCTGCTGGGTGATGCTTACGAATATCTGATGCGCCACTTTGCTACCGAGTCGGGCAAAAGCAAAGGCCAATTCTATACGCCTTCTGAAGTGTCGCGCATTTTGGCCAAAGTGGTGGGCATTACCAAAGACACCCCCCAGGATGCCACGGTATATGACCCCACCTGCGGCTCGGGTTCGCTCTTGCTTAAAGCTTCTGACGAGGCACAAAATGGTTTGAGTATTTATGGTCAAGAAAAAGACAATTCTGTGGTCACCTTAGCCCGAATGAACATGATCTTGCACAATACTCCTACGGCTGAAATCTGGAAGGGCAATACCCTTTCCAGTCCCCACTGGAAGCAGTCCGATGGCACCCTCAAAACCTTTGATTTTGCCGTGGCTAACCCACCCTTTTCGTATAAGTCCTGGAGCAATGGCTTAAATCTGCAAGACGATGAATTTAAACGCTTTGAATATGGCACACCCCCCGATAAAAACGGCGACTATGCTTTTTTACTGCACATTATTAAATCCCTCAAGTCTACAGGCAAGGGCGCGGTGATTTTGCCGCATGGTGTGCTGTTCCGGGGCAATGCCGAAGCAGAGATCCGGCGCAACCTGATCAAGCAGGGCTATATTAAAGGCATTATTGGCCTGCCTGCCAACCTCTTTTATGGCACGGGTATTCCCGCCTGTATTATTGTGATTGACAAAGCCGGAGCCACCAGCCGGGAGAGCATATTTATGGTAGATGCTAGCAAAGGATTTATAAAGGACGGCAATAAAAACCGTCTGCGCTCACAGGATATTCATAAAATTGTGGATGTGTTTAATAAGGGGCTGGAGCTGCCGCGCTATGCCCGCTTTGTGCCCTATACCGAAATTGAAAAGAACGATTACAATCTGAATATTCCCCGCTATATCGACAGCAGCGAAGCTGAGGACCTGCACAATCTGAGAGCCCACTTGCAAGGGGGTATTCCCCGGCGGGACATTGACGAGCTGGACAACTACTGGCAGGTGTTTCCCACTTTGCGCAAAAGCCTGTTTCAACCCATCCGTGAAGGCTATTCTCAAGCCCTGGTGGCTGCCAGTGAAGTCAAAGCCACTATTCTCAATCATGCTGAGTTTCAAAGCTTCTTAAGCCAAACCCTGAGCCTTTACCACAATTGGCAAAAGGCACACCATGAACGCTTACAAGCCCTGAGCGTGGACGATGATCCCAAGCAGCTGATTGTTAAACTCTCTGAAGATTTGCTGGGCCGTTTTGCGTCCGCGCAACTGGTGAGCAAATACGAAGTGTATCAACTTCTGATGGACTACTGGGCCGAACAGATGCAGGATGATGTGTATATTCTGGCACAGGATGGCTGGGCCGCTGGCAAGGTCTTACGGCAACTGGTGGACGAAAAAGGCAAAAAAAGCAAAGAAACCCCGGATCTGGTGCTCAAAAAGAAAAAGTATGTGGCCGATTTGATTCCCCCAGCTTTGGTGATTCAACATGCTTTTGCTGCCGATGCGAAAGCTTTAGACGCGTTGCAGGCCAAACAAGATGGCATTTCACAGGATTTAGAAGCCTATCTTGAAGAACATTCCGGGGAAGATGGTGTGCTTGAAAATGTTTCAAGTAAGTCTGATGCAAAGGCAGAGCTCAAAGAACAAGAAATGATTTTTTGGTCAAATTTTGCTCCAGAATCATATAAAGAATATCAGAATCTTGATGAACTCACTCAAGAGAAAATTGCACTTGAAAAGCAAATCAATGCTCTTAAAGAGTTACCTGATTTTGACTCTGTTAAAAATGCAAAAGGTTCGATTACTATTTCGGCTGTAAATCGTGAATACAAAGCTCAACCAAATAATAGTAACTTTAAATCCTATATATCGTTGACTGAGCAACTCAAAGAATTAAAAAAAGAAATTACTCGTATCAAAAATCTCTCCAAAGACTTTTCTGAAAAGCTAATGCTTCTTTTAGAAAACGAATCAGAAAATCCTAAGCTGGCTGAAGTCAGAATTCTTACGCAGTTAATTGAGTTGTATGAGAAAGAATCTGAAATAAAAAAAGAATTTAAGAGCCATCAAGAAAATCTTGATGGTAAAGTCTTTAACTATTATTCTCAACTCTCTAAAGCCGAAATCAAAACCTTGGTGATTGAACGCAAATGGTTTGCCACCTTAGAACAGGCGATTCAGGCTGAAATTGAGCGCGTGACCCAGCGATTGGCCCATCGGGTGAGAGAACTGGAAGAA
Organism: uncultured Candidatus Sericytochromatia bacterium; assembly: GCA_964342365.1. Taxonomy (GTDB): domain Bacteria; phylum Cyanobacteriota; class Sericytochromatia; order UBA7694; family UBA7694; genus CAXRDE01. The sequence continues at coordinate 1,061 of CAYFGW010000174.1, read as the reverse complement.
CGTTATTCGAGTCCGTTGCCCCAGCTGACAGATGAAGTGGCACAGCTTTCGCAGAAAGTGGCTGCGCATCTGGCTCAGATGGGTGTGCGCTAGATGGAAATTACACAGGTAAAACCCGGTTATAAGAGCACTGAGTTGGGTGTGGTTCCTGAGGATTGGGAAGTCATTAAACTTGATAATTTAGTGAACTTTAATAATGGTAAAGCTCATGAATCTGATATACAAGATTTCGGGAAATATGTTGTTGTAAATTCAAAATTCATCTCTACTGAAGGTGACGTAAAAAAGTACTCTAACGAATGTCATTGCCCTACATATAAAGATAACCTCTTAATGGTTATGAGTGATATTCCAAACGGGAAGGCAATTGCAAAATGTTTTCTTGTTGAAGAAAATGGCAAATACACCGTTAATCAACGTATCTGCTCATTAGAAGTGAATAATTGTGAGCCTAAATATTTATTTTACCAATTGAATAGAAATAAATATTATTTGCAATTTGATGATGGTGTAAAGCAAACCAATTTACGCAAAGACGAAGTTCTTGCTTGTCCTATCCTGGTCCCTTCAGATGCAAACGAACAGAAAGCCATCGCCGCCGCCCTCTCAGATGTCGATGCCCTGATCACCGCCCAGGATGCCCTGGTTGCCAAAAAACGGGACATCAAAACCGCGACGATGCAGCAATTGCTGGCGGGCAAGGTGCGACTGGGGGCGTTTGACCAGCAGGCCGAGGCCAGCGGGGGCCAGAGCGAAAGTCTAGTTTTCGGAGATTTGTTTGAAAAAGGTAGCAAAAAGTCTACTTTAAATCAAAGTGAGTTTACTTTTATTGGAATGGAAGATGTATCAGAAATGGGCGGCATAAACAGATTCAATGTATTACCTGTGAAACTTGTGAAAAACGGATTAACCTACTTTGAAAAGAATGATGTCATTGTCGCTAAAATCACCCCCTGTTTTGAGAATGGAAAGGGGGCTTCATTACATGACTTACCAACATCATTTGGTCTAGTACACCACCAAGTCAATTTTTTTGGTAATAACGCTCGAGTTTTCGCCTT
>CAYFGW010000173.1:0-10999 GCA_964342365.1 uncultured Candidatus Sericytochromatia bacterium | reverse complement strand
TATGCACCTTCATATTCTTATTATACTATGGTGCCGTTTACAGGAATCAGGTCAGTAATGCTCAAAGAAGATTTTAGTACATCAGAAATACTCGACTCACCGCATTATTTTGCTATTGCTTTAGATGGTGGTGAAGAATATACCTTAATAGATACAAAATCAGTCACTTCAGAGTTGTACTATTACGGAGCCTATAGGTTTAATCAAGTGTGTAACGGTAAAACATCCCCGTTTGAAAAATATAGTGAAAACTTTATAGAAAGAGTTACAGAAAAAAACTTATCTGCCGAAACTTCTCTTTCTGAGCGACTTCTTGAAGTTTTGTACGAAAGTCTCATATTAACTGGAGTTCAGACGTACACACAATCACATTTTCAAGGTAACCAATATTTTGATAGTTGTCCTGAGTCGGATATTTTGCGTAAAAAAATACTTCAGTACCAAAGTGACTTGCTATCGAGACAATATGAAAACTTAGAAGATTGTGAAGAACCCTACCTGATATACAAAAATAACCGGCTTGAAACCGTCATTCCTGATAAATTAGATCCTTACTATTATTTTCCACAGCAAAATTACCAGTTATATTTTGATGCAAAGTTGAAAACGCATGCTTAGTCTATTATTGGCTTCAACATCATTTTTATTGAGTCCACAGAATGTTCAAAAAACTTTTCGACAGGAACATATTCATTTACATACATATCAGGCTCTCAACGCATGGAAAGAGGATTTTGGCAAAGAACCAGACGCACCAAATGTTTTAAGGCAAGAAATTTCTTTTGGAAAAGAATCATTAAGTCACTCAAAAAAAAAGCAGATGTAAGCAATTAGAGGTAGAACGTCGTGATTTAGCTCGCAAAGTCACAGCCGTGAAAAACTGGAAGCCTGCTTCTCAACAGGCCAGAGAATGGTTAAAATGGCAAAAAGAAACCATCGACGACGTGTTTAATCTTATTCGTCAGCCACTTGAGTGTTTATCAAGTAATGAAAAATACAACATAAAACAGCCACTCATATCTGATGGGTTTCTTAAAAGCTCAGCACTGCCCAATGCTTTTTATCGCTCAGACTTAGAACTACGAGGTTGGTTACCTGAAGCGGAAAAAATTTCCCGTATTGAAGTCAATTTGCAGCCTTATATGTCTTACAGTTCTGTTCAAATCAGTGAAATAGGAGCAGGACGTTTTTCCATCACTCTTTTAGGAGTTAGATTGAGACCTCGTTACGTGATGTTTTTTGATTGGTGGACATTTAGTGACGTTGAGGAAGAGAAGCTTGGTATTTCGCTCAAGCTATGCACTTTAAAAGCATGTCACGATACTATTAAGAGGAAGCTGAAAGTTTATACAACGATGTCATCTATCAATTGAAAAAAGCACTGGCCCAAAAGCGAATCCCAGAGAAGTCCAGGCAAAAAGGTTAGATTTTGACATGAGTCGTAAACCCACGATCACTTTTAAAAAACATTATTTCTCGGGGCAGCTTCCTCTCTCCGCAATTTACAATATTCAGGAGGACTCAAGAGATAAGTTGCTTGTCGAAGTTTGTAATAAAAATGGGTGTCTATCTTCTCGCCGCTTGATATACCTTTTTAATATAAAAGCAACGGTTTCAATTCGTTGATTAAGTCTAAATAACTTGAAAAAGCGTTGCTATGCTGAAAAGCCGTCCATGAATAAGGGGAATCCGCAAAGCGCCGCGCGCAGGATGCGCAAGGTGGTGCTTTGTGTCTTAGCGACAGAGCCTCAGGACGAGGCGTCGGAGCGTCCCCCGTTTTATGGATGGCTTTGCCCCAAACAGCTTTGCCTACCCCAAACAACTTTCCCCCACCCCATAAACGCTATAATAAAGTATGCAAAAACTCCCCTACGCCTTCATCGCCCTCTTCGCCATCTGGTTCTCCTCCATCGCCTGCTTCCCCATCCCCGTGGGCACACGCCCCCCTGTGCAACGCCCGGAACTTTCCCCCGACTGCACCGAGGAGACTGACGGCACACTAATATGTACCGGTGAACCCACCCGCAAAGCCTCTCCCTCCCCCACTCCAACTCAAAAGAACGGCGCATAACCCATGGACAGACCCTATATTTTTCACGAACTCACCAACAGCGTATGCCACATCTGCCACCGCAAGGTAGAAGCCAAGGTGGTTTTCCAGCACGACAATGTGTACCTCCACAAATTCTGCCCCGAGCATAAAATGCAAAAGGTGCTCATTGCCACCGATATTGACTATTATTTGCGCATGCGGGCCGTGTCCAAACCCGGTCAAATGCCCTATGCCTTCAATACCCCCATGCAAAACGGCTGTCCTTTTGACTGCGGTCTTTGCCCGGATCACGAACAGCACAGCTGCCTGACCCTCATTGAAATCACCGACCGTTGTAACCTCACCTGCCCCGTCTGCTACGCGGGTTCGAGCCCCCGCCACACCCACCGCTCCTTTGAAGACGTCATTGCCATGCTGGATCGCATTGTGGAAAACGAAAAAGAACCGGACGTGGTGCAAATTTCGGGCGGTGAGCCCACGCTGCACCCGGACTTCTTTAAAATTCTGGATGCAGCCAAAGCCCGGCCCATTCGTCACCTCATGATCAACACCAACGGGGTGCGCATTGCCCGACAGCGGGACTTTGCCGAAAAGCTGGCGGAGTATATGCCAGCTTTTGAAGTGTATTTGCAATTTGACGGTTTAGATGCCGCCATCCACGAGGATTTACGGGGCGAAGATTTGACCTCAATTCGTCAACAGGCCCTCAAACACCTGAACGAATTTAATATTTCTACCACGCTGGTGGTGACCCTGAAAAAAGGGCTGAACGATCACGCCATCGGCGAGATTATTGACTACGCTTTACAACAGCCCTGTGTGCGCGGCGTGACCTTCCAGCCCGTGCAGCAGGCGGGCCGTCTTGAAAACTTTGATCCCGCCACGGACCGACTGACCCTGACCGAAGTGCGCCAGAACATTCTGGATCAGCACGATCTGTTCACCGCCGAAGACCTGATTCCCGTACCCTGCCATCCGGAGTGCATTACCATGGGCTATGCGCTAAAAATGAACGGCAACGTCACGCCGCTGACGTCTGTGGTGGATCCCGATCAGCAGGGCAACACCATCCGTTACGAAGAGGCTTTGTCCCTGTTTTCCACCGCCCATTCTCCTGAGGCGGCGGCACAAATTCTCTGCTGTCTGCCGGAAATTCCCATCCCTGCCCACTTGAGCTATAACAATCTGTTCCGCATTATTATCATGCGCTTTATGGACGCCTATGATCTGGACGTGCGCAGCGTGAAAAAATCCTGTGTGCACATTGTCTCTAAAGACGCCAAAAAAGTCATTCCCTTTGATACTTACAATATGTTTTATCGGGAGCCGGGGTTGATGGACAATATTCCCGGTCTGGCAACAGAAACTGCGAGCGTATGAGTCAGTCGAGTCCGCTCAAAACACAGCTTTCTTTTTTTGTGCGCCTGTGGGGTGGTATCTTGTTGGGGGTGGTGCTCAATGTATTGAACCCCGTGGCGTTTATGGGCACGGGCAACGTTGTTTTTTCCCAGACCAGCATCGGGTTACTGGGGTTGACCCAGATAATTTATCTGGGCCCGCTCGCGTACTGGTTTTTTAAAAAGAGGTGGTATGCCGCCTTACAGGGTGTATTGCTCACCATGAGTTTAACGATTTTGTTTTCGGCCATTTGCGGCGGCCTGATTTTAAAATGAGGATCATGAAGGACATGTGCAATGAAAGACGTATTTGAGTTTCTGGCGGGCGTGGTGGCCGTGCTGTTTTTTCACGTGGTGATTCTCATTGTCATTGGCATCAGCGTGGACTTGCTCATGCCCTATTTTCCCGACAGCTGGAAACAGGGGCACTTACCCGGGCTGAATTTTCTGGCGATTGCTCTTTTGGGGCTGGGTTTGTGGCAGCTCATTTATGTGATTCCGCTGTCGCTTTACCTAAAAAAAATGCAAAAGCCCCGCATCGTGCAGGGCGTGTTGTTAACGGCAGGACTGACGGTTTTGACCACCGCAATTTGTGGGGCTTTAGTTTTTTAGCCTTTTAGATTTTAAAATTCAGTTGCTGAGCAGCAGACGCCAGTTGAATATCTTCATGGGTGCGCAGTTGAGCAATGTGCTGTTGTAAAGATTTGGGCAGGGGTTGAAGGTCGAACTGGCGGGACAGCGTGGTGAGCACACTCAGGCGAATGGCCTTATGATCCAGGGCCAGCAATTGCGAAAACAGTTCTGCATCTGGAAAGCGTTTCAGCAGGGTGCGGGCTACCTGCAAACGCACGCTGTCGGCGGTATCTTCCAGGGCTGCTTTCAGGGCTTTTTTGACGGTTTCCGGCTGTTGCGTGAGCGCTTCAAGAGATTCTGCGGCCATGGCACGCACCATAAAGTCTTCATCCTGTTTTAAGGCATAGCACAGGGCCGTGGATACTTCTGGGGTGTCTACCGCTGACAGCGATTCCGCTGCCTGAAGGCGCACCCAGTGATCTTCGTCCTGAAGGCCCTCCAATAAAAGTTCAACGCAAACCATGGCGTGGGGTTTAAGATGTTTAAACAGGGTTTCCCGGACGTTGCTGTGCTTGTCCTGTGCTAGTGCACGGGCAAAAGGTTGGACGCTCTCGGCGGGAGCATAAAACAGGGCGCGGGCCAGTGCCTGACGTCGCCAGGTTTTCTTACTGTTTAAAAAGACCTGGCCGTGACGTTGCAAAAGCGGAGGGTGATGCCGGGACAAATTGGTCAGCGCGGCATTTACAAGATCTTCTGAGGGCTCTTTGAGCAACGCTACCAGCAGGGCCGAGTCTACAGCCACACCGTACTTTTCTAAGGTCAGTAACGCCACGGTACGCACCCAGGGATCGGGCATTTTCAGGGCATTCAGCAGCAGAGGAGTGGCATCATCAGAAGGGAATTGCGCAATCAGTTCTACTGCCCGCTGCGCAAAGGGAATGTGATCGGGGTCTAACCAGCTGGCCAGAGCTCTCAGGGTGTGTTCTCCACTGAGTTGTTGAGCAGCCAATAGAGCACTTTCGCGCAGATGGGGATGTTCCGTAAACACCGCAATTTCAATCAGAGCAGGAATAACCACCAGATCTTGCATGGCCGTCAGCGTGTCTAAAATGTTGTCTTGCAGGGACACGTGGCGCTTGAAGGAAAACAGCAGGGTGGGAACGGCCCGGGGGTCTGCCAGGGCTTTGAGCTGACGGAGGGCTTCGGTATAGCCTTCGTTGCGGGTGCTGTTTAAAAACATGATATATTCCCACACATTGGCGTCCGGTTCAATCTGGTTCAGGCTTTCTGCGGCACTATAGCGCACCCACTGATCCGCATCAATGAGGGCATCTTGTAGAGCAGGTACCGCCAGGAAGGCTTCCTGCTGACCCAGGGCTTCAGCGGCAGTAGCGCGCACGGCGTAATAGGGATCTTTAAGTAGCTGTATGAGTGCCTCACTGCTGGCGGGAGTGTCCACGTTGCCCAGAATTTCCGCCGCTGAGGTTCTCACCAGATAATCATCGTCTTGGAGTGCTTGTATGCATAATTCTATATCAATATGGTGGTGATTCAGGCTGTAAAGAGCCTGCTGTCGAACCTCCGGCGATTCGTGTGCGTAGAGGGCTTTGAGTCGTTGATAGGCTGCGCTCTCAGGACCTGTGGCAGACGCCGCCAGACGTTCGGCTTCTTCAAGGGTTTCATAGAGGGCGTCTACAGTATCATCTACAGTATCGGCCATTATTCGTACATTTCTCTGTATTTGTCCATCATGCGCTGGTATTCTAAGGCCGACATCATTTCTTCAAGGGTGTTCTGAATGGCTTCACCGGAAGGCATATAGCGTCCTTCGCTGCCTGAAATAGCCTTAATAAAAGACTGATCTTGCAGTTTTTCCTGAAAGCTTTCGGGCAGATCGTCCCAGACCGACTCCAGCGCCGCCGCAGGGTTTGCCTTGAGTTTTTCAAAGAAGTCAATGGAAGCAGAAGCCCGATTGGTTTCGGGATTATATACTTTGGTGCCCAGACTGCGCGCGGAGTTATAAGCGTGGCTAAAAATTTTGCGACTGAACAACTGGGTAGGCTCATCGAGCACCCGCGAAAAGTAATTGCGAGCGTCTTTGTATTCCGTTTGGTCCTGATCTTCTTCAATCCACATTTCGTTCAAAAAGGTGGCGTGGCCCGAGATTTCGCCCAGAGCCAGGGTCATGCTGGTAAAGGCCTTATCGCTGAGGTTTTCTTTGAGCTCTTCGGAGGCTTCAGGAAAAAGACGTTGCACCTGAGCCGGATCCCGCAGCTGGCTAAAGAACTGGCGGGCCTGATCGTTTTCACCCCGGGAACGGATCAGTAACTTTGCTTTGTCCGTAATCTGGGCATAGACGGAAGCATCGCCCTCGCTACGGGCCATCACTGAAGCGGCCGCTGACAGGGTGGGCATTTCCAGACTGTGCAGGAGATCCTGATGGCTGTTGTATATGCTCAACGCACTCTGGGGAGATAGCTTGAGCTGAGCCGTGTTTTTTTGGCTGGTGGTGACAGATTCTAATTTTTCCCGCACAAAATCCTGCACGTGTAAATCATTGGGAGCCTGTCCCCATTTTTTGGTGAGGGCTTTTTTGCCAATCTCCAGAATTTCTCTGGCGTCGTAATGGGGCTTGACCTCAGGCTGGTTGTTTTGCTCCGCTTGCATGGCGGGCATGGCGTTCATAAAGAAAAACTTTTCGGGAGATTTCTTCATGAGCACTTCCGGCTCAATCAAAAAGGTTTTGTAGGATTCGGCAAAATCCTCCATGGGATCGGTGGCGGCGTAGCTGGACACAAAATGCTGGCTCCGTGCCTCCGGATCAATGGCCGAACGATAAAAGCCTTCGTCGCTGGTGCCGTCTGAAGCCAGCACGTTGTACACGTCCATCATGTCTTCTGAGGCAAAGGCCCCGGACACGGTGCCGTCGGCCACCGTCTGGTCGTCGGTATTCAACCACTGGCCCAGCTTGGAAAATTCTTTGACGTAAAAAGACATATTGTCACTGGTGCCCAGCTGAAAATGGTGTCCCATTTCGTGGGTCAGTACCTCATCAGCGCGATCCACGCTGTGAGAAGAACGAAAATTCTGAGAAATATCCTGAAGAATAAACTGCATGGAGGTGGCGCCAAAGTCGCTGCCGGAAAATTCCTCCAGCAGTGCTTTCATCTGGGTATCGGGCAGCAATTGCAGGTTTTCCATTTTGTCACGAATATCCGTCATACGTGTAATCATATCAAAATGTGGCGAGGCCGCCAATTTTGCCAGATCCGTCAGTTCAGCCCTTTGGGCTGTGGTGAGCTGGTGGTTGGCTTGCAGATGTTCACTAAGCAGGTTCATTTGCACCACTCTGAGCGCTTTTTCCGTCTCCTGACCCCAGGCTCCGTCGGGCGTCAGCGTGGGGTGGTTCAGCTTTTCAAGATAGGGATTCAACATATGTTGCAAAGATTTAATATCGTCGTTTTTGCCCTGAGCGGCCACGTTGCGCAGGCTTTGTCTCAGATTTTCGCCAATGGCGGGGAAATCATCGTGGGTGCCCCGATCGTAAAGAATCACTTTTTTGGCCTGGATATCGTATTTACCGGCGGTAACCTCTTCCGCCAGGGCCGTGAGCAAATTACGCGGCATGCCCTCGGGCTGTTCAAAGCGAGCGGCCCGTTCAAAGGTCACTCCCGCCAGTTGCTGACGCTGGCTTGTGGGCATGCGGTCAATGGAACGGGCCAGATTCAAGAGGCCCTGTAAATCCCAGTCTCGATTTCCCACGCCCTGAAATTTCACCTGTCCGCCGGGCACCATTTTGTCAATAATTTGTTTCAGGCTCACGTTCATGGCGGTGCGTACTTCACCCACGGAATCAGACGGGTTGACCGAGAGGATTTTGTCCCGGGCAAAGCGCGGCAACTTTTCCACCAGAGAAATTTCGGTGGCGTTTAAATACACGCTGAGGGCGGTGCCCTCATCACTGCTTTTTTGCAGGTCAGGCTGGTGAGCTACGGCCCGGGGTGTTTGGCTGGAGGCCCTGGCCACCACGCGGTCTTCCACCACGGTGACCACCTCTGGAGAAGGTGACTGAGGTGTGGGTTCGTGGGGCGCAATTCTGGGGTTGGCAATGGTGGGTGTCTGGGCCAGGGATTTGGTGTTGTTAAAATTAGCGCCCGACAGCGTCACGCGACGAGACCATGAATTATTGCTCAAACTGCCCATAGAAATCTCCAGAATTTTATTCTCTTATTGTACTGTATAGACGGGCTAACAAAAGATCTCGCCTGATTTTACCGAGATTTAATCTTTAAACACGAGTTTAAAACCCAGCAACGTGGCGGCCAGCACCAGCGTAATGACGTTGGAAATAATCAGCGGAGGGGCCTGCATCCACAGGCCGTACACGAGCCACAGGGCAATGCCGGTGGTGAAAATAAGCAGCATACTCAACGACAAATCCTTGGCAGAGCGGGTTTTCCAGGTTTGCCACACCTGGGGCACAAAGGAAATCGTGGTGAGGGTTCCTGCCAGTAGCCCTAACACATTGGCCTGTTCAGGGGTCATTTACGGGCGTTCCTGCTGCTGGAGATAAGCCGCAATGGCCACCGCCTGACTTTCGCTGAGAATGGTGTGCCCCAGCGGCATGTTTTTGTGCAGATACCGGGCTGCGGTTTGTACATTGGCCATGCTGGAGTTTTTGCCATAGCTGTCAGGACCCCAGACCGGAGGGAAGGTGTAGCCCTTTGACAGGTCTTTGGCATCGGCCACTAAGCCCAGGCCGTCTTTACCATGGCAGGCGTTGCAGTGGTAGGCATAAAGATCTGCGCCCATTTCGGGATTTCCCTGGGTATTGTTTTTTTCCAGTTCCAGGGCCGGAAGTCCGGCTTCTGGCAGGGGAACGGGGGCGGATTCTGGCACTTCGCTACCCAGCCAGCGCATGTACGCTACCATGGCGTCGCGCTCTTTGGCTGGCAAGTTTTTACCATTTAAACTCCCCTTAAAACAGGCCTCAACCCGTTCTTCAAGAGACACCTCACGATTCAGTGGGGCATACATTTTGGGGTACTCCCGATCAATGCCAATAAATCCCATGGCGTGTACGGCCTTGCCTCCCTGCAAATGGCAATTTTTACAGGCCAGATGATTGCCAGCCACCCGCAGTGAGGCGTCTGGTGCCGAGGGGCTTAAATAAGCGGGGGTGCGATTGATGAGCGCTTCTCCATACTTGATTTGTTCTGCCTTCGGATTATTTTTGGCATTAGGCATCTCCGCGGGCGCTTTCCAGTGGGAGACGGGAGTGGGCTTCGGGGTGGGTTCGGCGGTGTTGGCTTCTTCCTCAGCGGGACACCCCATCAGCAAAAGACAGAGCAGGAGTAAACAATAAAGCGGTTTTTTCATTGTAGTTTCTCGTTATTCAGGTGGCGTTCGCTGTCGCGACGGGTTTTTTTTGCCAGATTGGCTTCCAGGGCGCTCGTCAAATCCACGCCCGTTTGATTGGCCAGACAAATCAGCACAAAGAGCACATCGGCCATTTCGTCGCCGAGATCGTGATGTTCGCCTGCTTTAAAACTCTGTTCACCGTAGGTGCGAGAGAGAATGCGGGCCAGTTCTCCCACTTCTTCCACCAACTGGGCCAGATTGGTGAGTTCTGAAAAATAGCGGACCCCGAGGGTGTTGATCCATTCATCTACTTTTTGCTGCGCTTCTTTCAGCGTGATGTCCTGTGCCATGAAAACCTCTGTTTTGCGCGTGTTTCTGCGGATTTAGCCCGATTATAACACGGGAATACCCTCAGATTTTATGCAGGAATTACCCTAAAATTCAACTGTCGATAAACTTAACTTAAGCATGTCTTGAGGAAAATAGGGTATAACTAAGGTATAACGTAGAGAACGGATAATTCAATGAGACAGATCATACAGCGTTTTGTGCCCGCCCTTGCCGCCGCCCTGGTGTTAACTCCCTCCCTTGCTTCCTGTACCGGTCAGGCTGTGGCTCCCCCTTCTGCGCCTCAGGGCCTTCAGCGTCTTGTGCCTGTTCAAGAGTCCGTGCCCGAAGTGCAAACCTCCGTGGCCAAAACCATTGAAGATGAAGTGATTGTTCGTTATCGCGAGGGTTTCTCTACCCAGTCCACCCGCCGTAAAATCACCGGTGCTGAAGTGCTCGACGCCTTTAATGATTCCAACACCCAGCTGCACCGTCTGCCCAAAGGGGTCAAGTTGCAAGATGCCCTGTCCCAGTACAGTGCCGATCCTCAGGTGGATTTTGCCATTCCCAACGTGAACTTTAAGGTGCAAATGTCTTTCAAAGAGCGTGTGAGAAAGCTGCTGGGCAAAGACAAAGAAGTTAAAGTTACCCCCACCCCCTTAAACGTTCGGAAACAGCCGAAGGCGCAGGCCAATGCCGGGGACAATGTTGAGGCAAAAGACCCTCTCAGTGAAGACCAGTGGTATCTGAAAACCCTGAATATGAATAAAGTCTGGTCTGAACATGGCCAGGGTCAGAACGGTGTCACCGTGGCTGTACTGGACACCGGTGTCGATTATGATCATCCGGATCTCGCCGGGCGCATCATTAAAGGCCCTGACTACGTGGACCGCGATTTTGATCCCAAAGATATGCACGGTCACGGTACCCATGTGGCGGGCATTATTACCGCTGGCTTAAACAATCAGGAAGGCATTAGCGGTATGGCCCCCAATGTGAGCATTCTGGCCATTCGCGTCCTGGCGGCCGACGGTTCTGGCAGTCTGTTTAACATTGCCAAAGGCATTGCCTATGCTGCCAACAACGGAGCCAAAGTCATTAATATGAGTCTGGGTTCTCCTTCCGGTGGCAAAACCATGCGAACCCTGGCCAACTTTCTGGCCCGTTATTCAGCGGCCCGGGGTGCTTTGATTGTGGCTGCTGCGGGTAACGCCGGCGGACCTATCGGGTATCCCGCTGCTGCCAGCGAATTCCTGGCGGTGGGTGCCGTCAACGAAGAAAAATACAT
>CAYFGW010000172.1:0-11001 GCA_964342365.1 uncultured Candidatus Sericytochromatia bacterium | reverse complement strand
GTTTTAGATCGAGGTGGCGCAAAATCCTTTAACAACTTCTATCTGAGCACCAACGCTGACGGCCAGGGACTACTAATATGGCAGGAAACAGATTTGACTAAAAACAATGATTTCGCCGCCAATGTTCACAATACGCTCCACGCCGTGGCGATCCAGCAGTGGACCCCTGATAAAACCCAGACTCAGATTTCGAACTCAGAAGGTGGCAGCATTGATTCCTCCTCTGTCAAACTGACCGTTTCGGGAAACGGACTCATTGTCTGGACACAATTCAACCAGAAATGTCCCATTGTATTAGGATGTAAGTTAGACCAGACGACATGGGCCAGAGCAGTGCGTGAATTTGAAATTTAGTGAGTAGCGTAAATACGACGAAAGGTGAGATTGATGCGGGGTGCTTCGATACGCTTCTGGCGCGGCACCCCGTGCTTATAATCTCGCTGGGTATCTCCATGCATGACCACCAGATCACCGTGCCCCAGGTCTATTCGATATTTTTGAGCAGTGGTCAGATGTCGAAAATCAAAATAGCGAGAAGCACCCAGGCTTAATGAAGCAATGCAGGGCGTTGGCCCCAGCTCTTTTTCGTTATCTCTGTGCATGCCCATGGCATCGTGACCATTACGGTAGAGATTAAGCAGGACGCTGTTAAATTCACAGCCGCAAAAACGGGAGAGACGCTCTGCCAGCTGCCTGACCCGGTCGTCCCAGGCAGCCGGCTCCCGGGGAACCCCCGCATAGGTATATCCCGCGTCGCCCATCCACAAGCTGAGGCGGGGCTCATCGTAAATCTTGCCAAACACCTTCACCTGCCCCTGTATCCAGGGCAAGTGAAGATGCAGGTGCTTAAAGAGGGGGTCTGCTTCTGAGGCGTCTAAAAACGCCGGGTAGTAGTCCACCTCAGGGGGAAGTTCAGTTTCAGGCGGGCAGGAGGGATTTGAGCTCACGGGCAATCACTTCAGGCACGTCCTGTGGTGAGAAACGTTTCACCACATTGCCTTCGGGATCCACTAAAAATTTCGTGAAGTTCCATTTGATCGCCTGTGTTCCCAGCAAACCGGGCGCTTCTTTTTTGAGATAGTTATACAGCGGGTGCGCATTGCTTCCGTTCACGTCCACTTTGGCAAACATATCAAAGCTCACATCAAATTTGGTGCTACAAAACGTTTGAATTTCAGCCTCTGTACCGGGCTCCTGACCGCCAAATTGATTACAGGGAAAACCCAGCACGGCCAGTCCCTGATCTTTATAATCGCGGTGGAGCGACTCCAGCCCCTCATACTGGGGGGTAAGCCCACATTTACTGGCCACGTTGACAATCAGCATGTACTTGCCCGCGTAGTCCTTGAGAGACACGGTATCTCCGGTAATGGTTTTCACATCAAAACTGTGTACGTTGGTCATGATTTTTGTTAATCACTTTCTTTTATTTGGGAGTATTACAGCACGGGTTTAATGCTGTAATCAATGTCATACTCAATGCGGTGACTTACAATCCCAGCACATAAGCGAGTCCCTGCGTTATGCGCGAGAACTGGGCTTCAGACATTCTGCCAAGGCGCTTATGAAAACGTTCTTCGGACAATGAGCGCACCTGAAAGGTGTCTGCAGCGGAAAGGGCGTCCAGACCGTCTTCTTGGGTGGGCATAACTTGAATCAGCCATTCCGCTTCTTCAAAACTTTCCTGCCAGCGCGTCAGCGGAACCACCACCCGTAAGGGAAGCACACCCACATCATCAGCGGTCATCACCACCGCCGGTCGGGTTTTTTCCATTTCTGCTCCCTCTGTGTCTCCCAGATCCACCAGCCAGATATCGCCGCGTTTCAAGGATTTCAAATGACTCATAAACACCTCATAACTGACACCAATTGACAGTGTCTTGATTGTGGGCTTTTAAAGCCCCGTTGCTTTTTGAAAAAGGTTGCGATCCAAAGAACCCCCGGCGGGCAGACAGCGGAGAAGGGTGCACACTTTTCAGTACCGTGTGTTTGTCTGCAATCAAGGCTTCTTTTTTCTGGGCCGCGTTGCCCCAGAGCACAAAAACCACGTGTTCTCGTTGCTCGCTAATGCCCTTAATAATGGCATCAGTGAGGATTTCCCAGCCCTTCTTTTGATGGGAGGCCGCAGCGTGTGCTCTCACCGTAAGCACGGTGTTAAGCAGGAGTACTCCCTGCTGTGACCAGGCTTCCAGAAAACCGTGCTCCGGTATGTCACACCCGATATCGCTGGCAAGTTCCTTGTAAATATTGCGCAGCGAAGGCGGAATTTTAACGTCCCGCTGCACAGAAAAGGCCAGTCCGTGGGCCTGACCGTCGTTGTGATAGGGGTCTTGGCCCAGAATAACCACTTTTACCGCCCGGGGTAAGGTAAGTTCAAGGGCCCGAAAGATCTGCTCGCGGGGCGGAAACACCTGTTCTTGCTGGTAAACCTGTTCCACGAATACCGAGATCTGTTCAGCATAATCTGTGGGCAGATAGTCAGCAACAAGCTTTAACCAGGGTTCGGGCATATGCTGCGTCAAGAAGGTCATGAAAAACTCCTTTTTGGGTTATGGTGTAAGTACCCATTCTTAACTCTAAGGGCAAACGAAAGCGATACCCGATGTTATCCGATAAAATTCTTGCAAAAATCACCCATGCGGACATTGAGCTGGCCGCCAACTTGTGGGGCGGTCGCACCGCCAAACCCGAGGCGCTGGGCAATGTGGAAAATCTGGTGTATGCCTGTCACCCCGGCTTTGCGCTACGTCTGGTGTCCTGCGATCACCGCAGTGCTTCTCAGGTAGAAGCAGAACTGGCGTGGATGGCTTACCTCAAAAACCTGGGACTGCCGGTGGTGGAAAGCCTCCCTGGCATCAATGGAAACCATTTAGAACCTGTGGACATTGGCGGACACACTTTTTTTGTTTCCGCCCTGCGCTGGATTGAAGGCACCTCCTTTCACCCGCAAAAAACCCCGGATTTCTGGCAGCCCGAACGCATCGCTACATTAGGTAAAACCGTGGCAAAACTGCATAAAAGTGCGTTGGTAGAACCGGAGCAGGTGAAACACATGGCTGCCGCCCGTTTTGATCCTTTTGCAGCTTTTGAGTACAACATGGATACCTTCACGAAAAATACGGATCTCGACGTGGCGGTCTTTCGAGACCTGGAAAAAAACCTGCACACTCGCTGGGAACTAGAACAATTTGATGCCCGCCTGTGTGGTTTGATTCACGGGGACATACATTCGGGAAATTTTATTGCAGAAGCCGACGGCACCCTGCGCGTTTTTGACTTTGACGATTGCCATCGGGGCTGGTGGAGTCAGGATATTGCGCTGGCGCTGTACTATCTCAGCCTGAATTTACAGGCTCAGGAAAAAACGCTGACCGCTGAACACTGGCACACTTTTAAAGAAGCCTACACTGATGTGCTGCCACTGCCTCCAGGGTTTGAAGAAGATCTTCCCCTCTTTATGCAATACCGGGACTGGAAGCTGCTGGGATTTCTTTTTGCCCGCTTTGGCCAGGTGGAAAACTTTCCTGAAAACGCAAAAAAATCCTATGAACGTATCTGCCAGCGTCTGATTTCAGACACCCTGGCCACAGGTGACCTCACGCTAACGTAGAACTCGACATAAACCCGGCCTAAACATGCTAAAATAGCAGCCATGTGTGGCCGTTATATCCTCAAAACTTCTCCTGAACACCTTCAGGAACTCTTTCGGATTCAGCGTTTAAAGTACCGGCCTGAGCCGCAGTATAATATTGCGCCGACGCAACAGGTGGCGGCAGTGGTACAAAGCGCTAAAGGTACCCGTGGCCTGATTCCGCTGCAATGGGGATTAATTCCTCCCTGGTCTAAAGACGGCAAGCCTATGATCAATGCCCGCAGCGAAAGCGCTCATGAAAAGCCCAGCTTTCGCGAGGCCTTTCGCCATCAGCGCTGCCTGATTCCCGCTAACGGTTTTTACGAATGGAAAAAGCACGATAAGCAACCCGTGTTTATTTATGCCAAAGACCAGGACACCGTGGCTTTTGCGGGGCTTTACAGCTTCTGGGTTAATCCCAAAGGAGAAAAGATTGCCTCCTGCGCCATTTTAACCACGGAAGCCAATGCTACCATTCACGATATTCACCACCGCATGCCCGTCATGCTTCACCCGGAACACTACGACACCTGGCTCAATAAAGACATCACGGCCCCGGCACAACTTCAGCCCCTGTTGCAAAGTTATGCTCCCCAACAGACCGGCCATTATCTGGTCCACCCGGACATCAACAAGGTGCATCACAACAGCCCTGAAAATCTGGAGCCCTATACACCTCCTGAAATGCCAGAGCAGCTGGGACTCGATCTGATTCCCTGAAGCTCCATTAGCCCATTAGCTCACTAGAAAGTAGAACTCCCCTATGTCAAATATGTCAAAAACCTCCTCCAAACCCGCCGTATTTTTAGACCGCGACGGCACCGTCAATATTGAAGCGGGTTATATTCGAGAACTGAAAAACCTCAACCTGATTCCCGGTGCAGCGGACGTGATTCGAGACCTCAATGCTCAGGGTGTGCCGGTGGTACTGGTCACCAACCAGTCGGGCCCCGCCCGGGACTATTACCCCGAAAGCTGGGTTCACAAGCTGCACGAACGCTTAGAAAAACTGCTGGCAGCGGAAAACGCTTATCTGGATAAAATCTACTATTGCCCTCACCTGCCAGAGGGTGTCGGCGTGGTGCCGGAATACACCCAAAACTGCGACTGTCGCAAGCCTGAACCGGGCATGCTGCTTGAGGCAGCACAGGACATGAATCTCGATTTGAGCCGTTCTTTTATGGTGGGAGATAAAGCCACCGATGTGGAAGTGGGCCAGCGCGCGGGTGCCAAAAGTGTGCTGCTCACCTCAGGCTACGGACAGCGCGTGTTAGACGGTACCTATCAGCACAAGGTCGACCCCGACTATATTTTTCCCACCCTCAAGCAGGCTTACGATGAAGTGATGAAAGCAGAACTAGAGAAACAGCTTAACCGGTCACAAGGTATGGAATGAGCTATAATACCGGTAAATAAAACAACTGGAGCCCCAATATGTTTAATCCATTTACAGACATGGCACCACGAGGTGCGAGCATTAGCGTGCCCTACGTGTTTGAACGCACCTCCCACGGCGAAAGAGCCTACGATATTTTTTCTCGCCTGTTGAAATCTCGTATTGTGCTCTTAGGCGACGAAATTAACGACAGCAACGCCAATAGTATTATTGCGCAGCTGCTGTTTTTGGAAGCCGAAGATCCCGACAAAGAAATCAATATGTACGTCAATAGCCCCGGCGGTGTCATTACCTCCGGCTTTGCTATTTATGACACCATGCAGCACATTAAAGCCCCCGTCAACACCATTTGTATGGGACAGGCTGCCAGCATGGGCGCATTCTTACTCTGCGGCGGTAAAGCCGGCGGTCGGATGGCGCTGCCCAGTGCTCAGATTATGATTCACCAGCCTCGCGGCGGTGCCACCGGTCAGGCCAGCGATATTGAAGTAACTGCTGAAGAAATTCTGCGCATGCGCAGCCGTCTGAACTATCTGATTTCTGTGCACAGTGGTCAACCCATTGAACGGGTGGAAAAAGACGTGGACAGAGACTACTATATGTCCGCTGAAGAAGCCCTCGAATACGGCATTATTGACAAAATTGTGGGTATCCCCGAAGCCGACGATGCCTGAACCGCTGAAGATTGATCAGCAGCAGCCGCCGCTCACCGTTGCCCGGGAGCTGGCGGCTGATTACGTGAATGCCCACGCCATTTTTCTGGCGGGCAGCGTTATTCGTGAGGAAGCCACACCCACTTCTGATCTGGATTTTGTTATCGTCACAGAGCACGATCCGGCGGCTCCCTATCGCCGTTCGCTGATGAAAGGCGGCTGGCCTGTGGAGCTATTTGTACACACACCAGACTCTTTGGAAGACTTTTTTGCCTCCGACATTTTGCGACGGCGGCCTTCTCTGCCTCAGATGTGTGCTGAGGCCCTGATTGTGTATCAACAGGAGAGCCATGGCAACCGCATCAAAGAACGGGCACAGCAATTGCTCAAAAAAGGTCCGGCCCCTCTCTCAGAAGCTGACCTTTACCATCAACGTTATCTGATCACCGATTTGCTCATGGACTTAGAAGGCAGTCAGGTGGAAGCGGAAACCCTGTTTATTGCCACTCGACTGGCGGAGTGTGCCGCCGATGCCTATCTGGCCTTTCACCAGAAATGGAGCGGTCAGGGCAAATGGTTATTCCGGGCGCTAAGGGCTTCCTTTGCCCACAAAGCAGAAGACTTGCACCGTGCGCTACATGCCTGTGTGGCAGACCGGAACTCCGCCCCCCTGAAAAGCTGGGTGATGGACTGTCTTGCAGAAATGGGCGGTCCTCGCTTTGAAGGACACTATCAGCAGGCTCCCCGGTGAAAGGATTTTCGGTGAAAGCCCTGCTCGGGCAGTTCACCCGTCAGGGACTTAAAGCCAGCGTACTCATCTTTTCGGCCCTCAGTTTAAGTCACGTGCTGAGTCAGTCCGCTTTTGTATTTGAACTGGCCAGCCATTTTAAAATGTTGTGGGTGCCGCTGCTCACGATCACCGTACTGTTGTGTGCGGTGTCAGGCTGGCGCAAATGGACCCTCTTTGGTCTGGCGATACTCAGTATCAACGCCTGGGACATTGGCCGCTGGTATATTCCTCGTTCCCCTGAGGTCAATAGCCAAAATACGTTTAAAATTCTGCTGTTTAATCAGGGGCTTTACAATAATCAGGGAGAAAACATCGCCCGGTGGGTCAGGGAACATCAACCGGATCTGGTGATGATTCAGGAAATTAACGCTTCTACGCAGCAGGCCCTCGATCAGTTGCAAAACTATCCCCACCGTCTTCGGCATTTGTACACCGACTCTCGTGCCATGGCACTCTGGAGCCGATACCCCCTCAACGAAAGTGCCAGAGGCTTCATGTCTTCGGATCTCACCAGCCTTTATGCCACCGTGCAATGGTTAGAACATTCGCTGCCCCTGTTGGCCATTCACACCTCTTCTGCCAATCACCCCGCCACCTTTGAACCCCGCAAGCGGGAAATGGCTGAACTCACCCGCTATATTCAGGAGCACGCTTCTCCGTACTGGCTGGTGCTCGGCGATCTCAACGTCACCCTCTGGTCGGGACTGTATCGCCAGATGATTCAGCAAACGGGACTTTACAATAGCCGACAGGGTTTTGGTATCTTACCTTCCTGGCCCAACCGCTATTCAGGCTGGCACGGCCCGGCACTCTTACGCAAAGTGCTAAATCCGCTGCCGGCCCCTTTTAAGCGCCTGCCCATTGATCATTGTCTGTTGGGTCAGAAGCTGTTTACGCAGAATATGCGAGTCATTGATGAACTGGACTGGGGCTCCGATCATTTTCCGCTGTGGATCGAACTGCGATTATGAGATAATATAAGAGTTATGAGCACCGAGCCCCTTGATCCGTCCCAACTGCCTTCATCGATGGCTTTTGACGAAGACGATTTGGATAAAACCCTGATTACCACCCTGCCAGAAACTTTCCTCGCGGCCACCGAAGGACTGTTCTTGAAGTCTGTGGACAGTGCTTACCCTTTGCCCCTGGGTCCCATGATTATTGGGCGAGACGCCAGTTGTAGCCTTACCCTGCATTCCCGTCGGGTGTCCCGTCACCATGCGGCCATCTACCGGCAGGGCAAAAACTATATCCTGCGGGATTTGCACTCCACCAACGGCATTATGGTGAACGGAAAACAGGTGGCCCAGAGTCTGCTGCGCCCCGGTGATAAAATTCGCATGGGCGATCAGTTTTTTGAAATTGTGGAAGGGCAATATCCCGCCGAGCAGTATCATCATCAGGCCATTGTGGTGTTTGTAGATTTAGCCGATTCCACCCGCCTGACAGAAAAATACGGCAAGCCTTTTTCTGAACATATGCGCCTGATGATGCGTAAACTTGAAGATCAGGTGCTGGTGCACAGAGGGTGCCCGGTCAAGCTGCTCGGAGACGGCCTCATGTGTGCCTTTGATCTCTGGCCGGTCCAGGAAAACAATTATCAGCCCTTTGATAAAGCCCTGCAATTTGCGCAAAAGGCCGTGAAGTTATTCCGGAGCATCAAAGATTACGAACCCCTGAGGGTCAGAGTGGGCCTTCATTATGGCGACATTGTGCTTTCCGAAACCCCACACTTTGATTTATTTGGTGACACCGTCAACACCGCCGCTCGTCTGGAAGCCTGTAATAAATACTACGGTACACAGATTATGGTGTCCGAAAGCTTTTATGCCCGCACCCGCTTTCAGGACTATCTGCGCGAAGTGGATCAGGTCAAAGTCATGGGAAGAGATCGTCCGGTGACCCTGTATACCTGGGACGGCGTTTTTCACAAAACCAAAAAACAGCATCATCGCCAGCCTTATGAACGGGGTCTGGCCGCCTACCGTGAAGGAGACTTTAACACCGCCACGCAAATCTGGCAGCGGGGTCTCAAACAGGATAAGCTCTGTCAGCCTTTGCTCCAGCGGGTAGAAAATCTGCCGGATGCTCCTCCGAACTGGAACGGCGTCTGGTCCCTGGATAAATGATTGAATCAGTGAAATGAATCATCACCTGCTGCTGGTGGAAGACGACAGCCACATTTCTAACGGCCTGATTTTTAATCTGGAAATGGAAGGCTATACCGTGAGCCATGCCAAAGACGGCACGCGGGCCAGGCAGCTCCTCTTTGAGGAAAAACAAAGCTTTGATTTGATCATTCTGGACATTATGCTGCCGGGACTTTCGGGGTTTGATCTTTGTCATGCCCTGAGAAAACAACGGGTGTATACGCCCGTGCTCATGCTCACCGCCAAAAATTTTGAACAGGATAAAATCAAGGGCTTAAGGCTTGGAGCCGATGACTACATGACCAAGCCCTTTAACCTGGAAGAGCTGTTAACCCGTATTCAGGTGCTTTTGCGCCGCCAGTCCTGGCAACAGCCCGCGCCAGACACCACTCTTGAGTTTGGACATGCCCGTCTCGATTTTGAAGCCTTTACCGCCACGGTAAATGGTGAACCCGTTCACTTGACGCCCCTGGAAATGAAGCTGGTGCAGGTGTTTGCTCAGCATGAGGGCGTGGCGTTGAGTCGGGAGGTACTCCTTGAAAAAGTCTGGGAGCAGCCCGCCTACGGCAACGCCCGTTCTGTGGACAATTTTGTCCTGCGCCTGCGCAAATTCTTTGAAAAAAACCCGGCTCATCCCCGTCATTTTCACGCCATTCGCGGCGTGGGTTACAAATTTACCCGTGAAGAATTTTAACAAAATTTTTAGAAAAGGTACATCAGTCACCAACTTTTGTGCGATCATTCATATACGATAGAGTTACACAAATGAATTGATCTGTTTTTTAATGAATTGATAACCTGATTTTGATAATTTGCACAGGAGACGGAAGTATAAATGGTATTTGATAGAAAAAGAGCCGACCTCGAAGCGAAAATTCAGTTTTTGCGTCGTGTACCTATTTTTGGTGCCCTCAACGAAGATTGCCTGCAGCGCGTTGCTGCTATTATGGTAGAAAAGTCCTATTCTCGCAAAAGTATTGTTTTTCACGAAGGCGATCACGGCGACACCCTCTACATTATTAAGGGCGGGCGTATTAAAATCGCCAAAGTGGCCATTGACGGCCGCGAAAAAACCCTGACCATTTTACAACCCGGCGATTTCTTTGGTGAAATGGCTATTTTCGACAATATGCCTCGTTCAGCTACCGCCGAAGCCATCGACAACGACGTGCGTTTGTTTGGCCTCAACAAAAAAGATTTTGAGCGCCTGATTCACGAGTATCCTTCCATCGCCCTGCGCATTATGAAGGATTTAACCCGCCGTATTCGCCAAATTAACCAGCAGGTAGAAGACCTGGCCTTTAAAGACGTTCATGGCCGCGTGTCCAGTACCCTGCATCAGCTGCTCGAAACCGAAGAAGAAATCTGCGGTCAAAGCCTGAGCCGTCTGCGCATGACCCACCAGGATCTTGCCAATATGGTAGGTTCCTCTCGCGAAACCGTCACCCGTGCATTAAACCGTTTACAAAACGAAGGTATTATTTCTATTTCTCACCAGCAAATCCAGATCCTCGATCGCGATTATCTGGCTGATTCCGTTCTTTAAGTTTTTACCCCGTAATGATTTTCACCCCTTAACCCAGACCCGTTGATAACCCTCAAAAAGCACCGATGTAAAATCGGTGCTTTTTGTATACTGGTTTTAATTATAAAGGACACCCGTTATGAAAAAACATTTACTCTCAACACTTTTGCTGTTCCCTGCATTGTTTTGGACAAGCACAGAAGCGCAAGCGCGTACAGAACCGCCTCATCCAGACAGGGCTTTTATACAAACCCTAATAAGGGATATGGCTTTACAAAAAGACAAACCTACATGGCCCGGCTTTGATATCACCGACTACCCCGTTCTTTACTATGATTCTCACGGAAATATCAGGACAACACTTTTATTTAATTACCCCTCATCTCCCCCCTGGAACTTTGTTCCCATAGCGGGAGCAGCCGGCGTTTCTGAAAGCGTTACCACGACGGAGTTACCGATACCCTTTGATTTGTATTACCCCATAGGTTCTAAAAAAGCCTTGGTAGCAATCCGACAATTTCCTTTCCAAGCCGTTTTTCACGAAGCGTTTCACCGTTATCAGCTGACTCATAGCTTTTACCGCGAAAATACAGGCCACAATACCCATTATCAGGCCCGTGACGTGGTGCTGGCACAACGAGAACAAAGAGAACTGGCACAAGCACTTCAATCTCAGGACAAAAACTCCCTTCGTTTGCATATTCGCCGTTTTGTGAAGCTCAGAAATTTACGCAATCAAGCTCTGCCCGAACAAGTGGTGATCAACGAGAACTCCCTGGAGGCTATAGAAGGCACTGCTGCATATGTAGAACATCAATTTATGTTGCTCACCGGAAAAGTCACAGAGAAAGAATCC
>CAYFGW010000171.1:0-11051 GCA_964342365.1 uncultured Candidatus Sericytochromatia bacterium | reverse complement strand
CCTGAGGCATCCCGGTTGGAAAACGGGCCAGCTGCAATGGACAGGACCTCAGCCCTGGCTGGAGACGCCCTTTCAATGGCAAAAAGGGCGACTTTTTTCTCTGGAACAAAGTGCCGGTCCGCAACGTTATCTGGGCTGGAAAATCGAACTTAAACCGCTTAACGCAGTCACAGAAATAGCCTTACACTACGCCTGGAAAAGCGCCAAACCTACCCTGTACGAAAAACGCTGGCTCACCTTGTGTGAAGTCCTGAAAAAACAGCTGCCTATTTTAGAAGCCCTGGAAACTCTCTATCCGGTGAAAAACCCAACCCAACTCGAAGAGGCAATGCCCCATATTTTAGCGTTATTTGGTGGTTTTGAAACCGGACTGGTCCGGCATATGACGGGCGCTTCTGAAACCGATTTTTACGCATGGTTGCTCCGCCAGAACTTTAACTATAACGCGCATTTTCACGGCAGCTGGGAGATTCCAGACAATCTGCGTTTGATCTGGAAACCTGACACAAATACACCTTTTCTGCGCCCCCTTTTTGGGCTGGAGCGTCAGCGTACGGTGTGGCCGGGCAAAGCCGTGGCCCTGCCTATCAAAAACCGCCCCCTGCCGTGGCGCTCAGAAGCACAGTCCGCCACCGCCTTTATGTGCCCTGATCCACTGGGCACAGCACGTCAGCAACGTTTTCTGGATGTTCCTGCTGAGCATAAGGCGCAGTATATTCAACCCGGAGGCAAGGCCGTCTTTGCCAATCGTGACAAGGCTCCGCAACCTTTAAACTATGGCAAACCCTGTCTACCGGATTACACGCTGAAGTCCCTGCTCTTACAACCTGAGCTCAACAGTGAGTTACTGTCCCACTGGCCTGAAAACCAGCGCGTCAATCTGGATTTATGCCTCTGTTTTTTGGCCCCCCGAGAAGGCCAACGCTGGTCCGAAGGGTTATCCCACCTGCTATATGTACCTGAGGTCAATACCCGACGGCTGATGTTTAGTAAAACCGGTGCCCTGATGGCTTTTGACAGTATGAAAGCAGGGTTCCAGTGGCTGGATGTTTTGTATGAGCAATTCCCCCACCTCCAGCTCACGGGGCTTTTACAACACCCGCCCGATGTGGCTTTGTACGAGGGCAATGTTCAAATTTATCATGAGGGAAACCAGTGGCGCGTGCTGGGGCAAAGCTTATGGCAGCTCAATCAGCACTTAAAACACAGTCGAGGCCGGGTGGTGGTGTCTCCTGAACAGTTCAATACCGCAGCACAGGCTTATTGTGTAGAGCACCAGTGGGAGGCTCGAATGCAGACGGCAGAACCTTCTCTTATTCTATTACAAAAAAACCCATCACAAAAATCGCTGTAACCATTGTTCCTGCTCAGCTTTTGTAGACAATTCCAGGAAAGTGGCCACATCTCTGGCAGATAGCTCTGCGGGCGCTTCTGTGAGCAGCGTCTGATAAATCTCTGTCAGAACGGCATTTTCTTTCAGGGCCACGCGTTCGTGCTCAATCACGCGCTCCAAACCCATTCTGACGGCCCTTGGATGTAACATTCTTTTAGTCTCCCTCCCGGTCTCCAAAAAACAGCGCGGCCAGGGCGTTCAATTCCGGCCGGGCCTGTGATAAATTAACGGACGCCGTTTGCACCTGTTCCAGAGTTTCTGACAGGGAGGGAATACGCACAGCGTCAGTGGATTCTCTCTCGTTTTTCACCGCTTTATGCAGCAACGCTTGCATACGGTTCAGGGCTTCGTTTTCCTGACCACGCAAACCGTGCTCCAGAATGAGTCTGGCCCGTTCCCATTCTCCCAGCAAACAAAAAGAGTAGCTCAGCAGGGCGTAGGCCTGCGGCTGGCGGGGATTAATATCAAACACACGATAAATCAGCCAAACCGCCACGCGTAACAAACCACTGTCCGCATAATTTTGCTGACGGGCCTGGGCAAAAACCCGGAGCATGAGCACAACGTAAGGCTGTTCAGGAGGCTCTTTAGAGCGATTAATTACAGCATCCATTTCTTTATGCTAACATACCAGCAAAAGGAGCGCTTGCTGTGGAAATACTGGTGATTCGTCATGGACAATCTTATGGAGATCTTGAAGAACGGCACGAGGGTCGAGCGGACTTTAAACTGAGTCCTCAGGGCGTGACACAGGCAGAACAAATTGCCAAATTTATTTATCAGCAGTACCCCCTCAACCGCATCTATACCAGCCCCCTGGAACGGGCCAAAGAAACCGCGGAACGCATCGCAGAACCGCTGCAAATTCCCGTGTATGAAGAAGACGGCTTAAATGAGCGCGACAACGGCAAACTGTCCGGCATGCTCCGGGAAGAAGCCCTGGAACAATTTCCCTACCCTGAAAAGGGGCGGGATTACTTTGAACCCCTGCACGGGGGTGAGTCCGAGTTAGAACAGCGCATGCGTGTGGAAACCTTCTGGGCGCGATTGTGTAAAGAATCTCCCGCCCGCCGGGTGGGTATTGTGACCCACAGCAGCACCATCAATTTATTATTTCAGTCCTTTTTACAATTGCCCAACGATTGCCAGGTGTATTTAAGCACGGCGGAAGCGGGCATTCACTTCTGGAACGTACACCAGCGCTATCGCCAGATTATGTTTAATAATTATCAAGATCACTTGAAAGCTTAAGTAATTTTAACATTTTGACATTTTGCGTCAAAAACAACACAAAAAAAACAGCATCAAACCCAATAATACGGCGAAATAGTAGAACTCATTCTAGCTCAAAATATTCAACATTTCTTTGTAAAACGGTCATGAAACGACTAAACCTATACTTGCTTGATCAATTTCAATATGGTTGAATGACATTTAATGGATTTTTAATAGATTCAGAGTATTCACATAATTAGGTATGGTTTATGAAAAGAAAAATATTTGTTCATGGCATATTTGCTGCAAGTATGCTTTTGACGACAGGATGTCCCGAAACTCCCGTTAATAGCAATCCCCCTCCCACAAATTCCAACACAGACTCTAATGCATCAGATGCCAATCAACAACCCGGCACAACTCCCTCTGCAGGCCCCACTGCGGCGCCGACTTCGGCCCCCACAACGAGCCCTGGCGGGAGTTCCGACAACGGCTCAAATACGGGATCAGATACCTCTACAGGGTCTGACACCTCCGCAGGAAGCAACACAGACATTGGCGGAATTGCGGATGAAGACAAAGTGGTTCCTGCACCGAACAATATTTTAATTACAGCACCTGACGGTGCGCGCACGGTATCTATTGAAGACGTCGGATCCATTGTGCTCAAGGCCAACCGATTCCTGAACTCAGGTAAGGGTAGCAAAACCCAGGTGGAGATCACCTTCAAAGACGAAACCGGCGCTGAAGTACGGGTAGACAATGCTAACCTGACGTTTACCAGTAGTAATCCCGAAGCTTTTTCTGTAGACGCCAACGGCGTGGTAGAAGCCCTGAAAGATTTTGGATCCGCAAACATTACCGTAACCAACCCTGAAACCGGTCTTTCTACTGTCATTCAGGTCTCTGTATCTAGCGTGGTCGCCACTTCCTCTGGTGGTGGCGGCGGTGGTGGCGGAGGCAGCGCTCCTGCCCCCACACCCACTCCTACAGCAACACCTGTACCCACACCAACCCCCAGCCCTTCTGCCCAGCTGAATCTGGCCTTGAATTACACTGGACTTGGCCTGAACGAGTTCAAAGTTAACACCTTTACCATGGATCAACAGTCAGATCCCGTGGTGGCTATGGATGCACAGGGCAACTATATTGTGGTGTGGGAATCCAGAGCCGCTATTTCACGAGTCATTACAGGAGACGGAAATTCTGTTCAAACCCTTTTTGGCACTGTTTACGGCAGTGAACGACTCATTCCCGGTGTGGGAGGTCAAGATGGTGATGGTTCAGGCGTTTTTGCCCAGCGATATAACGCCAGCGGTATACCTGTCGGCCCTGAGTTCCAGGTCAACACCTTCTTCCGTGATCAGGTTGATGACATTTCTTCAGAGGAGCTGAATGACGGTGAAATTTGCACCGGTGACTGCCCCGATGAGGATGGTGACAGCATTGTTGAACTTGATGGACAAGACACGCCTGCCGTATCGATGAATGCCAGCGGTGCTTTCGTGGTGGCCTGGGAAAGTGGTGATCAAGATGGTGACGGCAACGGTATTTATGCTCAACGATACAACGCCAGCGGTGTAGCACTGGGAGGAGAGTTTCAGGTCAGTGAAAAAACCGAAGATGATCAAGAGGAACCAAGTGTAGCGCTACGTGATGACGGAAGTTTTGTGGTAGCCTGGCAAGACAGTGACGATGACGATATTCGTTTTCGTCTCTATAACGCAGATGGTACAGCCTCAGGAGCTTCCCTCACAGCAGCAGCTTCAGGTAGCGAAAGCAAAGATCCCAAAATTGCTCTGGGTCAAAACGGTGAATTTACACTAGCCTGGACAGAAGGCGAAGACGAGGTAGAATTCCAACGTTATAGCGCCACCGGAAATCCCGTGGGCAGTTTTGTAGATGTTCAAACCCATGATGACGGAGACGTCAATGTGGGAGAAGCTGGCATTGCTTACTTATCTGATGGGAAGTTAGTCGTCACCTGGGAAGAAGATGAAGATGAAGTATTCTTCCGCGTTTATGATAATCAGAACAACCCCCTGACAGACATTATCACCGTGGAAGACGGAGGCCGTGAAAACGACGCTCCCGCTATTTCCTCTGATGGCAACACCCGCTTTTCTATTGCCTGGGAACACGAAGCCAGTGAAGACGGTGCGGCTCTCAACGTGATGGCTCGTAGCTACAGCTACAGCAACGGCACCCTTGATGATTCACAACCCGCTTTCCGTGTCAACACGAACGTGGGCACCGCTATCGATGACGGTGACAGTTTTGTGGACAACGATCGTAAAGACACTTCTATTGCCATGAATGCCGCTGGCAATATGGTCGTCACCTGGGAGGCTGACGGAGGCCACCCTCTGGACGATTTCTACGGCATTTTTGGCAAATTATTTAAAACTAATGGAGATGCAAGATAAATGAAAATTAATCTTAAGAAAGTACTGGCCAGTTCCTTTACACTGGCACTGGTAGGCTGTAACGCCGTGGGGCCTTTTACCCAACCCAAACCTCAGGCTTTGTCTCCTGTTAAACAAGCCAGACAAAATACCCCACAAACAGAAGCTGTTACCAAGCCCACTGTGAGCACCCTTGCAAAACCGGTCTTTGAATACCGTGGGCGCGGTGAAGTCAAAGGCCAGACCGAAACCATTCAAATTAATCTGGCTCTGCCAGAACTGAGTGTCCTTTTTGCGTCCTATGCAGACCTGAAATTTATTCAGGTGGAAGTGAGCGGTAAAAATGCTGCCGGCGAAGAAAAAACCTGGATGCAAACGGGTGATGCGTTTCTAGCAGTTACCGATCGTAACGTGAACGCTACCGTGGAAGGTATTGCCATTGCCGATGGAGAACTCAGAATCGTTAAAGTCAAAGGGTTTGATGCCGACAAAAATCCGCTGCCTGCCTTTGATACCATGGGTTACTATTTCTCAGAAGCTGGCAAGCTCAATATCGATTTGAACATCGGGCGCGAAAACGCATTGCTTGCAGCGGTACTTGAAGCGGTCAAAGACGAAACTGTCGATAATCTTGACCCTGAAGTGGAAAACCCCACTGTACTCAGTCTGCTCAAAGACGACCTGGGCGATATGCAAACAGCTATTGCTGAAGCCACCAACTATAACGCCCAAACACAGGCTTTTGAAAGAGACCCGTCTACGTTTAACGTCACAGAAATCAAAGATTCGATTCTGAACGAGATTGATCCAGAAACCGGACTTTTTGCAGAACCTGCAGACCTGGAAGGATTCAAAACCGCACTAACCAACGGCACGTTTCAGATAGAGACCCAGGACAGCGGAAATATTCGCATTGTCTTTATGCAAGAGGGCTTTAACGGCGAGGGAGAAAGACGTCTGGGCGAAGATCTAGTGCTCATGGTGAATGACCCCAGTTCTAAACCCCTGCAACTTTCTATGGGCGCCGAATCAAATACTGACTACGAAATTGCAAACATTGCCCCCGGTGAGTGGACACTGACCCTGAGCAATAGTACAGGTACCGTATTAGAAACCCGTACCGTGAGTGTAGATGGAGACGGTGCCTCAATTGCTGACAGCTCTACCTTAGATGTGAGCGGTCGCGTCAAAGAACTGCGCCGTGTGACGGTGGAAATGGCTACCGCCATGCAGAGCAAAATGCTCAAGTGGGGTGAAAAAGTGCATTTAACGTTTGCCAGCGCACCCGATGTAACCGTTGACATAGAATGCAACGACCGCTTTGCCCACTCTGCCTGGATTCCGGTGGGTGAAACCACCGCTTACGTGCGCAACACCACCGGCAAAATTCTGGGCGAAACCCAGATTACTGCTAACGTGGACGGTACGTTTACCCAGGCGCAAAACCCCATGATGCTTACTGACGTTACGTTGAGTGAAACCGCTTTTGTCAATACTGACAACAGCATGGCAGACATGTACCCCAAAGTAGCCACTGATGCCAACGGCAACTACGTGGTGGTCTGGTATAAGGCTGCTCAGGTGGCTAACTTCTTCAACGATGGTGACAGCACAAACACCAATGGCGGTATTTATGCACGCACCTATAACGCTGACGGTACTCCCAGAGGCGAGGCCTTCCGTGTAGTAAGTGAAGAGACCATGTTCGCCAATGGAGACGATGGAGACGGATTCTTTTTACTGGAAGAACTCTCCAAAGGCGCTCTTTATGATGTGGCTATGGACGAAACCGGTCGTTTTATTGTGACCTGGACCCAGACCGATCTGGGTTTTGACGGAGAAAACACCAACGTTTACGCTAATGGTTACGATCTGAGCGGTGCCTCGCTTTACAATGTACCTTTCAGAGTTCATGATGAGGCCCTGGAAAATCAATCTGCCCCTTCCATTGACATGCGTCCCAACGGGGACTATGTTATCGTCTGGGAAGACGATTATGACCATGACAACATTGAACTAGACGGTGACTCTATCCAGCGTCAAATTCGCGGGCGTTTATTAGATATCGACCGTCAAATCGTCAACGCTGACGAATTTTACGTCACAGATCCCACCCTGCGCACCAGCAACGGAACACCCGATATTGACGGTGAAGCCACATTTAATGTTTACCCCAGAGTTTCCATGAATACCAACGGAGCCTTTGTCGTGACCTGGAATCAGGATGAAGACGACGACGGCCCTGACGATCACCGTTCTAACCTCATGGCCAAAATGTTCAAAGCCGATGGCAGCGACTATTTTGAAGACGGCGACAGCATGGTACAGGTGACGCGTCTCGAAGAAGAAGTACCAACGCTTTTCAATGTTCAGGGCGATGGTTTTGGCTTCGGTGATGGCTTTGGTCTCGGTGATGGGGACGTATTTAACGCCAGTGCGCTGTATGACGTGAGCATGGGTACCGATGCAGCAAACTTTGTGGTCACCTGGATCAACGAAGGCGAAGACGAGATTTCAGGGCAGAATGTGGGCAATAAACGGGCACCTTCTGTGTATGCACGCCATTATTTTGAAGTGGATAATGACGGCGACAGCACTTTGTCTAACTCTGACACCATTGCCGTCAGTTATGACCCTGTGGCAGAACAAAATGTGAACCTGGGTGACGGACAAGCTTTTGCCTTTGCCATGGCTCCGAGTGTTGATATGAATACCAGCGGTGACTTTGTGGTGTCCTGGAACAATGTTAATAACCCCAGTGCCAGCGATATCAACAATAGCAGAACGGGTGGCATTGAATTTGACCGTCGCTTTGCCAGAGATTATCAGGCGTTACAGCGCACAAATACGGCACTGCATTCGCGTTTGTTTACGCGCTTCGATAACGACCGTTTCGGAGAAGGCGCTATCAATAAAGTGAACCTCTGCGCCATGCCGCCGATTCCGTTTGGAAGTATTTTTGGCGAAAATGGCAACCGAAACGGTTTGTTTGATGGGCCTGGCCGTTTATTCTTACTCTTTAGCGTTTCCACGCCTGAAGTGCAGTTTAAAACCGCAGGAAGCAATACCCCGCTGTCGGTGTGGCATTACTACAACTTCTTTAATTTATTTGCAAATGGAGGAGATCGTGATGGCGGTAATAATCGCGGACTTGGAGACGATAAGCCCATTTACGATATTAACGCCCGCACCACGGTGCAGGAAGTCCCTGCGCCTCTGCTTGAATTCGGGAATGACCGGGACCGGGACCCGATTTAAAAATCTGAAATAGTTTTGGAACTGAAGTGCCAACCCCTCAGGGGGTTGGTTTTTTTCGTTGGTTTTGACGGACTACTTTTTTGTTAGCCGATTCACATGCTCAATGACGGCGGTTTTCATTTTTCGCAGAGTTCCTTCAGAAATAGATGCTCCGGGCTGCTGAAAGTCTTTGAGAATCAGCATATTGGCATTGAGCTCAAATAAGAGCATGCTTCCGTCAGGCAGTAGCGCACAGTCAATACCAAAGTAATCCAGAGGAATACGCTCATGAATTTTTTGTATGAGCGGGGCCAGATCGCTTTTCATGTCTCCATAAAAATCTTCTAATACATTGCGCGCTTTTTCGGCATAAACAGGATTTTTATGCATAAACGGTTTGCAGGATTCTCGATGGATCATCCAGTGATCTGAATAGCGCAAGTGGCGAATAAAGGCCTCACCATTAATAATCACCAGGCGATACTTGTGATAAACCCCTTCGTTAGCACATTCCACGTATTGCACCAGATAGTAATCCCGGCCATCTAAAGCCAATTCATGTAACTGATCGGTACCGGCCTCGTTCTCTATACGAACAGCCTTGTGCCCTCCGTGCCCCCCACACTCTCTCAAAATGACCGGGTACTCAAAACCGTGTTCTGCAATGGCCTCGCGAATCTGTTCCGGGTGCGTGGGGGCGAAACGTTGTACCTGAGGCACGATGAGTTTCTCATCAAGATTGTGCAAACGTCGATATATTTCTGAGCGGGTGGTTTTCAAAATGTGTTCCGGGGCATTTAACACCGGCACTTCAGGATACGTTTTAACCACTTGATCGAGTTTGGTAAGGACTTTGCGGTGGGTATCGGCTTCGGCAATCTGGTTAATCAAAATATGGGTGTCTCTGGTCAGCACAATTTCGTTATCTCTGAGATCCAGCATGATGTGCTTTTTACGCCAGACCGGCGTACGAATATAGCGATAAAAGTCACAGGTGCCCGTAAACTTATAACCCAACTGCCCGCGTTCATCCACTTCGAGCACCTCTACGCGTCGGTTATCTGGAATACCGCTCACAAAAAGCACGTTAATTTTGGGTAAAGCTGAGCCTGGTGACATCATGGTTCCTCGCGGGTTTTTGCTTCAGTATAACCAATTGCCGCCCGTGCTAAAATACATGACAGTATGAAAAATATTCTCTTTGTACACGGCATTCCCGATCATCGCAAAGCCAGAGTTCTACGGGTAAATCCTTTAACAGGAGATATCAGCTATAACTATAACGGGGGATGTGAGTTAAACAAACATCTCACAGAAACTGCCTGGAAACGTCAGAGTGTAGTCCTGGACACCCGCAACCTGAAAATGACCTTTCAGGGCACGCATTGCATTGTGAATCAAATTGCCGAAGCAGACTTGTGTCAAGTGACGCTGACGCATCTGTCACGCCTGCTGGAACAACATGCTGATATTCCGGTATTTAACCATCCTCAGCACGTTTTGAAAACCCGCCGCGATGAAGTCTACCATTTACTCAAAGACATTGATGGAATTACCGCGCCAAAAACGATCAGGGTCTCTCCACAGTCTCCTGAAGAAGTGCTCAAACAGGTAGAGGCTAACATAAGTTACCCTGCCATTATTAAAGCCTGCGGAGAACACAACGGCCGAGCTATGCTCCGTTTGAACGGCCCTGAAGACATGATGGCGCTCCACGCACTGCCCCTGGACGGTCGTGATTACTACCTTATAGAGTACGTCGACGTTTCTCAGGGAGGCGTTTATCACAAACACCGCATTGCCCTGGTACAGGGAAAATCTTTTCCACGCCACAGTTGCTATTTTGATCAGTGGCAAATTAACTACGATAAGGCCTCCAGAGGCTTTATGAAAAAACATTCGCAATATGCTCATCAGGAACGCACGTTTTTAAAATACTATTATCAGAATCATGAAGCTGATTTGGCGGAGCGCTTTGAACAGATTTACCAGCGGATTCCGCTGGACCTTGTGGGCTTAGATTGCGCCATGCTCAACGGGGAGCTGGTCATTTTTGAACTGAATGCAAATATGCAACTTTTTGATATTCTCAAAGAAGATTTAAAGCACTTAAAACAGCCCGTACAACGCATCAGAGAAGCCGTCACCCGGACCATTCATCAGAAAGCACATCATGCCTAACGTTCTGTTTGTGAGCGGCATTGCTGACGACAATGAAATTGAAATTATGTCTGTGGATCCCCTGAGTGGGGGTTCTCATTACAAATACAGCGGCGAATGCAATTTTTACCGTCATATTGTGCCTGAGCACTGGCAGCGCCAAAAGATATTTTTAGATACCACTGAGGCAGTCATTACACTGGCTCCGGGCAGTCACTGCGTTATGAATCAGATTTCCGATGCTGATACGCACACCCGTGTTTTAAAACGCTTAAAGAATATCATGAGTAAACACCCTCAGCTCCCGGTGTTTAACGCCCCTGAGCACATCCTCAACACCCGTAGAGATCGCGTGTACCACTTACTCAAAGATGTTGAGGGCCTTGTAGTCCCTCAAACCCTGCGCTGCCAGCCCCGCTCTCCTCAGGAAGTTTTTCAGTACATGAAATCTCAAGACATGTCTTTTCCCGTGATTGTGCGCGTGTGTGGATTACACGGCGGCAAAGACACCGTGCGGCTCGATAGTACGCAGGATGCTCACAAGCTCAACGCCTTGCCTCTGGACGGACGCCCCTACTATATTATCCAGTTTATAGACAGTTCTCAGGAAGGGGTATATCACAAGTTTCGCATTGTCTCCA
>CAYFGW010000170.1:0-11096 GCA_964342365.1 uncultured Candidatus Sericytochromatia bacterium | reverse complement strand
CAGGGAAAATAGGGTGGCCGTGCCAGCGCCGTTTAAGGTGTGCCAGCTTGGGCCAGGGATTGGGGTAGTACAAACAGGTTTTGGCAAATACCCAGTTATACTCCCGCGCCAGTAGCCAGAAATCCACCAGTTCGGTTCGCACCAGCCTGGCATTGTGGGGGAGTGGCTCTCGCAAATGCTCCAGACGCTGTTCTGATTTATCGAGACCCAGCACCAGATGATCCGGGTAACGCTGTGCCAGCAATCGTGTGCTGTGTCCCCGGCCGCAGCCGGTATCAAGAATTACGGGCCACTGGCCGCATTCCGCCTGGTACCAGCTATGCAACGCCTCAAAAATTTCGCGCATCTTGCCCGTAGGTTCCCGGCGATAGGGGTTTTCTAAATGCCGTTGGACGGTTTTTTGAAGTTTGGGGTGCAGATCCTCTTGTCCGGTAACAATATGGGGAACTGCTGTAAAATCAGAGGTTTCAGGGGGCACGGTGAATGGCCTCAGAAACTTCAAGGAGTTTCTCTTCGTGGGCCATGCGAATGAGATAAAAATAGTCTCCCATGGCGCGGCGGAAAAGAGGCGGATGCTCTGCCACATGCACGATATATTCTCCGTAATGATGTATAATTTCCGCGTGGCTCAGAGCATAGGCTTTGTTGTGCTTACGTCCCACGTAGCCACAAAAGTATTCCGGCGTGGCATCTGTGGCCTGAAAGGTATTGGTGGCTACCACGTTGGCCCACTCCTGATACAAATCAATATTTGAGGTAAAGTTGTACATATCCAGACTTGGGCCACCCGCCGGGCGCATATTCACTTCAAGGGCAATGTAGGCATTGGTATCCGGTTGTTGAAAGAACTCAAAGTGGAAAAAGCGTTCTCGCACATCGTAAGCTTTGACCAGTTCCCGACCCATACGTTCCAATTCCGCAGGAATTTCTCTCAGGGTGTAATAATAGACGTGCAAATCGTGGTTCACCACTTCCATCACACCGTTGCTATAAATCATGGCCCCCTGCCAGACAATATTGCCTTCCCGGTCCGTTAATCCATCGTAGGAACAAATTTTGCCTGCAATATACTCTTCCAGAATATTCTGATGATCGCCGTTGGCTGCAAGGGTGCTGAGCAATTCCGCTTCGTTTTCGATTTTATACGTATGGCTGGCTCCGACGCCTACATTGGGTTTAAGCACCAGAGGATAGCCTACCTCTTGTGCAAAATCCAGGGCTTCGGTATGGGTGTCCACCACGCGGCCTCTGGCACAGGGGATTCCGTGCTCTTGAAAACAGGCCTTCATGGCGGATTTTTCTTTAATGTTCTGAATGCCGGAGGTGTGAATACCGGTGACGTTAAAGTCCGTGCGCAAGCGGGCTTCCGACTCCAGCCAGTGCTCGTTCAGGGATTCGATGCGATGAATTTTTCCGTGATCGGCGGTAATCTGGCCGCAGGCCCTGAGCATGGCCTCATCATCATGCATGTCGTGCACCTGTTCATAAGCGCTAAGGGCATGACGCTGTTCCGGGGTGAGCAAAGGCAGAGGTTCATCACCTAAGCCAATCACGTTAATACCGTGACGTTTCAGGGCTGCGCCATAACGACACTGATGGGCGGGAAAATGGGGGGACAATAACACCACGTTCATAATTAAAATCTCCTTAAGCCCTTTATAACATAGTTTGAGATGTTGTTTAAGAGACTGGTGTTCCGTTAAAAAAAGCGGAAAAACTTAAAAAAATGACAAATTTGAGACATCTTTCTTTAAAAAAGAGATGTTATCATAGAGAGCATCATCAGCCTGTGGAATTAAACAAGAGGAACAACTATGACGGAAACCACGGTACTTGTGGTCGAAGACGAACGCATGATTGCAGAAGATATCTCGGAAAGTCTGCAAAATGCGGGGTATTCCGTGCCGGAAATTGTAGATTGTGGTCCTGATGCTCTGGAGCGTAGTCTGGCGTTGCGCCCCCACCTGATTATTATGGACATCAAACTCAAGGGAGACTGGGACGGTATTGAAACCGCCGAGGCCATTCTCAAACAGCACGATTGCCCGATTATTTATCTGACTGCTTTTGCGGACAGTGATGTGATTGATCGTGCCAAGGTGACCAATCCATTTGGTTACGTGCTCAAGCCCTTTCGTCACCGTGAACTGCGCGCCATGGTGGAGTTGAGTCTGCATAATTACCGCCGGGAGCAGCAAAATCGTCAGCGTCAGCAAAAAATTCTGGATATGTTAATTCACAGTCATGAAGCTATTATTGTCACCGACGAACACGGCTGGATCCAGTTTATGAACCCCGAAGCGGAGGCTCTGACGCAGATTTCTCCTGCACAGCGGGCACAACACCCTCTGGCGGAGTTGTCGCACTGGAGTCTGCCCCCGGACTATCGTTCCACGGACATCTTAAAAACCCGCGTCAACGAAACCCTGCTGCTGAAGCAAGAAGACGGCTATCTGCCCGTGCGGGTTTCCACCAGCAAGCTTCAGCATGAAGACACCAAACGGGTCAGCGGGTATATTTTTCACCTGTTTTCGACCCATCAGATTGATGCTCCTGACGAAGATACTCAGGATAAGCTGCTGGCCATTTGTGCCTCCTGTAAAAAGATTCGTACTGAAGACGGCACCTATGTCAATATTGAACTTTACTTGAGAAAAAAGTACGGCTTTCGTTTTAGCCACGGTATTTGCCCGGGCTGTTTTGAGTGTTTATACCCCGATTACTTTAAAGAATCAGGACACTAAGCTTCGCGGGGGCTCAGCGGCGTACGCAAATCTTCGCCGAGGGCAATCACCTGTGCTTCAATGCGCTGAAGGCAGTTTTCCAGCTGTTGACCGGTTTCCGTTTCCAGCTGGCGAGCGGTTTCTGGCAAAGTGGTTTTCAAAGATTGACTGAGGGTTTCAATCATTTGCTGTTTGCGCCCCTTGCCCTTGTGTTTGGCCGCGGTTTCAAACACCGGCAGCAGCAGATCCGTCAGAGATTGCTCGATATAGCTCTGCATATGTTCTCGCAGCGTGTTGAGCTGAATGCGGGCAAATTGGGTGAACTGTTGTAAATCCTGAATCCACTTCTGTTTGGTGGTTTTGGGCAATGCAAATTCCCCCAGCACGTCTCGCAGTTGCCGTTCGGTGGTGTCTAAATGCTCTGGCATATTGACCTGAAAGAAAGCGTACCATTCCACGGCGAAAATCTGAGTCATAAAGTCCGTCACGTCTTTAATGAGATCCACGTGAACCCCGGTAGCGGCACTGGTATACTGGCCCTGATTTTCCACGGCTTTGACCAGATACTGCCAGTTTAATCCGCCCCACTTGTCTTCTAGCTGATCCACCTGGGCCTGTAAATCGTTGAAGGTATAGAGCAATTTGCGCTGAAAATCCAGCTGTAAGCGTCCCTGTCTCTCGGAAACCCGTCCCAGAGTCACCTCCAGTTTTTGACAGGCCAGGCGGTGAGCTTGCTGGGCTTCCAGGGTTTCAAAGGGCTGTTCACTCTGTTTAAGTAAATGCACCAGTCGCTTGATTTCAGCATTCATTTGCTGGAAGCGTACGCGCAGCACTTTCTTGCGAGCCTGTACTCCCTGAGTGCTGGCAATGTTCTGAATATATGCCTGAAGCTGAGGGAATCCGGTGTGTTCAGCGGTTTCAAACGCTTCAAGAGTGGGTTTTTGTTCCTGCTGGAGCAGCAGATAATTCAGCGCTGAGGTAATAAAAATAGGCGACTGGGTGAGCGTATCGGCAATGAGTTGGACAATTTGACGGGCTTCCGGGGACACCTTGTAACGGTTGCTATACCACAGGGTGAGTTCAGAGAGCTGGCGTAGAATTAATTGCTGAATCTGGTTCTCGCGGGCCACGTGCAGGGCCCGGGGTGACATCGAGGCTTCCAAATCCAGGTGGCGCCGTTCCATTTCGGGCTGATAATCATCAGCACGGGTGGCCACAAAAGCCAGCGCACTGACTTTACCATCCATGACCATCTGGTTAATAAACTGCTGATCTTTCATCAGGTCTACCACCTCACGGGTCAGACCCCGGGCGGTATTAAAGGTCAAACACACAAACTCCGCCTGTTTCAGGTACTTCCTGGCAATGGCTTCCCTGACGGGGTTGGCGTCGTTCAATCCCGGCAAGTCCACCACCTGAAGTCCTTCCGATAACAGCTCAATGGGACCTTCAATTTGCACCTCCTGCACCAGAGGCCAGAGGGGACTTTCAGCGGTGAGGTATTTGCGCAGTTGCTGTTTCATGACTTCAGGGGTTTTGGCCTTGATCTGAAGGGGTTCTGTGCTGAGCAATTGTCGCACGGACTCGGGCAGGGGTTCTTCTAAAAGGGTGAGTAAGTTGGTCAACGCAAAGGGCATGGGAGGCTGGCCCCGTCGGGGGCGATACAGAGCCCAGGCCTTGTACAAAAAGTCCTGATACACAAAAGAGGACTGACCGCTGACCATCGATTCGCGGGCTTCGTCCATAAAGGACTGCTTTTCTTTTTCCCAGGCGGATTCCGGTAAAAAAGTAAGGGTGGCCCGCCAGGTTTTACGGGGTGCGTGACGCAAGACCATTGCTGCAGAGGTGCAGGTTTGAAAACTGTGGGTGGGCAGCACGTCGGCGTCAATTAGAGCATTGATCAGGGTGCTTTTTCCGGCTCCCGTTCCCCCCACAAAAGCCACTGACACATTCTGATGGGTTCGGGCATAGGCCCTCAGAGTGTTGAGCTCCTGCTGCCAGCGATGCACCAGGGCTTTGACACGCTCAGGGCCGTTGCCAAACTTTTCTAAGATGGGCTGTAAGCGAGAGATATAATGGTCAGTGTATTCCACAAGATTATTCATTGCGCGACCATTATACCCTATTGAGAAAAATCAGGAACGAAAATTCAGACGGAAAAAGATTCTCCGCAACCACAGGTGTTGGTGGCGTTGGGGTTCACAAATTTGAAGCCCCGGCTGTTGAGATCATCGCTAAAATCCAGCGTCATGCCCTTCAAATAAATAGCGCTTTTGCGGTCGATCAAAACCCGCACGTTGTTGATATCTAACACATGGTCGCGATCTGTGGGCTGATCGTAGTCCAGATGATAGGACAGTCCTGAACAGCCGCCGCCCTTGACCGCCAGTCGGATTCCCTGGTTTTCCACGTTGTTTTTTTCCAGGTGACGTCGGATTTGCTCCGCTGCTGCGTCGGTGACTTCCACCAGCGGTTTGTTTTTTACAGGATCATAAACCTGAGCACTCATAGGATGAGCCTCCTCTTTTTTTCTTTATTATGCCCCAGTTCATACGGGCTTTACCAGTGTCTAGGCCTGCATTTGTTCTTTGATAATCGCATCGTAAACGCGCTGGGCCAGCTGGCGCGTTAATAATCCCATGACCTGAAACAGAGCCTGTGCCTCTACAGGGCTAATAATGGGCATGGGTGAAAAATAGAAGGCACCCTGACCAATATCTGTGGATATATCAAAAGGCACCAGAATGCCGTCTTTAAAAGGCCGCACGCTCAAATCGTCGGATTTGGCCAGTTCCTCATGGAGTCCCTCCAGAGAAACGCTGTCTCCCGATTGATAAGACTTCACATTTTCGTACAGGGCTTTGCCCTGTACACTTTCTTTGAGTTGCAAAGAGTATCCGCCCACCTGAAAGGGGTACACGTTTTCAGTGAGATCCAGTGTGTTGTTCAGCGCTTCTTCAATACTGCCGTGGGCATCCAATTGATGAACGGATCCCGTTAAAAAGGTGAGCACATGACTCAGCCAGCGCGTGGTCCGTAGTTCCGTATAGGATTTGAGAGCCGTACGTACTGCCGTAAACAAACGGGTCTGGGTCATTTCAGACTTGGCCAGGTAACCGTCAATTTCGTAGGTTTCAATGACTTCTTTTTCTGGAGCCTGACCGGGCTGACCCGTACGCAAGACCAGGCGCACGGTGCCGTTTTTGAGTTCGTTCCGGATGGCGTTACAGGCATCAAGGCCCGCATGATCGTTTTCCATGACCACATCCATAAGAACCACGGCGGTTTCAGGGTGGGTTTTGATATACCCCAGAGCTTCTTCGCCACTGTGAACACTGGCCAGATGAACGGTTCGGTTTTCATAGCGCATGCGCTTGAGGGCAAGCTGGGTTAAAGCATGAATGTCGGGATCATCATCAACCACAAGAACGGTATAAAAAGGAGGTATCATAATCTTTTTCCTTAGCGTGTAATTTCGAGCCATTTATTAAAGGCCCCTTTGACAAAGGGCGTCATTTTGGTGCGCATATACATGCCCGCCAGCTGGCGAATAATTTCGCCCTGAGTAGGATAAGGATGCACCACATCCGCAATCTTACTTAAGCCCAGATTATAGGTCATGGCCAGTGAGATTTCATTCATCATATCACCGGTGTGGCGTCCCACCAATGTGGCTCCTACAATTTTATCGCTGCCTTTTTCCACGTGAATCTTGGCAAAACCGCGTACCACGCCGTCCGTCATCCCCCGATCTACCTCCGCAAAAGATTTTTCAAAGGTATCAATTTCCACGCCCTGTTCAGCGGCTTCTTCCACGGTCAGGCCCACCTGAGCAATTTCAGGGTCGGTATAGGTGCTGCGGGGCAAAATGACCTCACTCATTTTCTGGTGCCCGCCAAAAAGGGTGTTGCGAATGACAATACGGGCCGAGGCGTCGGCGGCGTGGGTAAATTTAAGCTTCAGGCAGGCATCTCCCACGGCGTAAACTTTAGAGTTGGTGGTTTGCAGATAATCATTGACCTTGACACCGTGGCGGTCGTATTCCACGCCCACCTGTTCAAGCCCCAGTTTTTCCACGTTGGGGGTGCGGCCAATGGACACCAGAATCTCGTCTGCCACCACCGAGTGGGTTTCTCCGTTTTGTTCATAGTAAAGTCGTTTGCGGCCGTCTTCGGTGGCTTCTGCTTTGTTAAATCGTGCCCCCAACACCAGATTTACTCCCTCATCCAGCAGAGATTCCTGGACAACAGCTGCCGCGTCGGCATCTTCTCGGTTCAACACATGGTTTGCATTGTGAATCAGAGTGACCTTAGATCCCAGTCGGTGAAAAGACTGGGACAATTCGCAGCCGATAGGCCCACCGCCGATAATGGCCAGGTGACGGGGCTGCTCTGTGAGGTTGAAAATGGTTTCATTGGTATGGTAGCCCACCTCATTTAAACCTTCTACATCAGGTCGGGTGGCCCTTGCGCCCGTGGCAATCACCGCCCGTTTAAATTTCAGGGTTTGCCCTCCCACTTCAATGGTGTCAGGGCCGGTAAAGGTACCGTCGCCAATAAATACGTCCACGCCCAGATCTTTAAAACGCTGAGCGGAGTCGTGGGGACTAATATCTGAGCGCACCTTACGCATGCGCTCCATAACTTGCGCAAAATCAGCTTTAACGGAATCCTGATCCAGATGAATCCCAAATTTTTCAGCATTTCGGATTTCTGCCATGACTTCGCCAGAGCGAATAATGGCCTTGGAGGGAACACAGCCAATATTCAAGCAATCTCCACCGAGCAAATTGCGCTCAATGAGAGCTACTTTTGCACCGAGTCCGGCAGCACCTGCGGCGGTGACGAGTCCTCCTGCACCTGCACCAATCACCACCAGATTATAACGACCTTCGGGTGTGGGGTTGACCCAGTCCTCAGGATGAACATTATTGAGTAATTTCTGGTTGTATTCGTCTCGGGGGGTCACAGGATGGGTCAGGGGAACGTGCATAGTAAAGCCTCATTTAATGTGTATGTGACTTTACTGTACCCCATAAATTCAGACCGTGTTTGTCAGCCCACTGACAAAGCTCGCCCCAAACGCAAATTTTTTACTTTGAAAGTTTAGACGCCAGGGGTTTGATACACCGCAGGCTTTAAGATGCCAATACAGGGCAAGTTGCGGAATTTTTGCATATAGTCCAGTCCGTAGCCCACCACAAACTGATCTTCCACTTCAAAGCCAATATATTTAATGTCTTCTACCACCATCTTACGGTGGGCCCGTTTGTTGAGCAGGGTGCAAATAGAGACGCTGGCAGGGTTACGCTGCTTTAATACCTTAATCAAATGGCTCAGGGTAAGTCCTGTGTCGATGATGTCTTCAGCGATGATCACGTGGCGGCCTTCAATGGTTTCTTCAAGGTCTTTGGTGATTTTCACCACGCCTGTGGACTTTAAACCACCGTGGTAAGAGGAAATGCCCATGAAATCCAGGGTCAAATGGACGGGGATGGCTTTCACAAGATCCGCCATAAACAGAGCTGAGCCTTTTAGCAGTCCTACCACCACCGGCACTTTTCCCGCGTAGTCTTCGCCAATTTGTGCGCCGAGTTCCGCAATGCGTTGTTGTATCGCTTCCTCAGAAAACATAATGGATTCCAGGTCGCGGTACATTTCTCTGTCGGTGTTTTCCAAATTCATAGCATCATCCCGTGATTTTTGATGCATAGTATTATAATCCGTTTGTACTATGACGTGTCAAATTACGGGATGAATTCAGAGGTTCATTACCCGTCGTGAGCTGCGGTCATATCTCCACTGGTATGATCGCCGTAGGTGGCCAGGGTATTGATGGGAGAAATTCGGTTACCGTTGGCCGTGGGGTTGCTGCTGTTATATCCCAGTAAACGTCTGTTATTGGGCCCGGAAACATGCAGAGGGTATCTCAAGTGACGGCCTCTATTACTCATGACCAGAATGCTCTGGACCTGACCCGTGCCTGCGTCAATATCTCCGTCAAAACCGTTGGAAGTGGTGCCCCCACCCCCCGGAATGCTTAAGCGCCCGGCGTAAAAACCGTCCGTAAGGGTCTGGCTAGCGGCATTGAGTTGGAAGCCTACCAGATCATCACCGCTAACCACATACAGGTACCCGTCCAGAGTAATGGCAATATCGCCTCCGCCTGCTATATTATTGGCAAGGGCCTGTTCTGTACCGTTTCTGAAGCTATTGCTGAGCTCCGTAAATGTGCCTGTTGTTGTATTGACTTCAAAGACGCGAATTCCATTGTCTGAAGAGGCATAAAGACGTTCTGATACCGGATCAAAAGCCAATCGAATAAAGTTTCCCGGGGTGGTCAGCGTGCTTGAAATGATCGTTTCTTGTCTGGTGGAAGGGTTGTATTTTGCCAGTTTCTTATTGGCACCCGTTCCATTTTGTATATAGAAGAATTCTCCTGTCGTTGGGTGTTTTGCCAACGCAACGGTACCAAAGCTGGATTCAAAGATCTCGTTTCTTACCCCCGTATTGTAATCGGGAATGACCGGACCGTTGCTGCTGCTCACAGAACTTCCCGTATAGGCGTTATAAATTTTGCGGGTGGGCCCATCTACAATAAATACGCTGCGGGCGTAAGGTTGTAATCTGATTGTACTGCTATCTGTAACCAGATTTGCGGTATTGGTACTGTTACGTAAGCGGCCCGTAATCTGGTGAATACCCGTATTTTCACCGCTGGTGACCCAATCAAAGGTATAGCTTCCGTCTGGCTGACGGACGCCTGCTCCTAGCGAGTCGCCAATGCCCCCTGCGGAGGTGGCGTCTAAATCGAAGAAATCCACGGTCGCTCCATTGAGTTGGGCCTCGGTTAAAGGAGTGCCGTTGGCATCTCTGGGTGTAAATCGCAGAGTGGCTGGGCCTTTATCCAGGTAGAACAAAGCATCGTTGACCGGGGTGTCTAAGGTAGCGCTTGCATTATTGATATTCAGGGTGAAATTGCTGACGTTAGATTCTCTGATGATGTTTCCGTCGGGGTCTTTGGCCTGTGCCACCACCTGATAAGCGGTTTGTAAGTTGAGTCCAACAGTATCGAGGGTCGCAGCAAAGTTATTATCGCTTAAGTCTGCATCATCCACCGTTTTGACAACATTACCGTTAGGATCTTTAATCACGAAAGTGACTTTGCCCCCTGTGGGCACATTGGTGGCCGTGGCTGTCACAGGGATATTGCTGCCCACTTCAAAGGAACTATTATCAGCAGGGCCTGTTAAGGCCAGACCAACGTTGACGACGGTGATATCATTGGGGCTGGCATCCCGTGCCAGTTCCGCTGTGCCGCTGGTATTGCCTGCTCTGATAACCGCCGTTACGTTGTAATCATTGGGTGTCAGAGTCGACAGATTCGCAGAAGTACTCCACGTGCCGTTGCCATTATCTCGTGTTCCTGCCTGATTTAAGAGGAGGGTATTGTTGGTGTCTCTCACTTCAAAGAAAACCGTGGCACCATTTGCTAACTGTTCTGCAGTCAAAGTGGGGGTATCCGAACTCAGTGTGACGTTATTGTTCCCCTGTTGAATAAACTGGTTATCCACCGGCCTGGTGGTATTGACGGCGTTGTTGACCACAGCCACATCGTGAATGTCG
This sequence comes from uncultured Candidatus Sericytochromatia bacterium, assembly GCA_964342365.1. Classification (GTDB taxonomy): domain Bacteria; phylum Cyanobacteriota; class Sericytochromatia; order UBA7694; family UBA7694; genus CAXRDE01. Next base: position 748 of record CAYFGW010000170.1, on the reverse strand, counting down.
CTCACCAGCGGGTTCTCGGTGCCGGGGGGCAGCACCAGCATTTCAATGTCTACATCTACAGGTCCGGCAGGGGGATTCCAGGCTCCGTTAGCGGTGCTGTAATTATCACCGCCGGTGTTGGTGGCGGGCAGGGTATCGAGTACATTGCCGTTAGCGTCTTTGACCACAAAGCGCACGCTGCCACCGGCAGGCACACCGGTGGCAGTGCCGGTCAGGGTCTGGTTGACGCCGGGGTCGATGATGCTATCGTCAGCGGGTGCGGTGATGCTCGCCGTGGCATTGACGACGTTGACGGTGTGATTGTCGGTGAGGGTTCCCACCACGTTGTCGTTGCCATCAATGACCTGTGCAGTAATGGGGCGATTGCCGGTGGCTCCACTGGGAGTGTACACCACGCTAGCGCTGTAGTCATTGGTGCTGGTGTTGGGGCGTGTGGGAATGACATCCTGTGTGAAATTGCTGGCAGGGTCGCTAAAGCGGATCTTGAAGCCACTGGCCACCTGTTGAGGGCTAAGCGTGGCATTGGCCTGGATCTCTGTGGCGCCTCCGAGGGAGATGCTGCCTCCGTCAGCAGGGCCGGTCAAATTCAAAGTGTTGTTGACGGTGGCAGGCGGGTTCACGGCTCCGGGACTGCCGTTGCCCCCGCCGCTATTTCCACCTCCGCCACCACCGCTGCTGCTGCTGGAGGTCACCCGGGTGCTGTTGACGTTGCTTTCGGCCAGGACATTGCCGCCGCTGCCTCTGAGCA
>CAYFGW010000169.1:0-11120 GCA_964342365.1 uncultured Candidatus Sericytochromatia bacterium | reverse complement strand
AGGAGACATATTTTTAAACAGCTCACCAGGTTCCGTGATGGGCGGCTTAATCTGGGTCAGTTCCTCAGGAGAGATCAGACCTTCGGGATCGCGAGAAGGCTTTTGAATCCGTTTGAGAATATCTGAGAGAGTACGGGGAACGGGACGTTGACGCGCCACAAAAACCTGCCTTTAAAGTGCTCTTGTTATTATAACTCACAGAGATGGACCTGTGCTAAGATGGCTAAAAACCGCAGAAATGGGATAAAGATGGCAAAATCTATTCGTGTTGAAAAAGTAAGTGCCGAAATTCAAAAGCTCCTATCGCAGATTTTGCGAGACGAAGTTCACGACGAACGGGTGCAAGAGCACTTTGGCTCCATTGTGGAAGTAGACGTCACCGGCGATCTGCGTCACGCCACCGTTAAGGTATCCGTGTACGGCGAAGAGGACGATAAAAAAGTCTTTATGGAAGGCCTGAATTCTGCAAAGGGCTTTATTCGCTCTGAACTGGGCAGACGGTTACGTTTACGAGGCGTTCCTGAATTGCACTTTAAACTGGATCGCGGTCTGGAAGCCGGGGCTAAAATGCTCTCCTACATTGACCAACTGAAAGCCGAAGGCAAGTTTTGAAATCCTTTGCCCGCTGGCTGCCTGTCCATAAGCCAGCGGCACACACCTCTCACGACGTGGTGGCCATTGCCCGTAAGCGTCTCAATTTTCGCAAAATAGGTCATACCGGCACCCTAGACCCTGACGTGACGGGGGTGGTGGTGCTGGCCCTGGGCAAAGCCACAAAACTCATTCAGTACCTGCCCGGCACCAAAAGTTATCACGCCTGGATTCGCCTGGGTCTCACCACAGACACCCTCGATAGTTCAGGACAAATTCTGAGTGAAGCGCCTGTTCCTGACCTGTCAGTAACAGATATAGAAACCGCGTTGCAAAGCTTTCAAGGCATCATCTCTCAACAACCGCCCATGGTATCAGCAGTGTCTTATCAGGGCAAGCGCCTGCATCAACTGGCGCGTCAGGGCATAGATATTCCCAACCGTCCCTCCCGGGAAGTGGAAATCATCCAACTGGAATTGTGCCAGTGGCAGTCCCCTGTGCTCGAAATCAAAGTGACCTGTTCCTCAGGCACGTATATTCGCACCCTGGCCCACGATCTGGGGCAAAATTTGGGCTGCGGGGCCGTGCTGGATCGCATGGAGCGCACCATGGCTAACGGCTGCTTATTATCGCAATGCGTTGACCTTAAAACCCTTGAGCCGCTCATGATACAACCAGAGCCCGGGCTACCTGCCGACGCTCTGTTACAGCACCTGCCTGAAGTTCATCTGGATTCAGAAGAGGCTCTGCTTCATTTGTATCAGGGGAAAATTCTGACCCATGAAGATATCCTAACTTCATCCTCCGAATACGTCAGAGTATACGACCTCCAAGAGCGCTTGGTGTCTGTGGCTTGTTTGCGCCCAGAGGGACTGAAATCTAAACTCTGGCTACTCGGTGGCCCACCAGAGCTCTAAAACAGAATCAGAGCTCCTTGAGTTCGGGCGTATTTTGAATAAGTTCTTGCAAACGGCCCGCATTTTCGGGCAGCATCAGCTCTTCATACCCCCTGAGAACCACCATCATTTCTAGAACATCGGGAAAATGATCCATGAAAATCTCCCAATTGCTTGCCAACGCGTGGTAAACGTCCGCATCAGACAAATAGCTAAAAATATACACCTGAAACAATAAGCGAGTCCACACCTCCAGGTAATCTGCGGGCAAAAGAGCAAGGCCCTCAGTAGCTTTTAACTCCGATTGGTATTCAGAAAAGGAAATAAGTGCGGCATCCACATGTTCTTGACGGGCCTCTTTTTTTCGATTCGCACCTCGAAGCAGTTTCATGAGCCTGGCCGAGTCCGCTTCCATTTCAGGGGTCACGTTAAAATTAAGAGCATTGAGCTGTGCTTGCAAAGCCTGAGTAGCCTGCCCAATCAATATACGGCACAACATATCCGGCATTTTTTCCCAAATCTTTACAAAAGAGGAGTCAAAAGCATCATGTAGCTCACTCAAGGTCATCAGCCATACCTGCACGGTGGCCAGCAAAATTTCTGAAGCCGTAAATTTTCCTGAATCTGCAAGACCTTCTACGATTTCAAGGCTACCTTTTTCTACCTGACTTTTGTGGTAATCTCGCATAATACTTTGTAATTGTCCGCTGTCCAAAGCACTTTTATACTTGTCTAACAGATCTTTAGAAACCGCTTTTTTTACGAGTGTTTGAATATCAACGTCAGTTTGTGTCATTCCAGTAATCCTTTATGCTGAGAGTAGAGTTGTGTTCATAAGCGGTACGCACCTGGCGATGCCCGTGGGTTTCAAACACATATTGCTGCCACTGTTTTTCTGACAATTTCAAATGATGGGACAGCTGTTGAAGCACCGCATGTAAAACGTTCTCCTGAGAAAACGCTTGCTGTGAAATATCTTGTAAGGTGCAGGCCAGAACCTCTTCTGGAAAATGAGACTGGGTCAGGTTGAGACCACACCCTACGATATAATAAGCGGGGTGATTTTCCTGTGTGGCGGCGTCAATCAGAAAACCCGCCAGTTTTTTAGTCTTGTACAAAATATCATTAGAAGCCTTGAGCGTGAGGTGTTCCGAGGCATATGATTCAAGCACTTCCAAAAGGGACAACCAGACGCGCCAGGGCAAAGCAGAAATAAAGTCCGTGGGTTTTAGCAAAAGAGAAAAATACAGACCACCGGGCTCCGACTGCCAGGTATTCTGGTTCCGCCCCACCCCCTGAGATTGGGTACGGGCGTATAAGACATAGCCATGGGGCAGCGCTTGCCAGTGTTTTAGTAATTGCTTCTGGGTAGAGGCCACATGGTCTTGCTGATGAATCTGCCATTGCGAAGAGTCCACGGGTATAACACTCATGATTGGGTCAAGTGTAGACGGTTAGATGCGTCTTGCGTAATGCGCTCAAATTGTTCAATGGTGACCCGCAGCACGTCGTAATGTTCTAGTACACCATCAATGGCCAGACCGTGGGATTCCATGGTTTCTAGCTCATCCGCCACGGCATCACAATTTTCGTAAAGAATTTCAATATTTTCTTGCAGAATTTCAAGATCGTCCAGGTTATTGCAGTTTTGCGCTTCTTCGATTTGTTCCTGGGTGAGCTTAATTTCTTCAAAAATGCGCTCGGTCATTTTCAAAAACTGATTAGACGACAGGGCTTTTTCAAACTGGAGCAAGCCACTTTCGAGGGGCTTTAACTGAGCCTGTATCCCTTCCACATTCACCCCGGCAGCAGCAATATCCGTGAGCTGTCCCTTTACCTTATTCAGACTCTTTTCAAAACCTTTTTGATTTTTTTTGAGCATGCTCACTTCTTTGGGGTTTGAAAGGGTCTGGGCCTGGTGCAAATGCTTGATCATGGCGCGATGCTGCGAACGAATAACGTCCACAATCTCATTTTTGAGGGCGTCATAATCGATTTTTTCTTCCTCTTCTTCACCCACCAACAGCTTCATTTGCTGTTTTTCAATGGCGTCGCCAAATTGGTTAAGCCCCCGCTCCAGAGCGGGCAGGTTTTTACGAATGGGGTTAATTTTCACCCCAATTTCTTCGAGAGTATCCAGCTGTTTTTGTAGCACCCCGTAATTATCTTGCAGGGCGTCCAGATTCTGATACAGCATTTCCACACCGTCTAAGTCAGCTCGTGGCAGCACCCGCAGCTGCTCAACGATGGTTTGAATTTCCTGTTTGATGGTGGAATCCAGTTCCCGGGCCGCCTGCATTTTGCCCTGATTGATGCTGGTGGACAAATCTCCGATTTTTTTGTCCATGACCTTCACTTCGCTCAGAAACTCATTGAACACGCCGGACAGGGCCACCAGTTCCCGCTCTAAAATATCTACTTCGTATTTGGTACGGTTCAATAAATTCTCACCCAGATGCACCACCTGAATCCGTAATTCCGTGGTGTAATCATCTTCGGTTAATAAATTGGCCTGGCTCTGGGCCGCGATTTCAGCGGGGGTGCGAATACGCTCTTTTTTCACCGGCGGCTGCGCTTTAGGCTGAGTTTGAGGCTGAGATTTGGGAGACTGAGCTTGAGACATAATCAGGTTCCTTGGGGCTTTCCTTGAGGTGATGGATTATCGTCAGGTCGCATGTAAAACACAAAGCTGGTGAGTTTTTCAAGTTTTTCCACCTTGTCTTTGGTTTTGACGGGCTTGTCTAAAATCTCGCGCATTTTTTTGAGCTGCTCGTCCAGAAGTTTGTAGTGTTCGGCCATATAGTCCCGAATCACTTCAATAGACTCAGCGTGTTTTACAATACCGTCTACCACAGCATAGTAATCGCCAGAAACCACGTCATAGTAGTCATAAAGACTGTCAATCACGTTTTCACGAAATTCACAGCGATCTCTCAACGCACCCAGCTGCTTACTGAGTTCAGAACGCTCTTTGCTGAGTTCTTTGAGGGTTTCAATGGCGTATTTAATACGCGAAGAATTGTACATGCCTTCTGCCTTTTTTATCTAGTTTAACATTAGTAAGCAAAACGCCCACATGCTTTTGACATATGAGCGTTTTCACCTATTTGCTCGATTTACCTGAGCAATATTTTTATTTTATCGATACTCCTGAAGAATTCTAGTGCCCTCTTGCTCCAGTCTTCTCTGCTCTTTCACTGCAGTAGCTTCAGGCCTATTGTCCACAAGTTCAACTCCTCCAGGATTTTCAGGATCGTTCACACGGTGATGTGGATCCCCTTCCCCCTGAATTTGACGATCGCGGCGCTGAGCTTCTTCGGGGGTGTCTTCCGCCTGAGCTCTTCTCGCCCGCTCATCCGCTTTTTTCTTATCCTCTTCAGCCAGATTCACACCGTTTTCGTAAGTGGGATCTTTACTGGCGCTGACCTGATTGGGTCGCTTGGTCAGCGTGAGATTTTCCTGTCCGGCTTCATAATCAGCGCCTCTGCCCACGGCCAGAGAACGATCGTGGCCATGGCCTCCACCTTCTCCGTACAATGTATCGTTAGCGGTTTTCATCAGCGAACTGGCATTGGCAAGGTTTCCAGCCACACGACGGAAATCGTCATTGATAATTTGTTCGAGCTTTGTAATAAAAGTGTCAATCAGCTTACTGGCAGCAATCAAGCCGTCGGGAATTCCACTAATAATCTTACCCATATTGAAGACACTATCATCTTCCTCTCCCTGAGGAACATCGGGAATATCAAAACCGTTATCACTGGTATGGGTTACATTACCAGGATCTCTTGGATGAAGGTCCTCAACGTTTCTGGTGGCATTGGGATTGGAAACGCCAATGTCAAGCCCCACATTTGTGTCTCCTGCAATAGGATTTGCCGGAGGTTGGCTCGCAGTCTGCGGCGGAGTCGAACTAAACTCAACGCGCTGGGTAACACCATCTCGCGTAATAGTGCCACGGTCAGAGCCGCTGCCATCCATGCGAATATCGCCCCGACTTTGTACCGTTGAGCTTTCATCTCGTGCGATATTTCCAACACTGCTCATGGATTCTGTACTGCCTTCGTGGAGACTTCTGAGAATTGCCACCGCGGCACGTCCCTCATCACCAGCAGCATCTACGTTCTGTCCCCCGGCTTGTCTTCCCATGGCGGTTTGAACGCTTTCGAGGTTTTCAAGATGATGAAACATCTCCTCTTTAAACACTTCACCGAGGCGCTCCGGTTGATTCAATAAATCCCTTGAGAGCATGATTCTGGCATCTACGGTATTGCCATCTTCGTCACGACCTTCTGCCACGTAAGCACCGTTGGCACCATTTAACTGGGCACGGTCTACAATTTCAATCCCCGGAGGAAATGGAAGCGTACCGTTTTGAGCCATTTGTCTCACCTGAGCAAGCGCCTCAGGGCTGGCATTATCGTCTACACCATAAACCTCCTTGATAAAGTTATCAAACACCTCAGGCTTTTCGGTGGCAAGGGTTCTCAGTTCCTGGGTAAAAGCGGTTTTAGCCACCTCTACTTCATCGAAATGGTCGAGTTTTTGCGTCAGGCGACGCACACCGTGATAGATTTCGTTCATCGTTTTGCTCTCAGAAAGCAAGCCCGTGGCCGCTTCTGTGTCTTTGAGCTTTTCAATGGAGCGCATGGCAATATCTACTTCTTCAGAAGACATACCTGATTGCTCTAAGGTAGCGCGATCCAAAGAAAACATTTGCATGGCATCACTCACCTCAACCCCTTTTGCCCGGAGGTTTGCCATGAGATTACCAGAGGCATTACCTAAAATGCGCTGGATATTCCCTTTTTCTTGCGAATCAATAGACCCATTGGCAATAGCTGCTTTGAGGTAGTCATTAAGTTCAGTAATCTGCGTTTCCACATCTTGAAATCCTGCGGTATCTCCAGCAATAATGGCAGGAGGACCGCCATCGACGGAGCCGTCCGACTCACCACTTTGAACCAGTGCATAATTACGCGCAATTCTATCTCCCGCCTCAGCTCTGCCAGCCAAATCAGCGGGTGGATTCTCAAGTATTGCAATTTGAGCTTCTGCTTCCGCTTTAAGCTCTTGCAACTGCGTGATTTGTTCAGGTGTTAAGGGAGCCTCAGCGGCGGTTTCGGGCGAGGCCAGCATCTGATCAATAATAGCCACTTTGTCTTGTAGGCCTTCTTTATAATTGGCCATACTTTCACTACGGAGCACAAAATTATCATCGCCAGCTTGATTGGTCCAGCTTTGAACTGTGTTAACGTCATTACCCACACTGGAAACAACGTCATTGAAGTTATGATACGTTTCAGTAGTGGTCGTGGTACGCGTTGTGGTGGATCCACCCTCACCATAAACGCGCCGATACTGACCACGCATCTGACTATCAATATCCATGATGCGTGTATACTCTTTTTCAAGCGTCGCGCGAGCAGGATCATCTGCAGGCATGCTGTCAATAGCGGCTCTTACACGGGCACTGGCTTGATTGATATTGGTTCTTTGATAACCTCTGGTATGAGGTTTAGCCGTGATATTATCACCTTGCAAGGCCAATGAACGCAGTTCTTTGATACCGTTTAAGGCCTCTTGCCCCTGAGATGAAGTGGGAGAAACGCCGGATAAATCTTGAACATCTGTAGGTAAAACACGTTCACCCATAGCGTCACCTGACAAACGTCGGTCCCCTTTATTGCCCTCTGTGTTGATACGATCCGGATTGGTTTCCATCTGATCGACTTTGTCATCCATGCTATCTACGGCAGCAGTGTTATCATCGTTTGGCCCACCAATAGTCGTACTCGGATGATTTTCTCTGACTCTCTGGGTATCCTGATCGGTGGAAAGTAAGGTTTCGCCTGAATCTTGCTGATAGTTTGCTTCCATTAGCATGGAATAAGAAGCAATCATACGCGAAGCCGGTTCACTGGCAGGTAAACCCAGAATTCTGCCAAACACTTCATTTGCGCCAGGCTTCAGACTGACATTACCATTTTCATCTACCTGAACTGCTTTTTCAATATCCGCTGGAGAAGCACCGTTCTCCACAAGTAAGGAAAGGGCGTATACATCTTCCATGCTGGCATTATTGGCCACGGCATCCATGTCATAGTTACCGCCAGGAAAAGCCCGTTGATGTAAGGATTTATACTGGTTTTTCAGGTTGTCCCGGTTTTCTTCCATAACGGGTTGTTCGCCCTGAGGAGCGTCTGAATTTACCAGTGCTTCTGCTCTGGAGGGTTCTGAACCAAGAGTAAGGGTTTGACGGGTTAACATATATTGGTCAAACACTGTTGGATTTTCTAAAGGTGTTACCCCATTTTCCTGCGCGAGAGTACGGTAATCTTCTAAAGCCTGTCCCTGAAGAGGAACAGCCGCTCCCTGATCCACGAGAAAATGGTAATTTGCGTTACCACTGTACTGATTTGTGGTGGAATTGGCATTATTTGTACGATGTCCTGTATCAATACGTTGACGAGCCCAGCGCATACGGGCATTGTTGCTTTTACCAATAATGTCAGAAGCGCGGTTAAAGGTGTTGGCACCCTTCATGTCGCCGGTAAACATAGTATAAGCAACGGTGTTGGCTGCCTGACCACTAATACCATATTGTTCCTGAATAGAACCTAAAACAGTAGAATCATAAAGGCTGGGTTGGAATTCACCACCCGCACCAACCCCGGCCCAATCCCTTCCTAATGAAAGGGCATTAACCGCTATTCCTTCTTCTCGTATTTCATCATGACGTTCGCGCTGTTGCTCCGTAAGTTCCTCTGGAGTCACTATGGGAACATTTTGTAAGGGAGGATTATGAGGTTCAGGAGGAGGGGGTATGGTTTCAGGAGGCGTTTCCCGAGGTGCAATAATGCTCAGAGTCTGACTTTTGACGCGGGTATAACCGAAGCCTGATTCAGAATTAGGGTCTTTGATCATTTCTAAAAATAGAGGATCAATTTGGATAGCTCCTACACTGCGAGAAGGACCTACCAGCGCAGCTCCAAGCTTCGAGGCTAAAGTCAAGAAACCTTCGTTTGACTCAGCCACCTGAAACTGGCGCTGAACATCTAAATACCCTTGTTCATACAGCTGTTTCATGTCCGAAGGGCTGAGCAAAACGTCTGCATCAGCTCCCAGTACCTGTCGAAAATTCTCAGGGGTAATACGCTGCTCAGTTCCTGTGGTGGAAGTATTCTGAGGCATTAAGTTGCTGCCGGCTCTCGTGGTGTCGGCAGTCGTTCTCTGCATGTAATTGATGTTGTTACTTGCTCCGACGGATGAAACCATACCTTTTTCTCCTCTATCGATTCACTACTTTAAAATATACCCATTCGGGCGGAAAAATAAACACCCACCCACTAAAGATGGGTGTTTATCCTGGTACTAGGGTGTAATCACACCGTCCTGTATTGGAGTGCCTCCGGAAGGATTCTGCATTTCTTGTAACTTAGCCACAAAATCCTGCATTTGCTGAATCGGATTGCTAAAGGGACTTTGCAATTGCTTGATCGTTTCAGACAATTGTTCGAGCATATCCATTTGCTGGGCCTGCTCAATAATTAATCCCGGATTCAAACCAATGAGTACGGCAATATTGGCAAAGTTAGAATCGCTGGCAACTTCTGTCAATAATTCCGTCTGCACTTCCGAAGGCGTGGGTTCACCCTCTTCAGCAGCGTCCTCAGCACCTTCTGCTTCGTCAACACCTTCTTCACCAGTGTTGTCCGCAGGTGAAACTTGCTGAGGTGCTTCGGTAGGAGTGTTGGCACCATTAGCACCGGAAGTGCCTCCACCTTCACCTGTTCCGTTAGCGGTAGCCAGCGCGCTCACATCAACGCCATCACCGTTTGTGCTTGCTCTTGTTGCCCCTACAGACTCAGCATATTCCAGAGCAGCAGCATACTGATCCTGTGCGGCTTTCAGCTGAATCAAGGCTTCCTGGAGTTCTTCCATCGCTTTTTTATAGGCCTGAATACCTGGCAAAGCAGCATCTGCAATAACACCCAGATATTCTGTGGCGGTACTCAGAGCACTTGAAAGACGTTCACCGGTGGTTTTTTCGTTAGTGGCAAACTGATTTTCAAGGGTTCCTCCTCGTCCCCCCTGACCAATGGCTTCTGCAACATTATTTACGTTATTGCCATCAACTTCCGCTGTCAAACTCCGTGTCCCATCAGCATTTTGCTCAATACCCACAGAAAGTCTTCCGTTGAAAGCATTTCCTTCAGCGTCTACTCCCTCAAAATCAAATTGAGAAGTGATATTGGCGGCGCGACCGTCGTAACCGAAGTCTACATTGACTTCGCCAAAACCGAGCGCATTGAGATCTTCCGCAGAGCGAAACGCAGCAGCGTCGCCTTCTCCTGCAACAAGTTCACCCACTGATATTGAGTTGGCAGATAAACCTTCAGACTCAAGAAGTTCATTGAGTTTGTTCTGTTTATCTTGAGCAGATATGTCGCCATTTAACAGCGTGCTCCGCACTTCATTAACCAGCTGTTGTTCCTCTTCGCTCAGACGGCTAAGAGCAGCATCATCTGAAAGCGCTTGTATTCCGAGAGTTTGGATTTTGAGATCGCCGGCACCTGCATTGGCTGCAGCCTCAATAACGCCTCGCTCAGAAGCTCTAATCACATTGGTTTCTCTTTGCAGCGTTCTCTGTTGCTCTTGAGGCGTAGCATTTACACCCAGGCGTCTGGCAAATTCTTCTGCAGCATCATCGACAGATACGTCAGTTTGATTACCTTCTGTAGTTTGAGGCGCATTCACAGTCGGAGTGAGAACTGTATTTTCTAAAACTTCAGCGGCTTCTGCTTCAGTTAAGCCCGCTCTTACCAACTGACTCTCAAAAATTTCTTTGGCTCCCGCCTCATTTCCTGAGTCTAATTGTGTTCTGAAAAGACCGTTTTCCTGTGACAAGTTAGACACGTCTCGCTCTTGAGACAGGTCAGCTAAAACCTGCTGAGCAATGTCCACTTTTTCAGAAGCCAGACCCAGTGAACTTTGATCGGTAATAGTCAAGTTTGAACTCAACAATTCATTGGCCAGCTGAGAAGCATTTCCACTGAATCCCTTTTGCGTAAACAGGGAACTTAGTGTGTTTCGTGCGTCATTAAAAGTTCCGTTCCCGATAGCGTCTCGCAAGTCCTGATCCTGGGAGACTAAGTCTGACACTTCTTGTAAAACGCCCTGCTCGGCAGTAAAGGCATTGTTATTCCTTGAATTTAATGCTTGAGCTAAAGCCGCCTTTTGACCATTAGTCAAGCCATCAAGGTTAACAAAGTTAGAACCCTGATCATCTACAGCGATGCCAATGTCAAAACTTTTACCATTCAGATCGAAGCTCAAACGGCCCTCACGAACGAAATTATCATTGGCGCTGTTATTATCATTGGCTCTGGACTGAAGCACCGAATTGTCCACTTCATCAAAAGAAATATTTGTGGCCCCAAGACGTCGAACCACATCTTCAATACTTCCTGTAGAGCCGCCTTGACCATCACTAATGCCGTTGGCCCTGAAATCTCTAAGTAATCTTGTTCGTGCTTCTCGCTGTGCTTCACTCAGACTCGAACCATTCCGGTTTTGGATATCTACGCTAAATTCCCCTGTTTGGGTATTAATACCGGCTTGCAAACTGGA
>CAYFGW010000168.1:0-11253 GCA_964342365.1 uncultured Candidatus Sericytochromatia bacterium | reverse complement strand
CACACCCGTGCCTTCTGTGAGGGAGTCTCCCAACATGAGGATCACCGTTTCTTTTGAAGCGGATGCGGCCACGGCGGTATGTTTTGCAAAAAGGGTGGCTACCGCAAGGCACACCACGAGAAACACGGAAATCGGGCGAACTGTTTTTGTCCACACTGTTTTTGTCCACATAAGCGCCTCCAGAGCAGTGAAGTACCCTATTCATAGCACGAGATGGGGGTGAACGGCATTGAGCCAGTGCTTATTTCAACACCTCGGCAAATACCCGCATAAAGTTGCCGCCAAGCACCTTTTCAATACGTGCTTCTTCGTACTTTTTCTTTTGCAAGGCCTGCGTTAAATTGCCAAAATCAGAGGCGTCCTTGAGACCCGTTGGGGGTGGACGATCCAGTCCGTCAAAGTCGGACCCTAAACCCACATGGTCTTCACCGGCTACCTGAACCGCGTGATCAATATGCTTCACCACGCTATCCACGTTGGCCTTGCCGTCTTTTTCCAGGTGGGGCGGGTAAAAAATAATGCCCACCACGCCACCGTTTAAAGACAACAGTTTTAACATATCATCGCTCAAATTGCGCGAGTGTTTCAGAGCTCCGTCTACCCCGGAGTGGGTGGCAATAATTGGCTGTTTGGTAGTCTTAATGACGTCATAGAAGGCCGCATCGGACAAATGAGACACATCAATAAGCATGCCCAATTTATTCATGCGCTCCACCGCCATTTTGCCAAACTTGCTCAGGCCCTTCCAGCGCGGTTTTGGCTGCCCGGAGCTGTCTGCCATCAGCGTATGGGTACTCCACGTGGGCCCCACATACCGCACGCCCAACTTATAAAAGTAGTCCAGATTGTTCAAACTGTCTTCAATGGGGTCGGCGCCTTCCATTCCCATCAGCGCCGCAATTTTTCCGGCTTTGACAATGCGTTGAATATCCGCGTGACTGGTGGCCAGCTCCACCCAGTCTTTGTTGGCCTCCAGTTCTTTTTTGAGGGCTTTAATAATAAACTCAGCCTGAGATTTGGCCACCTTTTTATAACGGTAGGGATTCACAAAGATGGAAAAGAACACCACGTCGACCTTGCCCTGACGCAGTTTTTCAAGACTCACCTGTCCCTGATTCAGCCGCAGCTTGATATTTTTTTCACTGATCAGCAAAGGGGTTTCCACGTGGGTATCCACAAGAATAGCGCGCTCATGCAAAGAGAGCGCCGGGGTCGGGCTCGACTCGGGAGTCGCGCTGGCTGATGGAGTCGCGCTGGCTGATGGAGTTGCGCTTGCTTCTGGAGAGGGAGTGACCGCAGATGGGGCCAGCGTGTCGTCCACGGTTTCAGGCGACGTACTTTCAGGTAAGGCAGTAGCCAGCGGCGTTTCGCGCAGGGTAATATCTACCGGCGTGGATTCTGGCCCCGGTGTGGTGATTTTCAGGGTGGCGGCACCGGCAATACAGCCCAGCGCCAGAATAAGAAGTAAAAGATTTGGCATACTTGAGTTTATCATTTGTGGTGTCGCGTGCGCAGATAAATAGACAGGGTCAATCCCCCCAGGGGCAGCGGGATCAGAGCGTACTCCTTCAGCTCAGGCGCAAACTGACTGGCCCACCCATAAAAGAGAGCGGCAGACGCAAAGCAAATCAAAGGGATATAAAAGGGAACGTGGCGGGGATTTTCGTCAAACATTATTGCCAACTCTGCTGATGATGAGAAAGATAATCGGGGTAGTCTTCAAAGAAACGGGCGTTGGCGGCAATATCTTCAGCATGGGCCTCGGGAACTTCGTTAATGCGGAAAATGGCTTCCACGGGACACACCATTTCACAGGAGCCGCAGTCAATGCATTCCTCAGGATGAATAAAATACTGATCGGCCTCGGGGTGGGTATAAATACAGTCCACCGGGCAAACGGTGGTGCAGCGACTGTCCTTCACCTCGACACAGCGGGTGGTAATCACATAAGGTCGAATACTGCTCATATCCAGCTCACGAAAATCCGACTCACGAAAACGCGGCCCGTACGTCGGCTTCTGTCAGGCCGTGCCCCCCGTGTAAAAGGAGCGGTAGCAGACGAATGCGGGGCGGAGTAAGGGCTCTGGCGGGGAAAGCCAGTTGTAGAGGTTTTTGTTCCGGCTTGAGCAGCGTTTCCTGAACCACCTCGCCAGTGGTGACATCGATTTGTAAGAGATAAACGCTGAATAAGGTGGGGCGATTGCGAGACACCAGGACCATTAAGTAACGCCCGTCCGGTGTCAAAGCCATCACATCCTGAGGGTCGGTGTGGGCACTGGGGGCTTCGCCTTCAAGGGCAAAAACCTGCTGCACCTTGTGCTTCTGGGTATCCACCACCAGAATTTGCGCTTGCGGTGTCGCTGAGTAGATAAAAAATTTGTCTCCCCGGTTGGACATAACCCCGTTGCTCACCACGCCCCTGGCACTCAGGGGCACGCGTTTTTGCGCCATACCCCGATCAATGATGTGAAAAGCGCTTTGTTGATGACTACAGGCGTACACCCGTTGCCCGTCTGGATGAAAAGCGGCCTGTAAAACTTTTTTATGGGGTGAGGCGGTGAGTTTCCAGGCCCGCAGGGCTTTAAAAGGTTTGCGCTGAATAAAATGCAGTTTGCCAGCGCCACGGTCTGCCACAATAAAATGGGGATGGCGAGCATCCAGCATCAAATCAAAGGGCCTGGAATGCAGGTTTTCAAGGGCGGTTTGGGGACTGATCCAACGCTGACAGAGATAACGCATATGGGGCGACAGGCGCTGAGCAGGTCCGGGAGGTAAATAGGGATAGGCATTGTTTAAACTCAGCCCCGGCACCACAAAGTCACGATGTTCTAAAAAATCGTGCGGCATCCAGTGTTCGCCCTTTTGCTGAAGTCCCAGCACCTGTGTGCCCTGCACATAAGACCAGTTGATCAGGGCCTCTTTCTTGCGCTGAGGCTCCGGGGGCAAAGACAGTTCCTGCAAGTGTTCTCCGGTAGAAGAGCACACACACAGGGCGTCTTTTTGCAAAGAAAACACGGGCGGTGGCGCGTTTTTTTCAGCCCGCTCTGCGCTCTGACGCGCCAGCTGTAGCGCTTCTTGTATGGCGGCAGCGGGCACGCGGGGAGGAAGGACCTGGGTTAAGAGTTCGGCCTGCTTTTGCAAATCCCCCCGTTGCTCAAAACGCTGATAATGTTTCCAATGCATAATATCCCTTTCTCTGATAATATAATGACATAAAACAATCCCGTGAAAGCGCATTATCTCATGAACACCTTTGCAAAAATAATGTTAGCCGCCCCGCTGAGTCTGAGTATGGCCGTGCTGCCCGTCACCCGCCTACCTTTTCAGTCCCCCGCTTTTTCCGTGGCAGCAGCCGCTGAAAAAATCCCCCTGGCGGTGATTGATTTTCAATCCAAGGGTGATGTGAGTGATGATGAAGCCAGCATTATTTCCGATCGGGTGCGCACCCAGATGTTTCGCACGGGCAAGTACAAAATCATGGAACGTGCCGATATGCTCAGCATCCTGAAGGAGCAGGGCTTTCAACAGAGTCAGGTGAATTGCGAAGGCACCAATTGCTCCGTGGAAATCGGTAAATTGTTGGCCGTTCGCCAGATTATGACGGGAACCGTCAGTAAACTGGGTTCTATTTATACGCTGACCTTTCGCATCGTGGACGTGGAAAAAGGCGAAATTTTAAAAGACGAATATAGAGACTGCCGGTGCTCCCTGGAAGAAGTCTTGACCCGACTGAGTGTGGAAATGGTAGCGGGACTCACAAACCCCAACTATAAGCCTCCCAAAGAGCTGGCACCGGTCACTTCAGAAAGCCCTCTGCCCGATAGCTTAATTAAAGACGCCAATCTCATTCAGGTGGCCAAACAGTCCCAAACCGTGCGCCAGAATTACTACAACGACCACCAGAAATCTCCGGGCATCGCCCTGGCTTTGAATATGTTTTTACCCATGCCCTTCGGATACGGTTATGCGGACGACTGGGACGCCTTCTGGACGATGAGCCTCTGGCAACTGGGAGTTCTGGGAACCTCCATACTGATCTCTGTGTCAGACCCCAACGATTCTGATATCCAGGCCCTGGCTGGTGCAGGATATCTCACGTATCTGGGGATTGCCGTTTTCACCTGGTTTGACGGCTGGGGAGCTGCTGACCGCTATAACCAAAAACTGTCCCAACAGCTCAGACTCACGCAGAGCCCGCCTCCCTTTCCTCTGGCAAAAAAGAGCCAGCAGCCCGCTGGCGTCATGTTGCTACAGCACCATATTGATTTCTAGATGGGTGTAATCCCTATTCTTGCCGCGGGGCTTCTCGCCGTCTATTTTTTGCTCTTTTTGATCAATACCTTACAGAGCCTGAAAAACTTTCCCTTGCTTCAGCGCTACGCCCGTCGCCTGCGCACATTTCGGCACTTAGAAGCCCTCGATCAAAGCACGCTGACTCCTCTGACGCTGATTTTACCAGTATCCAGACTGTCTACCCAGAACGTCATACAGTGGCTGAAAGTGGAATATCCTGAAGTGGAGTTTATTCTGGTACACGATCAGGTAACGCCTCAGGTTATGCTCGCCTGGCGCGATCGACTCCATTTAAAACCCACCGCTCGCTTCCCGGTGGGAGATCTGAATACCGCGGCGGTACAGGGCATTTTTCAAGGAGAAAAAGACAGCCGCATCTGGTTTATAGACAAAGCCCCGAGTCATTTGAGCGACGCTTTGAATACGGGACTTAACTTTTGCCAGACCCCACTGGTGGCCATGGTTTCTGCCGAAATTTACCCTGAGGGCTCTATTTTCAAGCAGAGTGCGCGGGTTTTTTTAGAAGACAAGCAGGTATGGGCGGTGAGTGGTCGCATCCGCTCTCAGGATAAGCCCGAACAGGCCACGGGACAGAGCCCGGTTTTACCCGCCTCTGCCTGGGGATGCTTTGAGGTGATTTACGAACAATTTCAGCATTTATTACAGTGGAATCGCTACAGCCACAAACAGAATTTTTACGAATTGTCTCCTCTCTATACGGTCTTTCGTCGTTCCAAACTCCTGGAATCAGGTGGTTTTACCGGACAGTATCAGAGTTTTATGGTAGATATTGTGCGCAATCTGAGAGATCTCAGCGAACGAAGTCAGCAGCCCTTTACCTTTGCCTTTCTGCCTGATACCCTCGGCTGGAAAGTAGCGGCCCGCCAGCGTAGCGAGATGCGCGACTTTTTTCGTTATCACCAGCAGGTAGGCAAACGTCTGACTTCGATTTCGCTGTCACCCCGGGCGACCCTCGGACGACTCCGGCACCATATTGCTTTTCCACTGTTCTTTTTTGCGGTCATCGGTGCTGTTATCGCCCTCAGTTTTTCCGCAGGCCCCGAATACCTGCTTCTGCTCCCGCTGGTGATTTCCCTGCCCTTGTTATGGGCCATTATGGCACTGCGCGCCGGGGAATTTACCACCCGACGCTACCGCCGTGAGGATCTTTCTTTACTCTTTATAACGGTATGGAAAACACTCTGGTTCTGGCCCGTCTGGTGTATGGCCCAGATGGTTATAGGCTGGTTCGCCAGGCCCCAGCCCTTAAGAGAAACCTCCAGAGACCCCATTCTGAACCCGTCCCCCCTCAAATACACGGCTCCGTTGGACCCTGAGGCCCTTGACGCCTACGAAAATCCGTAGCCAGGATAAATTCCCGTTAAAAGCGGCTTAAACCTCTTCAGAATCTCTTGCGCTTTTGCGATAAAACAGTATCAAAACTCAAGTGTAAGGTCTCATTATGTTTAAATCTGCTTCTCTAAATACCGCTGCTGAGCGTCTGCTCGATCATATGGTGAAAACCCAGCCCGCGAAAGCCCCTGAAGCCCCCCCCGCAGTACCCGAAGTGCTGAATCACCAACGCCTTCAGTCTCATACCCGTCTTCAGCACGTGGCCCACGGCACCTCCGAAGCTCTGAGCTGGGGCAGCAGCGGAGAAGACGTGAAAGCCGTACAGCAGGCCCTTCAGGATCTGGGTTTTTCTATTGGTGATAGCGTGGACGGAGATTACGGTCCCCGTACCCGTGCTGGTTTACTCAACTTTCAGGACAACCGGGGCTTGCCTGAAACCGGAGACATTGACGCTGCAACGCTTAAAGCATTAGATAAAGTCGCTACAGCCCCCGGCAAAAACCTGAGTGATAACGCCAGCGAAGCCTTTTACCGCGACGAGAATTTAATTCCTTCTAATCTATTAGCCAACGGAGAGCGGGCAAAAGTGGTGATTGACCGCTCTGAACACCGTCTTTTTCTTTTTGACGGCGAAGATCTTCAGGCGGTACACAGCGTGGCCACGGGCAATGCCCATCATGCGGACGGACGTGGAGCTGCCACCGCTGTGGGTGTTAACGTGGTGGATGGAAAACTCAATGATCCCAGCAGCGTGGCCACCCAACTCTGGGACAATCCCGGTGTGTTTGGCACCCGCCTCTTCAATTTGAGCTTTGTGAATCTTGAGACCGGTGCCCTCAGCCACTCAGGTCACGAACTCCACGGCACCTACAACCGCAGTTCTATTGGCAAGGACGCTTCGCACGGCTGCATTCGCATGCAAAATGAAGCCATTGAATCCATTTTTGACACGGTCCACAATGGTGACTATGTGAACGTGGTGGAATGACAAGCGCAAGATAACGGGTATTGCTTTCCCATGACGCTTGTATTAAAATATGTTTAACATTAAAGATGGTAACTCCCATGAAAAAATATATTCTTTTAAGCGTTCTACTCACCGGTTGTAACGCTCCCGCTCCCTCATTTACGCCTTTTGCAAACTCCACGGCAAACCCTGCTGTGAGTCCTCAGCTCCAACGCTTTTCAGCTTCATCCATGGACACCGCCCGCAAGGGATTTGCCACAGCACAAAAGGCCGTAAAAGAAGTGGATCCACAGGCTCAATTGTTTGAAATCGACGTCTGGCAAGAGCCCGCGGGAAAATCCCTCCACTACGGATTTTTACCGTCTCAGGCCGATGGGACCAGTGCCTGGAAAGTGATTATGGACGTCAAAACGCAGCAGGTAAAAGTAGAGCGAGGACATCAGGGCACCCAGAAGAATCTGGTGAACCTGCCCCAGTGGAAAATGGACAGTGACGCCATCTACGCCCACGCTCAAAAAAACGGCCTGCGCGATACTTACTATCTGGCCACCCTCTGGGAAGACACCTGGCATATTTCAGGACTTAAACAGCATCTGTATTTTCAAATGAACGCCCGAAATGGAGCCATCAAGTTTCGCTGTATTGGCCCCTACCTCAATAGCTGTACTGACGCCAATGGAGAGCCCGTGGGTGCTCTGAGCCAGGCCGGAAATCAGCAGGGTTTCCAGAAACACCTGAACGCCCGTCAACAGGGTCGCTGAGCCCGGATTTCTACCCTTAGCGCCGTGCTATAATAACCCCAGAGGAGATCGCATATGCAAATTTCTGGCCGTCCTACCCCACCGTCTGCTGTTCCAGTAAATCCCGCCACAGGTGTGGAATCTACTGCTACTCCTGCTGAACCGACGACGCCTGCACCGTCGGCGAATGCGTCTGCTGAATCTGCGCCTCCAAAAGACGTGGCTGAAACAAAAAAACTCAAGTCTCATCATTTTAAAAAGTCGGCGGTCGCATTTCCCGAAATGCCCAAAGACAAACCGCAAAAACTGGCGGGCTTTGGCGAAATATTCGGAGGCATTGGCCTGGCCATGGTGGGCGGCGGCGCACCGTCAAAATCCTTCTCTCCGGTGATCGAAAACGCCGACAAACTGCTTAAAGAGCGTCGTACACCGGAAAAGAAACCACAGGCAAAAGTTGAAACAGAAGTCTCTAACACAGAAGTCCAAAACACCCAAATCCAGCGTTCGCCACAGCCTGCACCTCAACAGAACTTAAGCTCACAGACCACGACCTCTCAGATACCCTCTGAAGAGTAGTGCTCTAACTCATAAGCAGCGCCCGTCAAGAAGCGGGAAGCACGTGCTTATAGATACGCCCGTGTTCCAAAAAATAAAAGGTATCGCCACGGGTTTTTACCACAGGATTTACCAGCTTCTGTCTGCCATCATTGAGCATGGAACTATAGGTTTTTCTGAACGTGTGGTGATCTAGCAAACGAATTTTTTGCAACTCAATACGGCGATTAAAACCCGCAAATAAAACACCTCTTCCGGAGACGGTGAATCCCCAAACCGTAGCATTATCTTTCAAATGCCAATAATTTTTGATCTGTCTGATTTCAGCACATACACAAGCCAGATAGTAACCTGAGTCTGCATAGTGGTGTACCCATATTTTGTTTTTGCTCAGGTTAATGCTATAGCAATCTATGATTCCGCCGGGAGCTTCATAATGATAAACCACCTCACCCCGCCGATTGTGACAGTACAGGCCATAATCATAACCATCAGAAACACTTTCGTCAGCATAGCCAATCCACACTTCGTCAAGACTCATGGCGCGAAAGCCTGAGATTGTGCACCCACAGGGAAAAGTATTCAGTACTTCACCTTGTAAATTTATATAAACCACGTCTGCGGTGTCATCACTGCTATCTAAAGTTAAAATATAAGTATCATCCACAAACTGGAAGTTACAGGTTTCCATGCTTATCCGAAGACGATGATAAAGCTCCCCCGCTTTAAAAACGTAGAGATAATAAGCATTATCTTCTCGGGTGTGCAGCAAAATTTCTTCCTTTTGCCCTATGTCGAAGGTCAGGATTTCCGCATTTTGAAAATGAGCGTTGATGTCAAAAACAGTCGTTAATTCAAACGAATGAACATTCACACTTCTTTCAACAACTGCCTGGCCGCTTCTAACCCGGACAACACCGCACCTTCCACCAGATTATTGGCATCTCCAAAGCTGTCTCCCGCCAGATAGAGAGGAAAGGGCGCCTTGAGACGCAAACAGTTTTCTTCTTGCACATCTTTGGGCTGAGAAAAGCGCCAGCCGTGGGTTTGTTGCTGGATCATATTGGCGTCCAGATGTTTTTGAGCGGCTTCCCACAGGGCATTGCCCGCTTCTTCCCTGGGAATTTTCCAGTGCTTGCGGCTAAAGTGAGGGGTGCCGTGAACGGTGACACTGTGCACTTCAGAAATACCCTTTTGCACGTTATCCGCAATCCACATGACCGGGTTCATGGGATCTTCAAAGCGAATGGCACCGGGTTCAGGCAAACCGCTGGGGCCGTCTAAAATAGCCATAAGAGCAATACAGGGGTTGTATTTCATGTCTTTCAGGCGCTCTGCCTGTTTAATATCCAGGGTAAGATCCGGTGATTTTTTGAGCAGCTGAAAAGCCTGAGGTACCGGCGCGGTGATAATCACCGCATCGGCAGAATAGCTCTGGTCAGCGGTCATCACCTGCCATCCGGCATCGGAAAGCTCCAGATGCGTCACCTGAGTTTGTAAATGCACTGTCAAAGGTTCAGCGATAAATTTAGCAATGGTATTCATACCTTCAGGGGCATAAAAGCGCTGATACCCGTCCATAATAAGCAAACGATCCGTATTTAAAAACCCTCTGCACCAGCCTGCGGCCAGATTTTCGTCTTGTAGCGTTTCTACCAGACTGCGAAAGAACATGCTGTGCAGGGTAAAGTATTGAGCCCCGTGGTCAAAGCGTGCCCCTTCAAAGCGACGGGTGGCCATGCGCCCCCCAAAGCCCCGGGATTTTTCCAGCACTTCCACTTCCCAACCCGCTTTTTGTAAGCGACGGGCAGCAATCAGTCCGGCCATACCGGCTCCAATAACAATGGCTCTGGGCATTTATATTCTCCTTATACGTAAAGAATGCTTAGTCGGGTACCAGACGTCCCTCTATGGGAATCCGCACGGGCAGCACCACTCGACCTTCGGGGCGCTCACTTTTGATCGACAAACGCACATCAATGTAGGGGATGATGGGGTCAAATTGCAAGGGCAGCACCAACTGCTTCGGTCTGTCTCCCTCCATGCGTGGCAAAAAGAAGGTGGAAACCGGCGCAATCAGCGATACGTCTTCGGTGAGTAAATCCACAGTTACAGAAACGTTGTTGAGCACCTGCGCACTTTTTTGCTGTAAGCGCAAATGTACTTCTGAAGGCGTTACTTTTTCAATGGCAATGTCCAGACGCAAGTTTTCGAGGGTGTCGGGCATTTTCACAATGGGCGTATTGTCTTTCATGTTTTCCCAGCGCTT
Source organism: uncultured Candidatus Sericytochromatia bacterium (assembly GCA_964342365.1). GTDB lineage: Bacteria > Cyanobacteriota > Sericytochromatia > UBA7694 > UBA7694 > CAXRDE01. Next base: position 1,076 of record CAYFGW010000168.1, on the reverse strand, counting down.
AATCACCCCCTGCGGGTGACTGCTCCACAGCTGCTTTTGATCCTGCGTAAAAGCCAGATCGTAGGTGTTTCGCCCCACTTCATTGAGGGTTTCCACGTTGGCCCCGGAAGGAATGGCCCAGAAGCGCAGGGTTTGATCTCCCACACTGCCGCTGACGAGGGTCTCACTATCGGGCGAAAAGCTCAGGGTCCAGACGGGCTTAAGATGCCCAGAAAGGGATTGAATAGGCAACAATGTTTTCATGCTCCAGAGGCGAATGACCCGGTCCGCGCCCCCGCTGGCCAGATATTTTCCGTCAGGGCTAAAAGCAATGGCGTACAGCTCCTCTTTGTGATCCACAAGACGATGACTCTGCTTCAGAGTCTTCATATCCCAGAGTAAAATGGATAAATCGTTAAAGGCCACGCTGGCAAGCGTTTGACTATCGGGGCTAAAAGCCAGATTCACCACGGAACCGCTGTGGCCTTTGAAGCGAGCCAGACGGGTGCGGCTTTTCCAGTCAAAAATAGACACCTCTTTAGACTTCCCTGCCACCGCCAACCGCTTGCCGTCAGGACTGAACCTGATGCTTAAAAGGGCTTTTTCAAAGGTTTCAAAGGTGTCTATTTTTTTGCCGGTGTTCATGTCCCACATTTGTAATTTGCCGTCAATGCCTGCCGAGAGCAAAATAGGCTCCGTGGGGTGAAAAGCCACGTCACCGATCCAGCTAGCGTGACCGGGCAAATTATAAATTTCTTCACCGGTTTCGGTGTTCCACACCCGCGTGGTGCCGTCAAAACTTGCGCTGGCCAATAGCTTCTGGTCAGCAGATAAATCCAGAGCGAACACGTCCTGTCGCTGAGCAGAAAGCTGATTGGGTTCGGTTTTTGCTTTTTGCCAGACGGCCTGCGCTGGCGTGGATAACGCCGATACTATCAGGACACAACCTAAAACGCTAGCGAAGGATTTGATAAGACTCACAGAGAACGCCCGTTTTCAAACAGGTAGTGAGACACCTGCCACTGACGCCCCTGCTCGTGGCCAAATAACTCAGCACAGGCCAAAAAGAACACCCGCCAGTACACCCACCATTTCAA
>CAYFGW010000167.1:0-11301 GCA_964342365.1 uncultured Candidatus Sericytochromatia bacterium | reverse complement strand
CCAGAGCTAGGGCAAGGTTCGACAGGGAAGGGACAGTGGGAGGAGGAGGGGGCGGAAGCTCAACACCGAGTCCCACCCCGACGCCCGGAGGCGTGACGCTAACGCTGACGGCAGGCACCACGGATTTACCGGGCATGTCTTATGCCACCACGATTGATGCTGTGCTGGTCAATAGCGCCTCAGAAATTGACAGTATTTCCTGGAGTTGCACCAATGCACAGTCCGTAGCGTGCGATAGCTTTAATATCACAAAGCCGGATGGCGCCATCTGGACTGCACCGGAAGATGCTGAAGAGTTTGATCCGGCCACTGAAGTTATCTTTACGCTGACGGCAACAGCTTCATTGTTGGACGGCACCGCTGTTACAGAAACCATTACCGTCACCGCACAGCGAGGTTCAGGGAATGTAGACCTGTCTGATGGTGGGGCTGACCGGGGCGTTTATGACGGAGCATTTGATTAATGGGTTATAAGAGAATGGATCAACACATGAAAAACAGACCTTTACACCACCGTGCATTTTGGATGGTTGGCGCACTGACGCTGGGACTTCTCAGCTGTCAAATGCCTCAACAGCAAACCTCGCCCACCATAATAGCTGCTCCTTCCAGAGGAGTGAGTTCCACAACACAAACCACAAGGGCACAAAAAAGGATTCCCTCAGGTCAGGGGCTACTAAAAACTTCTCCAGGAGACCGTGAGGGCGTCAAGAACCTTTCTCTGCGTATGCACTTTGAGGGAGTAAACTCTCAATTTTCTACAAAGGCACTCAACTGTAACCGCATTGAAAACCTTAGAGTGAGAATTGTAGGTGTCGGTATTGGAGATTTACCGGCCGATGGATCGGATCCCGTGACCGGTCATTTAAGCTCCTATGTGCCCGGTAGCTGTGAGTTTACCGCCAGTTTTACCGATATTCCTGTAGGAAACCTGCGGGTGGTGACAGTAGAAGCTATCAATGATAATGGCGAGCCGCTGAGCAATTACGGGCTTTCAGGAGTGGTTGACATTACCGATGGTGCCACCACCGAAGGTGAGGTGAGTTTTCGCACCACCCCCGCAGGTCGCATTGTAGAATCCTTGTTTTTCGCGCCCAATGACGCCGGAAAACCTTATCTGAGCCAAATTACCAGTGCGCAGTTGCAAACGTATGTGGACACCATTACGGAGTTTGACGGCAGTGGTGGCTACCCCAACTATGCTTACGGCTTTCACCCCGCCTTGATTGATGCTTCCACTCTGGCCAATCAGATTATTAGCAACAATGGCGATCTGAGCAGTCCACCTGAGGGAAGCACGGTCTCAAGGGGTACTGCTACCCTCAATATTACCGGACTGGGTGTTGGCAGCAATCAAAATATTATTGTAGAAGACCCCGCTTCGGACTTTTTTATAGATCCTGCGGGAACGAATGCAACGCGAACCATTTCAGGTATTGCGCCGGGTAACTGGATGGTGGGCATTAATCATACGGGCCCCGACCAGGATATTATTCTCAGTTTTCCTGAAAACGGCACCGTAAACTTTGATGCGGGCAGTACGCCGCCCTTTGATTCAAACTGGGAGTTAAATTCAGAACAGCCCGAAACCGCTTTTGTGAACGATTTGAGTCGAGACACTCTTGAAAATCAGGACATTCTGGGCACCCGTCACGGCGTCTATTTTTACGACGGCGTGTCTTTGTTTGAATGGTTTCAGGCGGGACTCGATTTTGAAAACGTGCTGTCTGTGAAAGCCAGTCCTTTTGAGTCGCTGAAATACTATGCGGGCACGGAAGGAAACGGCCTTTTCAAAAAAGACGGGGGCGATGACTGGGAGAAAATCACCAACGGACCGGGACTGAGCGATCTGGATATTCACGAAATTGTGCTGCCGAATCCGGGAACTGGACCTGATCCTCAGTTTATTTATGCGGCCACCAGCGATGGGGTGATTGAATCTCTTGACGGAGGGGATTCTTTTACAAAGGTCAACGGTCTTGTAACCGGGGGAGACTTTGCGGGGGCTATGGTTTCAGATCTGGGAGTCAGAGAACCCGGACCGAGTTTTCCGGACATTGAGCGCTTTTTTATAACGATTCCCGAAGGGCCTCATGCGGGCGTCTATGCCAGCAGTACCGGAAGCCCTGGAGATGGCTGGGTTCGCATTGACGTGGGGGCTACGGCCAGCGCTATTCAGGGACAGGAGCCTGTGAGTCTGCATGTGAATAACGGCACTGATTTCTACGTGATGTGCCGGGATGGCTCCACCTATACTGCCGCTTTCAGTGATATCACCAGTAATATTGCTACACCCACCAACATAGTGTGGACCCAGCTGGTGAGTGCTCAGGCGGGTGGCGTGACCTTTCAACATCTGGACGTTACCGGTGAAGACATCGTATTGGCCGCCACTTCTAACGAGGCGCAAACTCCTGACTTTTCTACACCCCCAAAAAACTGGGGGCCCGTAATTCCCTTCGGTACTGGGCGTTTTCAATCTCCTTTTGTCAATCGTATGAATTCGGAGTTTGTTTCTACGGGTACAGACGGCGCAAGGGCCCTGACGCGAGCGGGCATTGAAGTACAGTTCAGTACCGATTGGAACCCCGAGAATACGGGGTTAGAAGGCGCTGAGATTACGGCTTTCAAGCGAGTGGGAAGCACAATATATATTGGTACCCGTTATGCAGGCGTTTTCAAATCTTCGGGTTCATTTATAGAGCCCTTACCAGACATGCCCGGCATTAATGCCCAAGGACAGGATCCCCGACATATTTACGATTTAAAAGTAGATAACGCTGGCAATTTGCTGGCTCTGACGGAAACCGGCGTCCTGGCGCTGGATAACCCCGCCTCAAATACCACGGGACCCTGGACACCCTTAACCGGCGCCACGGGTTTACCTGCGGATTTTAAACCCACCCGGATGAGTTATTTGAATGATGCCACAAATATGAACCAGATGCTGTTTGTCACCAGTGGTGACGAGACTGCCACGCTGCTTAATCGTGGGGTTTATCGGCTGGATTGTGACCCCGCATTTGGTGATTGTATTTCCCAGGCCACCAGCGTCCCGTGGACTCAGGTTTATGATCAGCCCACCAGCAGTATTACCAATGACAACGAGTATCTGTTCATTGGGGCAGGTCCCGCTGGCAGCAGCAGCGTCCTGGAAAGTACCAATCAGGGAACGTCCTGGTCTAGCAAAGGAAATGTTGCTTTAAATAGTGCAGCACCCATCGATCATCTTTTGATCAGAGCCGGTCGTCTGACGGCGATTGCGGGCACCGCATCGCCGCCCTTTATTCAGGAACTTGATTTTGCACAGGACTGGCAAGATATCAGTGGAAATCTGGCCCTTGGCCCGGATCAACACATTCTCTCGGTGACGGATGCTATCGGAGACTTTTTGTTTCTGGGGCTCAGTCAGGGTGGTATTAGAGCCATCGATCGCGCCAATAGCAATATATGGTATGACTTTTCCACGGGCACAAATAATATACCCTCACAAAGTGCTGTAGGAGCGATTCTTGTGGACAATTCGCAGGCAGAAATGTATGCAGGCACACAAGGACAGGGACTTTATAAGACCGCTGCTCCCGGTAGCTAGGAGCTATTGGGTGTTGCCCGGCAAGCGTTATTTTAGCCACAGGGCGCGTAGCAGTTTGACCAGAAAGAGTCCGCCGGTGACCATACTCAGGGATCCCAGAACATTGGCCGCAATATGAGTCAATGCTCTGGGAGCACTGCCCTGAAGCAGCAAAGCGTGGGTTTCATAACCAAAGGCAGAAAAGGTGGTAAAACTGCCCAGAAAGCCCGTCATCACAATTAGCATAAAGGCGGGCGGGGGCGGAGAAAGATACAGGCTAAGTCCCAGTAAAACACCGGCACATCCACTGCCCAATAAGTTCACGGCCAGCGTTCCCGCTGGATAGTGAGGAAATACGTTGTTCAGCCAGAGTCCCAGCAAATACCGACTCGTGGCACCGAGACTGCCCCCGAGAGCGACCCATAAAACAGAAGAAAATTGCATACGCGTATTGTGACACAAAAACTGGCCATAAAAAAACGCCGCTTTGTTTAGCGGCGCTTCTTATAAGTAAGGTTTATAGGTCATCGGGGTTAACTCCCATCATTTCAAAAACTTGTTTACCGTAACGCTTGGTAATTCGTTTTCGCAAAACCGTGGCCTGTGCCGACTTATCCTGATGAATGAGTTCAAGATACTCACGCATCATGCGTTCACAGTTGGCATTAATTTTTTTATGCTGCCGGGCTGCTGAAAATTTCATTATGTGCCTCCTTTCTTTTTTTTCAATGGAATTTATTCAATATTCCTTGTCTCTATTATAGACGGCGTGTAGGTAAATATTGTTCCATTTTTCTCATTTTAAGGGGTATTTGATCATCTTTTTGTAAAACATGTACAAAACGTTATATATTGATCAAAAAAATGTTTTTAACATCACAAAATTAATACACTTCTGGTTCAGGACAAACACGCCAGAAGCGGTACACATAGTACCCTACAAACTCTCTGGGCAGTGACCAGTAAAGATCTCTCCATTCGAAATATCGGGCATGAGCTGTGGAAGGGGTATCAAAGCCGCAGCGCTCAAAAGCCAGCCGGGTGCGTAGAATATGGGAATAGGAGCTAATGACCGTAATGGTGCGCAACTCCGGAAAGGGCTTTAATACCCGACGGGTGTTGGCAGCGGTAAAAAAGGTGTTATCGCCAAAATGGTCCACCAGAATATCTTCCTGAGCCACGCCCTGTTTGCGCAGGTATCGCGCCATTTCAGCACCTTCATCAAAACCTTCGGGAGAAAACCCACCGCTCACCAGCACTTTATTAATACGCACGCCCTTGTACAGACTCGCTGCCCTATCCAGACGGGCTTGTAAGCGAGCGGACAGTTTTCCCGGAGCCAGCACCTGGTTGCCTAGCACCACGCCCACATCGGTGGGGTAATCTAGATCATCCTGAAGTCCCACGTAGAGTACCCAGGCCGTGTGGGCTAAAAACCAGAGTAACAGGGTCAGAAATATCCATTTGAGCACGTTGAAGGTGGTGCGGGTAACGTTCCAGAAGGTGTCCAAATTCAGGGCAATTCCCAGCGCTCACGGTAACTGGCATATACGGGCACCGGCATTTGAATCAGCACGGGCGCTTTTTTGGCATCCAGCCAGTTGAGCACCTGTAACAGGGTGTCTTTTTCCATGGCGGTACAGCCAGAGGTACCCGTGCCGTCCCCTTTCCAGATGTGCAGGAAAATACAAGAACCGGAGGTTTTGTCCCGGGGTTGGGGATTTCCGGGGTAATTGTGTTTTACAAACACGCCCCAGCGATAGGCCCCCTCGTCGCGAATAGCGTCCACGCGCATATATTCGTTGTTGCGAGGGTTTTTCCAATCATGAGGAATGGTGCGAATGTCTTTGATTTCGTTGTAGTTTTGAGAGGCGCTGTCGCCCACGCAGCGAATATGGGGACTCAAATGAATATAGGGCATGCGCAGCGTGAGCCACTGCTCCGCTTCTTGTGCCGTGGCCAGTCCAAAGATGCTGCCCAGATTAAATATCCCCGCCGGGGCCCGTTTATCGCCCTCCTGGCGGTAATCTGCATCTGCTTGATCCAGTCGGAACAGGCCCTTGCCCCAGCCCATACCCTTTTTGCCCACTACAATGGGAATGGATGTGCCCACTTTGCTCCAGGGGTCAGCGGCACTTTTTCTTTCGTAGCGCTGTAGCTGACCCGCAACGGCTTGCCAGTCTGAGGTGGTAACCACAATGGCCTGCTGTGCTTTTGCGGGTACCTGAGCGTGAGCTACCCCCTGAACAGAACCCAGAGAGAGCCCTGCAAAAAACACCATGGCGCTCAGCGCAACTCTCCCGAGGCGTCGCGGTATCTTAAGCACGAAGGGCGTCTTCTGACTGTTGACGTTCCAGTTCCAAATCGCTCACTTCGGGATTCACCACCGCTTCATCTAACACCAGACTACGATAACAAAAATACAGCACCGATAATAGTCCCCAGCTCAGCCCCAGCAAAACGCCCGTATCAATGATGCCGCGCCAGGGTTGGTAAAGTTGACGAATAATCAGAATGATAAAAACAATGCCAATATTAAGCACCCAGGCCACAATTTTGCGTTTTTTAGTGGCTCCAAAAAAGCCCATACAAAACAGGGGGGCCAACACCGTACGCAGTACGCCGCCCGGATAGTATTTAAGCCAGCGGGCACGGGCTCCGAAACGGGGTGAGAAAGCTTTTTGGAAGCCTTTATATCCTTCGCTATAGCCCATAAAGCCCATCCAGCACACAATCAGGGCCCAGTGCCACCACTGCAGGGGTTCTTTGAGCATATTGTCTACCATGGGGTAAAGCCGGTACAGCGCCTGGGTCAAAAGGAGCGTAATGCCCACCACTGCCCAGGTGGCGGTCAATTTGCCTGCTAAAGAGGCTTTTTTGGAAGCGTTCATTATAGGGGTGAGGGAGTCGGAGCCTTGCATAATCACGTGTGCCTGTGCCTTCGAAATGTCTCTTTAAGCATACCCAAGCAGGCCTTGAGGTGTAAAGCGGAATAAGGTATAAAGCGGAATAACTGGTATAATTCGGGCATGAAATTCACCACCCTTTTAACGCTTTGTCTGTTTTTGCTCACTTCCTTTTTGGGGCTTTCCGGATGTCCTGCTCCACGAGATCCCAACGTGATCCAATTTTCCACCTGGGGAAGCCCGGAAGAAATGGCTATTTTAAGACCGCTGGTGCAGGAATTTGAACAGGAAAACCCCGGCATCCGGGTGAATATTATGCATATTCCCGATAAGTATTTTCAAAAAATTCACGCCCTGCTAGCGGCCAATTTGGCCCCGGACGTGATGTTTTTAAACAACATTCAGTTTCCGGTCTATGCTTCCAACAACGCTTTTTTAGATGTGTCTGACTATCTCAAGAACAGCAAGCTGATTCAGGCCGGTGATTTTTTTCCGCAAACTCTGAAAGGCTTTGAGTGGCAGCAGCAGATTCAGGGCATTCCCCGCGATGCTTCTAATCTGGTTTTCTTTTATAACAAAGACATGTTTGACGCCGCCGGGGTGGATTACCCTACCGCAGACTGGGACTGGGATACCTTCCTGGCCACCACCCGTGCTCTGACTCTGGACAAAGACGGTGACGGCAAAACGGACCAATTTGGGGTATCAGCCCACCATCGGAACTACTTTTTGTTCTGGTTTCCCTATGTGTGGAGCGCCGGCGGAGATATTTTTGACGCAGAGCGTGAGCGTTTTACGCTGGATCAGCCGGAGGCCGTCAGGGGAATACAGCGCTTTGCAGACTTGCGACATAAATACCATGTGGCTCCCACCAAAGCCGAGGCGGGCAGTTTGACCATGTCACAAATGTTTATGCAGCAAAAGCTGGCCATGGTACTCAACGGCCGCTGGGCGGTGCCGCTGTATCGCAAAAACCTGGATTTTAACTGGGATATTGCGCCCTTTCCCGCTGGCGAGGCCGGCTCAGTGGTGGATGCAGATGCTTCCGGATGGGTCATTTCAAAGCAGACCCAAATTCCTGACAAGGCCTGGAAACTGGTGGAGTTTCTGGCCAGTAAAAAAGCCAGCGAGGCTTTTACACAGCCGGGCTTAATCATTCCCGCGCGTACGGACGTGGCCCGTTCTGAGGTGTTTTTGAGAAGGGATGCGGCTCCCGCTCACGCCGACTACTTTTTAGAAGCTTTAGCCACGGGCAAACCCATGCCCGCTGTGCCCTATTGGAATGCCGTGCTGGAAGAAGTCAATCAGGCATTAGAGCCGGTCTGGGACGGCAAAACCCCCGCCAGCGAAGCGTTAACGGGCGTGGGTGAAAAGGTAAAGCCTTTGCTTTAGTAAATTGGCTTACTGAATTTCTTCCGCTTTGACTTCGATAACTTTGCCTTCCTGAGACGAGTGCCGCATGGGATCGTCGTCTCTGTAAAAACCGTCCGCCTGAATACGCTGAGCCCCGCCCTGAGAATGCTGGGAGTGCTGGCCGTGCGATTGCTGACGGTTCATTTCCTTCATCAGGGCTTCGGGATCCATCATTTTGAACAAATGGCCGTATTTCCGTTTGAGCACAAACCAGCCGATTATGCCACCAATGGCCAGAACGCCCAGCAAAATCAGAAAACCCACGAGCAAATAAGGCAAATAGAAAAACACCATGGCGAGCAAAAAGAGCAGCGCCAGGGCGTAACTTAACTGTAGGCTCAGGGCGTACATTTAGACCTCGTGGAGTTTGGCGCTTTTGCCTACTTCACCGGCCACGATAGCTTTTTGATTAAATTCTGCGGCAATTTTGAGAGCGTCTTCTAAAGACATATCTAAAATAAACAGCGCGTGTTCAGGGGGCCAGTCGTTGCGAATGCTTTTGGCCCAGCCGTCGTAATAGACGTGTTCTGAGGCTTTGACCATTTCTTCAAGCTGCAAAAAGGCGCGGGTGTTTTCTGCAGAAGAGCGCATGGTGGACTGGGGATTGTCGGCGGTAATAAACGCCCAGCACTTGATTTTCTGTGCCTTTAGGGCCTTATCCAGCTCCGGGTTTTTGCGATCGATGGTAATATCTGTTTCAAATTCTGGGATGGTGTAAACGGCTTTGCGATAAACGTCAAGTAAAGATTTCGTGGTCATAAATGATGAGACTCCTGCTCCTGTGACTGCTAAAATGATAACTTTATTTTAACCTTTCTCAAACATAAAATACAAGCATCCTGATACAGCCGAATGCTAAGCTAGAGTTATGCAGCCTCCAACCCCTTTAATCACATCTCTTGAGGAACTCTGGAAAAAAGCCGCCGCTGCCCAGCAACACAGTTATGCAGCGCACCCGGAAATTGTGTGTCGTACGGGATGTAACTTATGTTGCAAAGGCCACGGTAGTCCCATTACCTATGCCGTGGAGTGGGAGCCTATAGCCAGCTTCTTAACGCAACATCCGGAGCAAAAAGCCGCGGTCAAAGCGCGTTATCTGGCGCTCAAATCACGGTTGAAGTCCCAAATGCAGCAGGAGAATCCCACGCTGTATCAGGCCCTGTTTGACACACCCTGCCCTTTTATTACCTCTGCGGAAAACGACGAAGCAACGGCTGAGGGCAAAACGGTGACAGAATACTGCGGTATTTATGAGATTCGTCCCATGACGTGTCGTGTTTTTGGAAACACCACTTTGCAAACCCCCGTCACCAGCGGAGAAGCCGTTTATGCCTGCAACCCCGAAAAAGATCGCTGGGAAGAAACTTTGCCCATGGCCGTGGATTTGCCGTCGAGAGACGCTTTTTTTGCAGAACTGGCCGCCACCGGGGCACCGCGCTCGCTGTTGAGTTTTTTGGAGGCTTATTTTTATGAGCACCCCTGATCTCACCGCGCTTTATGCCCAACTGTCGCCGGAAAGCCAGCGCTGCCTGGACGAGATCAATTTTCTGGCTACAGAGTTGCGCACCCATCTTTTGCCGGAGCAATTTATCATGGCCGTTAACGCCATTACGCAGCGTTTACAACAGGTGAATCCTACTATTGCCTGTCCCACAGGCTGTGCGCGTTGCTGTGAAGCGCAAGAGGGGCCCCACGTTACGCCTCTGGAAGCAGAATGGGTAAAAGGGGCGATTCAGGCACTGGAGCCCGAACATAAAGCAAGGGTTCAGGAGCAGATTCAGCAGCAGATTCAGCAGGACACGCCGGGCTGTGCTCTGCTTGTGGATGGTCAGTGTAGTGTTTACGCCATGCGTCCGTTGGACTGTCGTTTGAAGGGCTATAGTTTTGACGGAGACACGCCCTATACCTGTCACACTGAACAGCAGCGAATGGAAGTGGAATTGCGACAGCAGCACAATCCGCTGGGCTACGTGTTTATGCCTCAACGGGCGGCCTTAAAACAGGTGTTTTCTGAGCTACAGGCGGCAGACGCGCCTACCTTACCGCTGCGGGATTTTTTGCGGGTGTTTTTGGCGTAAGTTTTTCCGTGTGCTCGTACAAAATCTGGTTTTTACTGGATACAAAGGCAAAGTGCAGGGTTTTGGGCGTTATTTCAAACCAGGCAAAGCCCAGTTGGTTTCCGCTGTATAGTGTGTCTTTGCCCCGTCCGTTTTTGCGTCTGCCGGCGCCTGTGCCTGCAATGAGGTAATCGGTGCCACAGTGGGCTTTGAGATGCTGTTGATCGTGCTCGTGGCCCGAAAGGTAAAACTGCGCTTCGCCGCAGGTGTGATCAATCAATTGCTTGAGGGCCCGCGACTGGGTGTTTTTGTAAGCGGAATAGGTTTTACGGGGATGATGTCCAAAAGCCAGTAGCCAGGGCGTATCGTGCTGCTCCACCACACTTTTAACAAACGCATTTTGCCGGGCATTGCCGGGGATATTGGTGTCGAGCCCCAGAAAGGTCACTGGGCCTTTGCGAAAGGTGTAATATTTGGCGGGCATGCGCCATTTTTTGCTGCGGTGCGTATAGTCCAACTGGGCCTGAATATTGCCCCGGTAATCATGATTGCCCAGCACCATATAAAAGGGCATATTTAAATCTGCGTAGGGTTTTTCAAAATGACTTTGAAATAGCGATGAAGTAACGCTGCGGACGCCGTTATTGTAAATATTATCGCCGAGGGTCAGGGCAAAATCGCAGCCCATTTTTTCGCAGTGCTTTTTGATGGCCCGGGCCACATCGTATTGGGATTTAGAACCGGTGCCAAAATCACCAAAAGCCACAAAACGAACGGTTTTTACAGAAGTTGGAGTTTCAGCCGCTGAGGCTGCCGGAGCTATGCCGGTGGTGCTAAAAAACAGGGCGCTTGAAGCCAGTGTGCGTACAACGAATTTATTGATCATGATTTTATTTTAAAAAAATCAGGGGGTTTCTAGCAAGACTTAATCTTTCCTTAACTATATTATAAATAGAAGAGAACGTTTTAAAGGAATCTATTTATGCCAGCTATTGCCGCTCATGCCCCTCTGTCCCTAGCTAATACCGCCCGCGTGGGTGTTTCTGCAGCAGCTTCCTCTCCTAAAACTCAAACGTCTCAACTCAAAAACGATGTGCTTGCCCCCGTGGACCAATTGGTGGTGAGTACCGCTGCTGCGGCCTTTGAAGAAGGTGCAATTAGTCTGTTTGGCGGCTTCAAAGATACCCAGTCTGCCATGCTGCGTCACAGCGACGGGCCGCAGGCCATGATCAGCGGCAGCGATTTACTGCATTCTGTCAAGCGCAGCATGATGCTCAGGGGCGTTACCTCCAGCGCCCGCAACGGTTGGAAGGTGATGCGCGGCAGTCAGGACCTCAAGCAGGCCACGGGCCAC
>CAYFGW010000166.1:0-11471 GCA_964342365.1 uncultured Candidatus Sericytochromatia bacterium | reverse complement strand
GCCCGTCTCCTTAAACTCTCCAGAAGATATGCACATGCAGATTGAATCGGTCTCCAGTGAAAAGATGCAGGAAAATCACGGGAAACTGGTGGGCTTTCTTAAGCGTCAAAAATCCAGCCTTAATTTGTTTCAGGACATGATAGATAAGGGCATGAAACATTCTGATCTGGATGTGCTGCCCGATGTAGAAGTGGACAAAACCTCAGAATTTAGCCGCACCCTTGAACAAGATACCCGCGAAACCTTACAGGGACTCAAAAATATGTCTCCCGAAGCGTTTTCCGCTCGTAAAGCCGCCGCTTATAAGCACCCGGAGGTGCTGCGCGATAAGGACAAAGCCATTGAAAGCGGTCATTATGGTTCTGAAAGACACAAACAGTACGGTATCTTAGTGAGTACGCTAACGGCAGGTATCATTACCCCAGAAGAAGCCATGGCCATGAATCCCAGCGGAGGTATTCCCGGACCGGGTTTAAAAGAAGTGCCCTTGTTAGGCCGTTTTGATAGTGTGGTGCGCCATGCGCTGCGTCACGATGCCACAGGGTTTTTGCTCACCCGTTTTAACGTGGGGCCCGGTTATGGCACACCCACCACGCCTCTGGGGTTAGATAAAGACAATCCCCTGGCTGGGCAGTGGCTCGGTATTTTGCGAGAGGTTAAAACCGCTAGCGTGATTCCAGATGTTTCTCAGGTGGGGCAACCGCTGGAATTGGCCTGACGCTTCGCAGACTTCAAAGCGTTTCGGAGGAGCTCAGATCCCGTATTCCCCAAGAAAATCCAGCCAACTTTGTGTACTCTTAGACGTGCTTTTAGACGTGTTTTCTGAAAACGCACTCTGCACCTGTTTCCCGAAATCGGTCACATCATTTTTTAAAGTTTTCACGCTTCCCAGCCATTGCAGCTGAATTTCCGGTACAACCTGATGGTAAGCCTGTACGGTTTGGGTTACGTTTTGATGCTGTTCAAAATCTTCTAAGATAGGAACCAGTTGATCCACCATGGCTTCATAATCAGCGCGCTCGGGCATACGGGCGGGCAAATGTAGGACTTCCACATGGGCCAGATGACGTAGCATAAGCTCCCGGGTTGGAAACCAGGAAAAATAGCCCATGCCCCGACCAATCTCCAGATAGTAGCCGTGGGCGTCTTCTGTGGGCTCAGCCTGAGGGTAGGTATCTCCATTGAGGAGGGGGGAAAGTTCCGCAGAAGAGAGGCGTCTTTGCCAGGGGCTTGTTTCGTTTTGAGGTGTTTTATGCATAGGGCTTTATTTTAACACGAGGGTTTGCCCTGAGGCGGTATGTTAAAATAAAACATAAATTTACACCCCGGAGTTTTGCCCATGCGCTGGATACCCTCGTTTTTTGCTTTGAGCTTATCTGCTTTAACCTTCACTATTTCTTGTCCCGCCTTTGCCGGGGATTTGCCTCAGTTAGAGCAAAAGCTCAATGGCCCGATGGATGCGCTACTCAAAAAAGAGAGCGGGCGCGAGCGTATTGGCTTTGAAGGCGATTTTAAAGCCTTACAGAAAAAATCCTGCGACACCTGTGGGAGTTATCGTCTGCATGTGCCCAAGCACGTCAAAAGAGACACCTTTATGGACCTGACGCTCACCTTTAACAATAATAAGCCGGTGCTCAAAGGGCGCATGCTGAACGCCACCCAAAAGCAGCTTCTGGCCGAAAAAGTCAAAGCTGCCTATGGCAGCGTGGATATGTCCGGGGTAGAAACCTTTCCCTTTTCTAGTATCGGTAACGATTATGCGGTGGCCAATAAAAAGGCCGTCAATTTGTATGTAAAGCCCGTGGCCAAAGCCGGAGACAATCTGGCCACGCAAATGCGTCTGGGTATGGGCATGCAAATCTTAGACCTTTCTTCTGATCAAAAATTTGCGCTGGTGCGCTTAGCAGACGATGGTTATATTGCCTGGGTGGAGCGCAAAGACATTAAAGAGGGGAATTTTAGCTGGTACAAAGAATGGGAAAATAACCAGCAGGTCCTTTATATTGCTGAGTCTCCGCGGGTGCATTACGGTACACGGCTCAAGCTGGTTGAGGAAATGAAAAAGAGTATCCTGGCGGAATTTCCCGATGGAAAAACCGTTTTGATTCCCAAAACCGACGCTCGTGTTCACAACTCCACAAATTTACCTACTCCTGAAGCTATTCTTAAAACCGCCAAGCAGTATTTGCCCAAAGGCACTCACGGAGGTGGAAAATACCTCTGGGGCGGCACGCTGGGCAAGCGACTGGACTGCAGCGGTTTTGTACAAACCACCTACCGCATGAACGGCGTGTTTTTGCCCCGTGACGCCGATCAACAAAAGGGGTTTACACAGCGGGTGGGCAACACTCTGGCCCAACTGAATGAGCTGAAGCCAGGTGATCTGGTATTTTTCAGCGGCCATCGCAAATACCCTACTCATGTGGGTATTTACATTGGCGACAACAAGGTCATTCATTCTTCTTCAAAAGGACCCTACAACGGCGTGAAGGTGAGCACCCTGGTGGGCGGTGGCAAATACGACAAGTACCTGCAAAAAATTTACTTCGGCGGCGGACGCGTGGTGCGTTCCCTCTAACCCCCATGGAAATTTCTTTGTCTACATTGTCGCAACAGCTCCGGCTTTCAGAGGACCTCTTAAATGATGCTCTGGAGGCTCTCAGCGCGGGCCGTCTTTCTCGTGCGTTGTTGATGGATATGTTGGCCAGGCGCTGTGTCCAAAGAAATGTGGCCCTTGACCACCTGATTAATTTTGAAATAGAAGCGCTTGCTGAGACCCCTGAACTCCGGGCTTTACAGCACGCTCTGGAGCATCATGAACACGCAGACTGAACCCACACCCGATATTTCGCTGGTGGCCCCCATGTACAACGAGAGTGAGGGTATTGACGCCTTCTTCTCCACGGTCATCCCCATTTTGAACACCTTAACCGAGCACTGGGAAATTGTCTGTGTGAACGACGGCAGCCGTGACACCACCTTAGAACAGCTTAGAGCGCATCATGAGCAGGAACCGCGCATTAAAGTGATTAACTTTTCCCGCAACTTCGGCAAAGAAGCGGGCACCACTGCGGGCATCGATTTTTCTCGCGGCAAGGCGGTGATTCCCATTGATGCGGACTTGCAAGATCCCCCGGAACTTATTGCTGAAATGGTTGAAAAATGGCGTGAAGGTTATCAGGTGGTACTTGCTACCCGTAAAGCCCGTCAGGAAGACACCTGGCTCAAGCGGTCTTCGGCCCTCATGTTTTATCGTCTGATTTCTGCCATGTCGGAAATTGACATTCCCAAAAATACCGGTGACTTCCGTTTGATGGACCGCCAGGTGGTAGATGCCATCAAGCTCTTGCCTGAAAAAACCCGTTTTATGAAGGGCATTTTCGCCTGGTTGGGTTTTCGCACCACCACCATCTACTTTGACCGCCCCCAGCGTTTTGCGGGGGAAACCAGCTGGAGCTACTGGAAACTATGGCGCTTTGCCTTAGACGGTATTTTTGCCTTCACCACGCTGCCTCTGCAAATCTGGACCTACCTGGGGGCCATGATTTCGTTGCTGAGCTTTGTTTATGCCTTCTTTTTGGTGGCGGTGACCCTGATTCAGGGAGTCGACGTGCCGGGATATGCCTCCATGATGGTGACCATCCTCTTTTTGGGCGGCATTCAACTGATTTCTCTGGGCGTTATTGGCGAATACATTGGCCGAATTTATAAAGAGGTGAAGGGCCGCCCCATTTACATTGTGCAAGACACCGAAGGCTTCTACGACAAAGAAGAAGCCTCCGGTTCGTCTCTAAGTCTTGCCAGTTAATCCTTAATTTACACCCTGTTTCCAGGTGCCGGGTACCAGGCTGGCATAATTGTTAAAGATGGTCTGGTTCTTATAATCTCCGGCGGTTTTGGGGTAATAAGGAGCGCCCACCAGCGGATTCTTTTCAAGGGATTCGTCGAAAAAGTAGCTTCTTCTGACACGGAAATATTCAGAAAAGTTGGGTGCTTCTCTGGAGTAAAGCGTGCCGTAAAACGTCAAACTATCTTTTTGAGATTCGTAAGGGGCTTCGTTGGTGCACAGTCCAACTAAGTCTATGTCTTGTAGGTCCGGAATGGTGGTGCCATCTACAAATCCGTGAACTCTGACGCGGTTGCCAGCAACAATCTGACCATGAATAGTCATGCTGTCATAAAAATCGTCTATAGTACGTCCAATATTACAATCTGGCAAGCTAAATGTCGCTTTTTGATATCCATTACCCATTGGCGTCACAGAAATTTTAACATCGTGAGTAGCTAATAACCCCAGGCCGTTCCATTTACCAATTAAATTCCCCGACGCATCTCTACTTAAAGTGCCGTCTTCATTGGTTACCCATTCTACTCCTATCGTATTGATATTGGTGGGTGACGCAATAGAGTATGGGCTCTCGGGAGTTGAACCAAATTGGCGCATTCTTTTCTGGTCATCTTCTACTTTAAAAAAGCTGTTGTTGTACAACACGTTACCCACGACAATAATATCTCCCTGACTATATTCATCGGGGTCTGCAGGCGGGTTTGTCGTGAAAGATAAAATCGTAAGTTGACCGTCTATAATCGTTGATTCACCTACCGCAGAACTGGCATAACCCGGTAAGAACGGAAGACAATGAGGACCTTTAGTGGTTAATCCAACACAGTTTACTCCTGCTCCCTGAGGTTTTAAGTTGCCAATAAGTACCGCAGCATCTCTCACTAAAATTACTTTTTCTGCGGGTATTTGCCTGAATAAGTAACTTTTATAGTTCACGTTTTCCTGTGCGTCAGAAGAGTGCATATATGTGGGAGACGTGGGGTTATCGTCCACCCAGATGCGTTTTGTTTCTGTGTAGGGATCTGTGTCTGAAATAATGCGTGCACCAGCATTGGAACCACTGGTGTACGTCATATCACGTTCTCCAAAATATACTGCTCTGAAGTCTACAAAAGAAGGTGTCGTGGAGGGCATCGTGCTGGGAAATTTACCCACAATATACCCTTTTTCATAGTTTGTAGCATTAAAAGGAGCTGAAGTCAGAGGGGTCGCATTAATGGAACCATCAGAATTTTCAGGGAGCGTTGCACCTAAAGTTAGTCTGAGATATTGGTTGAGTTGTTCAAGCTGATTCTTATAATTTGTAATATCTGATTCCGGGCGTAATAATGGAATCTCGTGTCTTCCTGCCAATATGGGTTTATAGCCCGTACTATCGAATTTGAGAAAAGTATTTTCTGCTGTTGCTGAGCTGGAGGACGTGATAGGATCCTGTGACACATCATTGGATATGATATGGCTGTGTGTCCATGTGGTAGTATCATAATCACTTGTGGTATTCGCGGCCAAATCAGCTCCCAATAAGTTCGTGTGGCCATGAGCCGTTTGATAAAAAGGCCATGAAGAGGTCATGGGGTGCGTATGATAATAACGGTATTCAGGTGCTCCTCCCGCATATGTCATTTCGTTATGAATTTCAATAGGGCTATGAGAAATAAAACGAACACGATATCTCTCACTCGGAGAAAATTCACGGACAGTTCCGGTATCATAATCCCACCCAATGTAATGTGCTGAATTGGCGTAGTATTTCACGTTACTGCTATCATTTGGGTAAGTGGTTCCAGCATATTCAATTCCAACGAGTGGCCAGGCTTCGCTTTTGGATGAAAGAGAACTATCTGCCATGAGAGGGGATTGAATATTTTCATCGACAAGTGTTCCGCTTCTGGTTGCAGTGACAACGGCATTGGTACCATCCGGTTTACGGAAAAACACATCGTAACTGGCACCACTTGGAGGAGGAGATTCTGAAGGGTTCCACATGATTTTGAAAATTCTTCCATAGGTGAGATATCCAAAATCATTATTTTCTTCTCTGATTCTGGGGGCTGTAGAATATTGTGCTCCCAGGTCTGCCATGAGAACTCCCCAGAAAGGCCTTCTCCAAAAATAATCGTTATACAGAGGAGGGGATGATAATCCTCTCGCTGGCTCGTTTGGAAAAACGGAATCGAATTGATTGTCATTATATTTTCTTACAACATAATTGCCCGGGTAATCATTTCCCGCATGTTTATCTTTGCTCTCCCAGACGAATTTGAAGTTTTCGTTGGTATGAACAGGCCCATAAAATCCGCCAAATGCTTCAATTCGACCGGAATCGGGGTTGTAATTACTACTTGTTCCGATCTGCATGGACGTATTCGATTCCAGCATGTACCCCGAAGGCCCTTCGTCGTCGGGGTCGCGGCTATCTGTACTCAGGACTCCATACACCGTCTGGGGTCTAGATTTGGGCAGTTCGTTACCTGAGCTGTCTGTGAGCCAGGCTTTGACCTTAATGCCTACAAATCCCGCCGGGCAGCTACCACCAGCCACCGTTTCATCACAAAGTTTGTTGCCGTAAACGTCGTAGCCCACCTGTTCAGCGGGCAGAGCGGAGCCGGGTACATAGCCCACGGTGGATCCCGTGGCGGTTCTGTTTCCAAAGGCCGCAGAACGCTTCTGGCCGGTTTCAATAATGTATTCATAGCGACCAATAATTCGTGAGCTGGTGTCCAGAGGGTTTTCGTACACCGGGTGCAGGTTGCTAAAATCGCTGGCATCAATGGGACTATGCTGACAGCGAGCCCGATTGGTGTTGCCTGCGGTACAGTCTTTTTCAATTTCAGCGTCGGGCAATTGGGTCCAATCGCCGTTTAAGGGAGAGAGCCTGGCCCGCACCTGCTGAAACCCGATTTCTGCTACGTAGGCTGAGGTAATGGTGGCTTGCTCAAAACCCGCACGCTCCGTTTGAAGACGCACCACGCCCATGAAGGTCAGGCCCACAATCATGGTAATGGAGATAATGGCGAGTACCATGGGAATAGATATGCCGCGTTGTTGTAATTGTTTATTCACTGCGTAACCTCACTTCGGTGGTCAATTCAATGCCGGGTTTGATGTCGTTGCCAATGCGGGCGCCCTGCATAACAATACGAATACCGATCACCTTACGGTAATTTTCATTCATAAAGCGCTGGGCCTCCGCCGGGCTCTGGTTGGTTTGTATATCTGTGAGTTGGGTATCAAGGGCAGCGTTCATTTGCTGCATAAAAATAGGGTAGGTAAACTGAATCTCGCTCACTTCTTTGGCCATAACGTTGCGCAGGGGAGCAGGACTGTTTTGGAAATTGTTGCTGCTGGCAGACAGGGGGCGCTGCACTTCTTTGATGAGTTCAGTACCGTCGAGGCGATAAGTCACACGCTCAATCTGGGTGGTGCCACCGGGGGCCGGGGGCAAAGCCTTGTAAAACACCAGCGAGTTGCTGCCTCCGGCTTCAGGATTGGGATACCACTTGTTTTCAATGCCGCTGGCACTCTGAGCCGAAAATTTACGGGCCGCCGGAGCTGCTGGATCTATGACCACTCCGGCGGTATTGGGGTAGGGAGTAAGCTCTTTGGCGGTATAGGGCAAAGCCGGCAGGTTGCTCCACACGGGCGTGGCGTTAAACAATCGAGGCTGTGAGACGGCTGCGGCTTTGATTTCACGGGTCATACGGGCCAGTACCTGCTGGGCGACGGC
The DNA here is from genome assembly GCA_964342365.1 of uncultured Candidatus Sericytochromatia bacterium. Taxonomy (GTDB): domain Bacteria; phylum Cyanobacteriota; class Sericytochromatia; order UBA7694; family UBA7694; genus CAXRDE01. The sequence continues at coordinate 3,900 of CAYFGW010000166.1, read as the reverse complement.
GGTGTTCTCAGCATTTTCCTGACCGATTTGAATGGTGCGGGTGGTTTTAACGAAGAAGCCAATGCCGGCACTCAATACGCCCAGGCCAATAACCAGTGCTATCAGGGCTTCTACAATAGAAATGCCGCGCTCTTGTTGTTTCATGCACCGTTCCCCGTGCGGGTCACCAGTGTTCCCATGGTGACGGCTTTGCCCTTTCCACCGGGCCAGCTGAGCGTGAGCGTGATTTGGATGGTGTCGTCTGCACTACCGGGGCCGTTGGCGTTAAAGGCGTAAAAACGCTGCACCTGCATGAGCTTGGCACCCGTGCTACCGGTGGTGGAAACCTGACCGGTGCTGGAAATATACAGGGGTTGGCCCTGCACATCATTGGCTACAATGGCCGTGGGGGTGCCTTCAGAAACGATAGCATTGGCACCGTCAAAGCCTGCAGCCTGAACTTCTTCTAAGATACGCTGAGCGGCCTGTGCTGCGGCACTGCGCTCTTTTGACTGATAACTGCTTTTGAAACTATAGGACATCATGGGGGAGATCATGGTGACCATCAGCCCCAGTAGCAGCGCTGCTACCAATGCCTCTACTACTGAAATCCCCTGCTGAAATTCTCTAGCGACCATAAGGGTTATAGCCTCCGTCCGGTGCGTTCCGGGCCGGTGTATTGGCGGGTTTTGTGCTAGCGGGAGCCGCGGTCGGGGCTGAACTCACGGGCGGATTTTGAGCTGTGGACGGCTTCTTTTCAGGTGCAGCGGCGGCGGGGGCTGCTCCATACTCAGGAAAATACGCGTTGGGAAAATCCGGAGCGTTCATATTCACGGCCTCTCCACTGCCGGTTTTTAAGGGCAGGGTACTGGGGCTGGGAATTAATTCATTGTTTGCGGTGATCATCACCGGCAAATCCCCTACTTTTTTCCAGCCCTTGAGTTCCGGAGGGCGATAGGTGAGGACGCTGCCGTCTTCATAGGTAATGGCCACGGTGGCCTGCGCCGGGTAGAATACCTTGTTGCGGGCCTTGAGATTGGTATAGTCAAAGCTCTGCCCGGGTGGTTTATAGTCGGATTTGAAGTAAGGAATGGCTTTGAAGTTGCCTTGCGGCGCTTTCTGTTTCAAGGATTCCACCATGTCTGCAGGCAGCTGGGCCTCTAGCTCCTGTACGCTGGGGCCGTCTTCTTGAAAAAAGTTGCCTGCCACGCGATTGACCATACCCTGCGGAATGCCTGTGGCAATCAGGACAGCTAAGAGTACAAAGCCTCCCGTGAGCAGGGCGACCTGCTGGTTTAAGCGGGACTGAAACCAGCGCTGTTTGCGGTCGGGCAGCTTAAAAAGCAGCTTCGCAATGGTTTCTTTAGCAAACTTATAGTCGGGATCCAGGCGCAGAGCGGTTTCTAGTTCGGTTTCGGTAAAGTTAATCCATTTTTTTTCGGCATAGGCAATGGCCAGATGTACGCGATAAAGGGGGCGATGTGGATAGAGAGCCGCTACTTCTTTAAGATAGCGCAGGGCCAGATCCGTTTCGCTGCGTCGCCAGGCCCGAATGCCTTCTTTAAACAGCACGTCTATTTTTTCTTGTACCGGCAGATCCTTGCGGCCCAGAGTTTGTAAATCGTAGCGGGCCCGCATAACGGGATCGCTCAGGGTTTCATAAGCGCGGGTTAGTTGCAGCATTTTTTCAGCGGCTTCCACACGCACTTCCAGATCCTCACTCTTCAGGTTCAGAGACATGGAGGCATCTTGAAAAGAAGCTTCTACTTCCGTATGGGTGGCAGAAGGCTCCAATTCCAGCAGCTCGTAGTAGTTCGGGTCCGTTAAAAACGCCTGTTCAGGTAACATGCATATTTCCTTATGCTTCTATTATAGGGAAAATCCTACAAAAGTTGTGTACAGAACGGGTTAGAACACCAGTACTTCCCGGTTTTTGCCCGCCAGCGGGAAGTTATCCACGCGGTAGCCCACTTCACTGTCAATTTGATGAATCTGGCTGATCTGATCAGAGGATTCGTGGGTCACATACAGGGTGCGCTGGTCCTGGGACAGGGTGAGGTGTCGCGCCTCGTTGATTTTTAAGTTGACTGGACGCATACGGCGTAAGAAGGTGCCCTGTAGCTCGAAGCGTTCAATGCGATTGTCGATGGTGGCATAGAGATAACGCCCGTCTTTGCTGATGACCGAACTGTACAAAATGCCTACCGCTTTTTGCAGGGCCACATGACGATTCACCGACTGACTTTCGATATCAAAGGCGTAAAGGCTGACTTCACCTTTTAACTGGTGAAAGGCGTAAAAGAATTTACCTCTGGGAGACAAGAGTCCCACGTTGTTACCAAAGGGAACCCCGTGAGCAAAACGCTGGCGCTCCACAATGAATTTTTCGCGAATGTCAATGGTGGTACGCTCAATCACGTCATCGCCAAAATGTACGGACTGCATTAAATGGGGTTGTTCGCCCCATTCAAGTAATCCCGCCGGAAAGTGAGAAGCCAGGTATTCCCAACCACCGGCGTCCAAATCATTGCTGATCAATCCGCCCACGCCCGCTTCTTTGGCAGAAACAAACACCTTGCGGTCTCGAATGGCAAAGTCAATGGGTACCAGATTGGCAGCGCTAAAAGAAAGGGGGCGATCCAATGTCAGATCGTTAAGATCAAGACTGTACAGGCCATAGTCCGGGTTGCTGGTGCCTGAACGCAGGGACAAAAAGAGTTGTTTGGTAGCATGGTCACCGGCCAGAGTGAGTACCCGTCCGGGCAAGTCAATGCGACGCACCCACAGGGACTGAAGGTCCATGATTTTGACGGTGGAACGGTTGTTTTTGGCGGGTTCAATCACGCACAAAAAGCGATCCCGATTCCGAATGGTGTTTTGTGCCTGTAAAGGTTGTACCGTGTTAACGGGAGGGGTACTGCGCGGCGTTTGACACGAGATCAGGCTCAGCGCACAGGCGAAGCCTGCAAACAGAAGACGGGGTTGCACCTCAGAGGAGTCCTGCCAGTTCGTAACGGTTTTTGAGGTCTCTATAAACGTCGCGCCAGCCGTTGTTGGCGGCCAGTTTTACCGCCAGTTGGGCTTCACCGGGAAGCGTGCCGTAACGGGCGTTGATTTGTCCATCTTTACTGTCGCGGACGGTGGTCTGGGTTTTGACGCTGCTGCTACCGGGGCTTTGCAGGGTGTGCAAGGTGAGCTCTTCACCGCTGCTGCGTTCAATAATTAAATTGAGTTCGGTTTTTCCGTTTTTGTATTCAAAGCGAGATTCCACGATGCCGCTGGGGGTAACGTTCTGTGCCGTGATCTGGGGGGCAACGCGCTGAACGGGAGGGGTTACGGTGCGAGGGCCACAGGCCGATACGGTGATCAGAGCGAAGGCAAGAAGGGTCAGGGGATATTTCATAGTTCTACTCCTCAGTTCAATTGCATATGCGACGAACGCTTTGTTTATAATTTATCATAATCTTAATCTTTTCACAACAGGGGGCGATTTAACCCAGGGCCGCCAACATGCCAGCCACAATGCCGATAACGCCGCCTAAAGCCCCATAAATAATCAGGGCCCGAAACACCGGTTTGGCAAAGTCAAAAAGCGCCTCAATACGCCGGGGGTTCATGTTCATCACCTGCTGACGCACAATGGCTTCAAAATTAATCGGGGCCAGCACCTCGCGGTTATTGATGCGTAAACCGTCAATCAAACTGTCAATGGCCAGATTTTCTAACTCGGTTTTGGTATCGCTGGCAATATTTTCATTGAGTACGTCCACGAAGCCTACCGCCAGCGGTTTTAAATGGGTGCGGATGCTGTCACGAAACGCCTCAGAGCGAGAGGAGTGGGCCAGGGTGAGGGTGCCAATGGTATTGCGGGTGTCTTGCTCCAGGGCGGTGTAGTCTAAAAACTCCGCAATGTCTCCCTGG
>CAYFGW010000165.1:0-11555 GCA_964342365.1 uncultured Candidatus Sericytochromatia bacterium | reverse complement strand
AATGTGCTGCTCACGGTGCCTTATTTATGGGGCAGTTATAAAAAAGTGTTCCTGGAAAAACTTTATGTAAAGGTATCCCTGGTGGCCTACGGACTCACCTTTACCCTGGGGGCCATTGTTTACCCCAACTACCGTTACCACGTACGGGCCCAGTATTTCGACCCCAAAATGCCCTGGGCCAGCCAGCTTTTTGACATCAAGGAACACTGGGCGGGTATCGGTCTGGGACTGATGGTGGCCTATTTTGTACTGAGTCTGACCCTACATCCCGAAAAGCACCGGGAACGGGTAGGCGTCTACGTCTTTTTGTCAGTCTGTTTAACCCTCATTGTGTGGTTTAATCTGGTGGCCGGCCTCTGGCTGACGGCCCTCAAGGGGGTCGTTTGATGTCCCCGGAGGCTTCTCATCAGCAACGTCCCTTCTGGTGGACCTTGTGCAGTTGCTTTGTGTTTATCTATAGCCTGAGTTATTTGCTCACCGAAATTTTCCCCATTCCCAACCTCTGGTATTACCCGGTAGCACGTCAGTGGGCCTGGGGAATTACACCGCCAGAGGGTCTAAAAATGGGCTGGTACGGTAAGGTCCTGTGGTCGGTGGTGTCTGCTACCGGTCTCACGGGAATCTGGGCCCTGTGCTGGCCCCTCTGGAAAAAACGCCACGGTTTCTGGCTGGCCTTCTTTGATCTCTGGGCCATGGCTACCACTAGCTATTTACTGTTTTATATTGCACGCAGCCTGAGTACGCGGTATTAGTGCCCCGGTGCGTTATACTTGATAGAAAATCTTAAAAAGGAGGGTGCTATGCGTTACTGGCTAATGAAATCAGAGCCCGATGTATACAGCCTCGATGATCTCAAAAAAGACGGCGTCACCGGCTGGGACAGCATTCGTAATTATCAGGCCCGTAATTTTATGCGCGACGACATGCAGATTGGAGATCGGGTGCTGTTTTACCATTCCAACACCAAACCACCAGGCATCGTGGGACTGGCCGAAGTGTCTAAGCTCCATGTGGTAGATCCCACCCAGTTTGACAGCGACAGCCACTATTTTGACCCGAAGTCCACCCCGGACAACCCGCGCTGGGAAATGGTAGAAGTCAAATACGTGAGCCATTTTGAACACACTTTGCCTCTGGGCGAGCTGCGCAAGGAAAAAGCCCTGGAAGGCATGCTCCTGCTCAAAAAGGGCATGCGCCTATCGATACAACCCGTTAGTCAGGAAGCGTTCGAGCATATTTGCAAACTAGGCAAAGAAGGACTGAGCGCATGAGCAAAGGCCCAAGACTTACCCCACTCCAGCAGCTTTATCTGGAACTTTTAGAAAACGATCACGAGGCTGTGCGTGAAGAAGCGGTGAAAAACCTGGCAGAAATGATGGACAACGACGTGGTGGAAGTGCTCGCAGAGCGTATCACCGACGACAGTTTTTCCGGCATTCTGGAAGGCATCTGGCTGCTGGGCAAGGCAGAAGCCACACAGATTACCGAAACCCTGCTCGAACGCTTCCGCGAAGAAGACGATGCTCAGGTCCGGGAAGTGATCGCAGGTGCGCTGGCAGAACTGGGAGACGTGCGGGCACTACAAGTGCTCATTGACGCCCTTGAAGACGAAAAAAGCAGTGTACAAGACGCCGCTGCCATTGCCCTGGGCGAACTGCGGGACTCCCGCGCTGTGGAGCCGCTGATTCGACGCCTCAAAAAGCCTCATTATCAGGCCATTGCCGCCTGGGCGCTGGCTATGATTGGCGACAAACGGGCCATTAAACCCCTTACCAACGCCCTGCTCCAGGCGCCCGATGAATCCGTGCGCAGCATGGCTGCAAGGGCGCTCGGAAAAATGGATCATCCCAACGCCGATCAAGCGGTCATTATGGGTTTAGAAGACAAAGAAGATAATGTTCTCATTGAAGTGATTCGCGTGGTGGGAGAGCGAGAACTGAATCAGTTTTTGCCAGAACTTCAGGAGTTGTTTGACGACACAGAATCAGCCCGGGTTCAGCTGGCGGTAGCGGTGGCCATGAGTCGCTGTGGTGAAGGACTGGAGTTCAAAGAATATCTGGGCACGGTTTTGCAAGAAGACGAGGACTGGGGTGCCCGATTGAGTGCAGTGATCGGCCTGCGACAAATGCCCTATACGGAAGTCGAAGACCTCCTGCGTCGGGGCTTAGAAGACGACCACTGGCTGGTCCAGAAAATCACCGCCCGCTCTCTGCTGGAACTTCAGGACGAAAACGTGTTTGAAGTTTTAGAAGAGCTCTTAGGAGATGAGGAAGAAGATATTATGCAGGCCGTCATCGAAAGCAGTTTTTTTGAGCTGTTGGACGGCGACGGTTTGACATGAGCTTTAACCATGAACTGATTGCGGGCTTACGCCAGGCGCTGGAAGCATCACCGGAGAATCTGTCTCTGCGCAAGCATCTGGCAGAAATGCTTTTACACCACGGAGAAGCCACAGAAGCGGTGGCAGAACTCAAACTACTGCTCAGACGGGAAGACACTCCTGAAAACCAGCTTTTGCTGGCCAACGCCTATCAGCATCAGCAGCAGTTCAACGTGGCCCTCGCCATTTTAGAAAGCCTGAAACACGTCAGCGGAGAAATTGCCGCGCGGCGCGACATGCTCATGGTGGCCCACCTGATTCACACCGCGGATCTCAAAGCGGGACAAGTTCTGTATCAGGACACCGTCAAGGCGTATCCAGAACTGGCTCGTGAGGACTTAGAAACCCAATTATTCATCTCCGTATCCGGTATTTCAGCATCACCTGAGGGAACTCCGCCACGGGAGCCGCTTCCGGCGCTGGACGGACCGGATCTGTCCAACCAAAAATTAATTCCGCCCACGGAGTTGTTTAACACCGAAAAACCGGCCATTGATTTTTCACAGGTGGGCGGCATGGAACAGGTCAAATCCGACATTCAGGTGAAGTTTATTGCGCCTTTTCAGCATCCGGAACTCTACGCCGCCTACGGCAAAAAAAGCGGCGGCGGATTGCTTCTGTACGGCCCTCCCGGATGTGGTAAGACCCATCTGGCCCGGGCCACAGCCGGTGAAGTCACCGCCCAGTTTATGTCCGTGGGCATTCACGATATTTTAGACATGTGGCTGGGCCAGAGCGAAAAAAACCTGCACGGGCTCTTTGAAGAGGCCCGCCGTAAAAAACCCTGTGTGCTGTTTTTTGATGAGGTGGACGCCCTCGGCAGCAAACGTTCGGATATGCGCCGCAGCGCGGGCCGACAGGTGATCAATCAATTTCTGGTGGAACTGGATGGTCAAACCCACAGCAATGAAGGGCTGTTTATTCTGGCGGCCACCAACGCGCCCTGGCAGCTGGACAACGCCTTCAGGCGGCCCGGTCGCTTTGATCGCATTGTTTTTGTGCCCCCACCGGATGCCGAAGGAAGAGCCGCCATTTTCAAAATTTTGCTCAGCAATAAACCCACACGAGACATTGATTACGGGGCTCTGGCCCAGAAAACCCGTCATTATTCAGGAGCGGATCTGGCAGCCGTGGTGGATCTGACCATTGAAGACAAACTGCAAGCGGCCATGAAAAGCGGCGTTCCGGAACCGCTGCGTCAAAAAGATTTGCTCAAAAGCCTCAAACAGGTGCGTCCGAGCACCCAGGAATGGTTTACCACCGCCAAAAACTACGCCCTTTACGCCAATCAGGGCGGACTCTATGACGATATTCTCAAATATCTGGATTCCTGACGCAACCGGTTAAGTATGTCCCATCCTGAACGCATTCAGTGGCTCATGGATCAGCGCCGATACCCGCTGGCCGTGACCGCTTTGCAAACCTGGCTCCGAGAAGAACCCGACCGCCCTATTATTCACGCATTTTTGGCCCTGTGCTATAGCGAAATGCAACAGTTACCCTCCGCCCTGGAACATGCGCGCACCGCCGTGGGGCTGGGCCCGGAACTCAGCTACAGCCACTATATCCTGGGGGTTGTGCTGCAAGAAAAGGGCCAACTGAAAGGTGCTCGCGAAAGCCTGTCACAGGCGCTGGCTCTGGATCCCGAAGACGCCGACTACCATACCCGTCTGGGCCTGATTTACTGGCAGCAGGCCCTCTGGCAGCAGGCCCTGCAAAGCGCGGAAACTGCCCTGCAATTTGACCCGGAACATATTGACGCCCTGAATTTGCGCAGCATGGCCCTGATGCGCATGGGAGAGGGTGATGCCGCCGTGAGCAATCTGGACACAGCCCTGAGCCACGATCCCGAAAATGCAAGGGTTCACGCCAATCGAGGCTGGTCTTTGCTTTACGCGCGGCAGCCCGAAGCCGCCCTCGACGCCTTTAGACAGGCACTGCGTTTGATGCCTGAGTTGGAATGGGCCAGAGAGGGCATGTTAGAAGCGCTCAGGGCCCGCTACCGGGTGTATAGACTCTTTCAGCGCTATCGTTTCTGGCTTTCTAAATACGGGGCCCGTCAGCAAATTTTACTGATGATTCTCTGGATTATTGCCCTGCGACTCCTGTTTGCTTACGCCGGAGACAGCTGGCCCTTCGTAACCATTGGCCTTATGGTGGCCTATTTTGGATTTGTGCTCATGACCTGGCTGGTGGAGCCCTTGTTTAATATTTTCTTATGTTTTGACGCCCACGGCAAATACCTGCTCACCCCTCAGGAAACCCGGGGAGCAAAACAGATGGGCACCCTGCTTGTATGCAGTGGAATTTGCCTGCTTGGAGGAGGCATACTGGGTTCCTGGAGCACAGGCGTGGCAGGCATACTGGGTTTTATGCTGCTCATTCCGCTGGCGGGCACCCAGGGGGTGACCTACGCTCCCCATCGCCAGTTTCTCAATTATTACACCCTGTTTCTCGGCATTCTCGCGGTGGGCACCGTGGTGAGCCTGGCGTTAGGAGCCACCAACGCCCTGCTGTTTAGCGGAGTCTGCTTTGCGGTGGGCTGGCTGGCTTTTTCCTGGATTGCCAATCTTTTGCTCTTGAAATCTCCCGATTAAACCCGTCACAATAAATTTATGCAAAAATGGATAGTTAGCACAATACTCCTGATATATGCGTCGGTAATGCTCCTGTGGACTGCCACAGTACAGGCTCAGAACCATCAACAGATTCAGGACCCCCACGTGCAACAGTATCTTGAGCAGGTGTTTGGCAGCGGCGTACAGGTGAATATCTCTCACGCAGCACCGCCCCCCATCCGGCAAGAACGTAAAGTCACCCGCCGTAATCCTCAAATCCATAGTGAGAGTCTTCAGCTTCAGAGAGAAAACCGCAACGAAAAGCGCACCTGGATTTACGACCAAACAGAAACGCTGAGCCGGCCCTCTCGGCCCCGGAATACGGCTCCCCGATCTTTTACGGTGGTGTACCCTCAACGAAAGGATATATCGCCCAGGGAAGCCGAAAGCCTGATTCGCAACGTATTACAGGCTCGCCCCGAAGACACCGTGGTCATTCAGCCCTACACCCCCCGGACACGAAAATGGCCCACTAAACCCGCCCAACGTCTCTGGCCGCTGGTGCTGGGTTCTATTCTCACAGGGCTCATCCTCGGACTGATCATCGCCTGGATCTGGTGGAAACGCCGCAAGTCACAAACCATGACGTATAATGAATATATCTTGCCAGAGGAACGGCCCTATGCGTCTGAGTTACAGTAGTTTATTTCCCGATAAAGTGAAGCACGACTGGTGCAAACGGAAGCGCCTGAGTGCTGACAACCCTTACGATCTGCCCGTGGGAGATTATTGCATTTATGACCTGTATTCTCTTTCTGGCATCGCCAACCCGGATATTTACCTGACCGTGGAGAACCGTAAAAGCAGGAGCCAGAGTGCCACCCTGCGCTGCCTGATCTCACCACAAAGAGCGGAAATTCTGCTCAGTGCAGAACACCTCCAATCGCCTGAGGCCCCTGCGGTGTGCCAAATGGTGCGGGATATTTTTAAAGAAGAACCGGCGCTGCGCAAAAAGCTCCTGAACCGTAAACGAGAAGTGCAAAAAGCCTGTGAAAACGTAGTGGAAACGGAAAAAGCCCCGGAAACCGAATGGCTTTCTGAAATTACCATCCGCCGTTTAGCGGGAACTTTAGAACAGGTCATGCAGGCCAGCACTCCGGAAAACCTGGAACAAAACCTCGATCAGCTTCTGGCGGATCTCCGTCAGTCTTTACTGGAAAGTTTGCGTCAGCAAGCTGAGCAAGTTTAGCGCAGCATGGGCCGATAAGAAAGATAGCCACAGGAAACGGACGGAGACGAAAATATCCAGATGGGAAATATCACGCCAAACCCTTTACAGAAACTTCAGCAACTTTTGCCCGGGCAAAAGCTCGACCTGGAACGCTTTGAAGCCTGGAAAACCGAGGCTTTACAAGACAACAAGCTCGACAAAGATGAAGCGGCCTTTTTACTGGATCAGATCAAAACCCAGAACGTGAGCGAAGACGCTTTTCCGGCGGTCACAGAACTGCTGCAAAAAGGGTTTACGGGCCACACCGCCAATCCCGTGGCAAAAATTGGTGGCCATGAACTGCCCCTGAGTCTGGTGTCCGAAGACTTTACCTTAGAAACCGCCACGTCTATCACCGACGACAACGGCATTGACGAAGTGTATTTTAAGGGCGAAGACGATAAACTCTATGTGGCTTACGGAGATGAAAGCACCCGGGGAGCTCTGGATCTCAAACGCATCAAGAAAAATTATATTACCCGTGTCAATGGTCAGAAATTAACGGTCATGCACATCAATAACGAAAACAACACCACCTGGGAAGGGGCAAAAGCCCCCTGGGTGTCTACTTTCAAGACCCTGAAAGACGCTGGCCAGAACGGTATCGTTAAAGGCATTGGCGAAATGACCACCGCTGTCACCGCCATGTTTATTGGTAAAACGGTCCTGGAAAACGGCATTAAAAGCGTGAGTACCAAGGCGGGCACGGAAGCCGCCGCTCAGGTGGGTCAAAAAGTAGCAGAAACCGCTGGCGTGGGACTGATTGATCAGGCCAAGGGTCTGTCGGGCAGTATTGGCAACAGTATCAAAGGTTCTCTGCGATCCGTGGTTGTAGGCGGTGCCGTGGCCACCGTCGTGGTAGGCTCTGTGGTAGGCATTGGTTCCGCGATTGGTGCGGTGAAGGTGCAATACGATGACCGTGACTTCACCTCTCTGGACATGGTTACCGGTAATTACTAACCCCCGACAATTATTGATCCCAGAAGTGGGCTAAACGGGCCTTCAAAAATTTCTCTCTCCCCATATCTGTGGGTTGATAAAATACGGTTTTAGCCATTTTTTCGGGCAAATAGTTTTGCTTGACGAAATGCTCCGGATGATCGTGAGGATAGGCGTAGCCTTTACCATAATCCAGTTCTTTCATCAGTGCGGTAGGTGCGTTTCTCAAATGCAACGGCACGGGCAAATCACCGCTTCGTTTGACCTCGGCCATGGCTTTATTAATGGCGCAATAGGCAGCATTGCTCTTAGGACAGCTGGCCAGGTAGGTGGTGGTCTGCGCCAGAATAATTCGCGCCTCTGGCATGCCGATGGCTTTGACCGATTGTAAACAGGCCTGGGCCAGAGAAAGCGCATAGGGTTCCGCATTGCCGATATCTTCACTGGCTGCAATCAACAGGCGACGGGCAATAAATACGGGATCTTCACCGCCCACCAACAGTCGTGCTAACCAATAAATGGCGGCATCGGGATCGGTCCCTCGAATGCTTTTAATCAGTGCAGAAGCCAGATTGTAGTGAGATTCTCCCGCCTTATCATGGGACAGGGGCCGCTGAAAGATACGGGTGAGCAGCTTTGTGGTCAATAGCACCTCAACCCCATCCATGGCTCCCTCACCCGCCTGTTGACTAACCGCCCATTGAACGGCCTGTTCCAGTCGGTTAAGAAGCACTCGCGCATCTCCGCCGGCCCCCTGAAACAAAACGTTCCAGTTTTCAATTTTTACGGTGAGTAATTTGAGCACTTCATCTTCAGAAAGAGCGCGCTGAATAATATGATCCAGGGCCTCCGTCGTCAGAGGATCTAGCGTATACACCTGACAACGGGACAATAGTGCAGGAATCACCTCAAAAGAGGGATTTTCCGTGGTGGCCCCAATCAGGGTGATATCGCCAGTTTCCACCGCGTGTAGCAGTGCATCTTGCTGGGATTTACTAAAACGGTGAATTTCGTCAATAAACAGTACCGTGCGCTGAGCAAACAAACCCGCCTGCTGCTCCTGAGCCTGTGTCAACACCGCCCGTACGTCCTTGACCCCCGAAGATACCGCAGAAAGCGCCTGCAACTGTGCGCCGCTCTGCTCTGCCAGCAGGCGGGCCAGGGTAGTTTTTCCGGTCCCCGGAGGCCCCCAGAAAATGCAGGAGTGCAGCGTTCCTGAGGTCAGCATTTGAGCCACGGGGCCTTCTCTGGCGAGCAACTGGGTCTGTCCCGCATAATCAGAAAGGCTCACAGGGCGCATACGTTCGGCAAGGGGAGTGGCGGGCCATTCGGAAACTAGCATAAATAACGCTCTCTAATATTTTACATTTTTTCACAAGATGGCAATTTATATAAAATTACACATAAAATTTATTTTTTCTACGTCATTTGACAGTATAATACAAATAACAATTGTATCGTTACAACAGCATTAACTAACAGCATTAACTAACAGCGCTGACTAACAGGGTTTAAGTGAATTCAGAAACGGTGAAGCAAACATCGCAAGCTTTTAAGCAATTTAGCTATATTTTCAGCCAGGCTCCCACGGGCATGTCCCTGATGGGCAGCAAGGGGGAAATCTTAGAGGTTAACCGGAAATTATGCGATATGTTCGGGTTTTCCGAGGCAGAATTTAAAACCCAGAGCATTGCCAGCCTCACCTACCCGGAAGATGCCCACATTGGCCAGGACCAACGAGAAGCCTTTTTTAAGGGTGACATTGATCATTATGAAGTGGAGCGGCGCTATTACAAACAAAATGGTGAGGTGTTCTGGGGCCTTGCCAGTATTACCCGTCTTTTTGACGACAACCATGAAGATCTCAATATGCTGCTCGGCAGTTTTCAAGATGTGACCGCCCGACGCGAGGCTGATGAACAGCTTGAATTAAGCGAACAACTCTTTAGCTCGGCTTTTTTGCACGCGGGGGTGGGCATGGCCTTGCTCAACGCCGAAGGCCAAATTTTGCAGGTAAATCACGCCCTGTGCCAGTTTCTGTCCTACTCCGAAGAAGCCCTGAAAACCATGGGGTTTCAGGACATCACGCACCCGGAAGACCTGAGCCGCGATCAGGTGCAGTTTGATGCCCTGGTAGCCGACGAAATCAAATCTTACGCCATGGAAAAACGCTATATTGACGCCGGTGGAAATATTTGCTGGGGCGCACTGAGCGTTTCTCTGGCCAGAGACGAAAACGGAGATATTGAGTACATTATTGGTCAGGTGCAGGATATTCATGCTCAGAAACTGGCTGAACAGGCCCGACGGGAGCAAAATAAACTCTACACCGGCGCCTTTTCTTCAGCCTTTACCTTTATGGCTCTGCTCTCTCCCGACGGCGTCATGGTAGACGTGAACGAAAACGCCGTGATCGCCTCAGGCGTTGATAAAGACAATCTGCTGGACTATACACTGGATCAAGGTTACTGGTTTCGCAATTTGCCCGAACAACAAACCAAAATCAGAGAATGCCTACGCATTGCACAGAGAGGTGAACTCTGTACCACAGAACTCGTGGGCGATACCGTGATGGGGCAATTGACCATTGATTTTTCACTGCGCCCGCTGCTCAATGAACACGGTTATGTAACTCACCTGATTGCCGAAGGTCGTGATATTACGGAATTAAAAGCCAATGCCACATTGCTACAGCAACAATCAGAAGCACTAGAACGCCAGAATCAGGAGCTGCACGACTTTACCTATATTGCCTCTCACGATTTACAAGAACCTCTGCGAAAGGTGCAAACCTTTGGCAAACGTCTGGAAGCCAAAGAGAATTTGACAGAACGAGGCAAAGATTATCTGGCCCGTATGAACAATAGCGCAGAGCGCATGCAGCAAATGATACAGGACCTGTTGATTTACTCCCGGGTGGGCACCGTCAAAAACACTCTTGAGTCCGTGTCTTTGAATGAAACTTTCAATGCGGTGAAAGAAGCCCTGGCCCTGCGCATCGAAGAAACCGACGCCAGGATTACCGCCGATGATCTGCCCACGGTGAACGCCATTCCTTTGCAAATGCATCAGGTGTTACAAAATCTGCTGGGAAACGCTCTGAAATTTATGCCTCCCGGACGACAGCCTGAAATTCATGTGGGAGCTGCCGAAACGGAGACCCACCACAAAATAAGGGTAAAGGACAACGGCATTGGCCTGCGTACGGAGTTTGCAGACAAAATTTTTCAACCCTTTCAGCGCCTACACGGTCGTCGAGACTACAGCGGCAGCGGCATTGGACTCGCCATTTGCCGGAAAATCATAGAGCATCATGGCGGCAACCTGAGCGTGGAAAGCACGCCAGATGAAGGCTCTACTTTTATTTTTACTTTACCCAAAACACCACAACATATACAGGGGGTTTCCTGATGTCTTATTTATTGATTGCTGAAGATGACGAGGACGATTGCTTGCTAGCCGAAGATGCCTGGCTTGAAACCGCAGAACATATTGATCCTTTCTTTGTAAACGACGGAGAATCTTTATTGAGGTTCGTGCAGGAACATCCTCGAAACCCGCCAGCTTTGATTTTACTGGATCTGAATATGCCTATCAAAGACGGACGGGAAGCTCTGGAACAGCTCAAAAAAAATCAGGATCCCTGTCAGATTCCGGTGGTGGTGTTTACCACCTCTAACCACCCCAAAGACATTCAGGGCATGTACGCCCGCGGGGCCAGCGGCTTTATTACCAAACCCGCCTCTTATGAGGAGCTGCTCAACGTGATGCAAACCCTGAAACACTACTGGTTTGACACGGTAAAACTGCCGGCTCTATGAACATTCTGCTCATTGAAGACGACGAAGACGATTATTTTCTTACCCGTGAGGCCGTGGAAGACATTGCCACTCCCGTTACATTGCATTGGGAATCCAACGGAGATCGGGCGGTAGACACCGCCTGTGAAGACGAATGGGATCTCGTACTTATGGACGGTTATCTGGGCGCCTATCAGGGCGTTGAGCTGATCAAAGAGATCCGTGGCAGGGGTAATCAGGTGCCCATTGTCATTTTAACGGGCGCTGACAATTACGAACTGGACACCCAGGCCATGGAAGCCGGTGCCGATGACTATATTCTCAAGAGTAATATTGATGCAGCTCTTCTGGAACGGGTGTTTCGCTATACTCTGGAGCGTCACCGTCAACGGCTTCAGTTAGAAGAGCTTAACCACGAATTAGAAGGTCGTGTACAAGAGCGCACCTCCGAGTTGACCCGGCTTAACTTCGCTCTACAGGCCAACGAACATCGGGCCCATCTGCTCAAAGAAATAGCCACTGCCGTTCATAGCGCGAAAGACCCTACTCAGATTTACAAAGAGGCCCTGCGCCTGCTGTGCTTTTACACGGGCTGGCCCGTGGGCCAC
>CAYFGW010000164.1:0-11603 GCA_964342365.1 uncultured Candidatus Sericytochromatia bacterium | reverse complement strand
CAAAAGCGTTATCATCTACTTGAAGGGTATTGCCTACTTTTAGAAAGCCTTTGAAGCTATCTCTTTCGTAAACGGGATTATTTTGAATAGGAGGGTAGTTTGGTGCTGGATCAGCATTATTTATACTAAAGGTATTGAAAAGTAATTCGCTATCACATTCGTCTCTGTAATTTCTTAGAGTATCAGCAGTTAAGTTTGTATCAACTCTAGACTTTTGTGCTATACAAACGGCTAAATAAGCATTTATCATACCAGGCGTATTAACAGAACTCGGCATTAAGTCTTCTTGTCTACTGTGAGCTAATATTTTTCGAACATTTAAATTATTGAGAGTTGGATGCTGTTCATACATTAAACCTATGACACCTGCTATCATAGGAGTGGCAGCAGAAGTTCCGTTAAATAACATGTATCCTACGCTAGGGTCGTGACTCGTAGTCCAGTAAACAGGCTGTGAAATGCCGCTAACATCTACTCCATGACCCTTACTGTTACTATCAGGATTTATTCTGCCATGAATATCATCTATGGATGCAGAAGTTCCATGGCTGTATAATAAATCTTTACCTTCAAATACAGCGTGGTCAATTTGGTCTCCATACTGAGTTATTCCACCAACCACTATAGTTCCGTCATCTGGAGTAGCATAACCTTTAGCAATATGCGAAACTTTGCCTCCAATAGAAGCTGTTACATCCATCTTAGATATATCAAATCCAAATCCTTGCCCCCTACTCCAACTGAAAAAACCTGGTTGATCAAAGCTGGCATAACTAAGACAGGTGTTTTTTTCTTGTTGGCTTTTTATATTTGAACAGGCATAGTTTCCACCAGGAATAACAATACTTGCACCTCGCATAGTCAGATCTTTTATTCCATCTCTAACTTTGGGAAATGCAAGAGTAACGGGAAAGCCCCACGGATGAGCTGCTTCTACTGCTACAATATTGGCCCCTCTTTTGATTGCTAGAGCAAGGGAATCTAATGTAGGGTCACAGCGACCATAAAAGTCAAGGACAGATACTGAGCCAGTCCCCCCTTTACAAGCTGACTTTGTTTGTACTGTATAAGAATCAACAACAAGAGAGTCAGAGACGGCTCCTGGGATAACGCCTACTTGATTTTGAGCCGGGTTATATGAGGCCCAAATGATACCAGCGGCTCCTGTGCCGTGTTCTACTTCGATAGGAAGTAGATTTTGAAAGGAGTCACCATCATTACCTACAAAGTTAAAAACAAAATTGTGGTTATCTCTAGGAAAATTTGGTGTACCAACACTTGGGAGATCAATGATATCCAAAAATGGATGGCGGGCCAGTCCCCAATCAATAAGCCCAACTCTTGTAGGGATATTGCTTCCAGCAGGAGTAAGATTATTACTTCCCGAAATGTCCCACGCTTCTTGAAGAAAGATGGCCTCTCTCCATTTTCCATTTTCATTAAGTATGTTGGGTCCAGGGTTTATTGGTAATGATACGTTTGGAGTTGGCATACTATAAGTAAATGAAGGAAAGACTTCCTCAAAAAAAGGTAAGGCCTTAAGCTTATTTATTATGGGATATATGTCTTGTTCCTCATTAAATTTTAAAGTAAAAAATAAACCCGAATGTGGTTGTTCTGATTGAAAGTAAGCTTCCTTTTTTTTCTCCAATTCATCTAATTCTACAGGAGTTCTTCTATCTTGATAAATATCTATTATTCCTAATTCTTGCAATGTTTTATTTAAGGTGTATAAACTTATTCCTCTCAGCGCTTTGAAGCCGGGCCTGTCATTGATAAGAACTGCTTCAACTCTCATTTCTTCCAGAAATTTTACTTCAACGATTCCTTTCTCGTGGTCTATTTTATTTATGCTAAGAAAATAAGGCAGTCTACTGTGTGCCGCACCTGGTATTTGAATAGGTTCTATGAAGCCCTCTAGAAAAACTTCAAATGCAGAGCTTTCGGTTACGACTTTTAATTTATTATTTCCCTTAACCAAAGTTTCAGGAACCTGTATTGAAGCAAAATCAGAATCTATATTTTGAGAGATGTTGACCCCATTTAGTTCTAATTCAAATTTGCCAATATTTGAATTAGATTTGATCGTTAATATTAGTCTTCTCAACAAATCTGTATCAATTGCGTTGAAAGATATTTCTTTCACGGAGTTTGCATCAATATTTATAGGAGCGATAAGCCGTTTTCTGATTTCAATATCTTTTGGAACGACAACAGAGTTTGTTGAAGATGAAGAGCACATATTCTCTTGGTTTATTGGTAGTACGTATTTTCTTCCATTCAAAGTCCAGGAAATAGTAGAGCCCTCTTGTATATTTTCATTATTAAAATAAATTGCTTGCTCGTGAGATGGATAGGAGTTGGAAGTACCCGGATTAAAAGAAGTTAATGTTCCTCCTGTTGTTGGCGGACTAAAAAAATTATTTTTACCTGCGGGTATGGAAAGAGCTTCTGGCATGTTGTTTGAATAACTCAAATAGGCAATTAATCCAGCGCCTGACAAATTGAAGCAATCGATTTTAGGACTGATATCTACCGAAAAGGGTAAATCCTCAGAGGAATCAGTTTCAATTAGTTGCATTTTGAAGATGTTGATATTTTTATTATTAAAACTTATTTTATAATCGTTGGTAGAACTACCAAGCCATGAACTCGGGATAGGAAATTTTCGTATCCCAATCTTCCACCATTTCTCTTTGCCCTTTTCGTCAAATAGAGTATCTTCGACATTGTATAAAGTGTCTGAAACAGTAATTTGACCTGTTCCTCTGATTTTTTTAAATTTTGTGGAGCCTAAAAACAAGGCAAACTTTTTCTCTGGTACCTGAATTTTAGCCTCACCATCAGTACCATCGTTATCAACAACTCTAAATCTTTTTCCTGGTTGTAGAATTAAGTCAAAATTACCGTTTTGAGGCATTAAAATACTACGACGTCCATACGTTTTTATAAGATTATATAATCGCTCTCTTTTTCTTTGTGTGCGCCGACTTTTATTACTGTTATCCTGATATGCTACGAAGTTTATTCCAAATTTCTGGTGGAATTTGACCTTTGGCAACTTATCAACCAGAGAGAGTCTCTGAGGAGTTGTATCTAAGGGAATAAGTCCTTTTGAGGAAAAGGAGCTTGTGTTCTGGGGTGAGTCAGAAATCGTCATTGCAATTGGATTTGTGGCTGGAGCTACACATGAGCTTATAAATGCCATATACATGAAAATAAGTATAGATCTTTTATTTAGTTGCAATTTTTTTAGTACTAACATATTGGACAAGCCTATTTCTATTCTTTTGAGCACCAACTACTTCATGAAACTGTTACGTCTATCCTGAATAGTTGATGTAAGAATGTTTGGGAAAATTTACTCAACGGATGTGTGTGGTGGCTTTTTAAATGTATATTACAAAAAACATATTTGCAACACTCAAAACAGGTTTTTATTGTAAATAATTGTTAAAATATAGTTTGCATTAGTGTATGTCATAAAGAACAGAAAGAAAATTTTATACTTGTTTTTTGATACTGAAACATGCTCAAAAGAGCTTAATTTAAGATTGTTTCTCCTGCTTCCCTTTTGTATTTTTTTCTTCAACGCTGAGGTCTGTGCTCAGACGCTGGTCAAACAACCTTCAGAAATACCCGACAAAAATTCAGCTCAAATTCCCCTTTCAGATACGAGGCGAAGAATATGCGAGTTTGAGCATGATTTGTCTCAGGTGAATCATGCTCTCCATTTTGATGCCAGTGATAAAGATCTCAATCGAAAACTTATTTTTAGCCTTGCGTCTCCACAGGTATTAGGGGCATTTACTGTCATATTAAACGGTCATAAAATCCAGCAGTTTTCTCAAGCACATTCCACGTCTTTTGAATTGCCCAATACACTGGTGAAGGGTGTTAATCGTATTGAAGTTCTCTTTTCCACAAAACAAAAGGTGCGTTTTTTGGTGGACGGGTTTTTGACGCCCAACAAAAATAACCGACCTACACACATTTCTGGCATGCCTTCTTTTTACAAGAAAGGATCTGTTCAGGTGGAATTTTTGGAACAGATGGATGTTTTGTTGGTGGTGAAGCATAAAAAGTTTTACTTGCGAGAATTTGGGGGCATAAGCCTTGAACCTCTTAACGATTTTCTGAAATCTCTTGGAGTCTCTGCTGTGTACGGGGAGCAAATAAGAGAGGTGAATGCAGAGGACTATGCGCTGTGGCGAGACTATTTGCAAAAGAAAAAACGGCTTCGTCCTAAAATGTTGCAAAGTGGTGTTTTTACGCTAAATTTCAGTCGAAAAAAGAAGGTGGCTGACGTGATCAAGGCATTAGAGCGATTTCCTTACTTTCGCGCCGTATATACAGAATTGCCGTATCCACGGGCCTATCCACCTGATCCTTCTATGTCACCTGCAAAAAAAAGCCCCTTCACTAAGAAAGGGCAGAACGTAGAGTAGAAATATAAAAAACTGTTATTTGCCGTCAGTTTTGACTTCGTGAGCAGCAAAGCCTCCGATAGCGGCAGAGGTGAGCGCGGAAAAGGCCAGTGTTCCTATTTTTCCGCCGGACAACCCCATTTTATGGGCCAGAAGCGTGGCACCGGTGCCCAACGCCAGATTGGTGGCCCCTCCTACCATGGAGGCGGCTTCAGGGCTAATCAATGATTTATCTACCAGTGCACCGGTAATGGCTCCACCCAGGGTGCTGGTGGCCAGAGTGGCTCCCGCAAAAAGGAATCCGTTTTCAATAGCTGGAGACGCAATATGATCTGCTGCAGCCATGTAGCCTACCAGCCCGATCATGCCACCCAGTGAGGCGTTTCGGCCACTGATTTTAGCGCCCTCTATCAAGCCTTCTGCTGAGGGCTTGAAGTTGGGGGCACTGCCTTTAGAAAGCTGATTATTGCTGAGGCTTAAACGATCGTTTTGCAGGGCTTTAAAAGCTTCGCGATCACTCACACTTTTGTCACCGTCGAGATCCGCCAGGCGAACCGTGCGGGGGTGGGTACGAAGCTGTTCGTTGCTGCGCATAAATTGCTGGGTCTCAGCCAGGGTTACCGATTGAATGGGCATGATTTAAAATTCCTTAAACACTTGAGTCATTACCCTATTCATAGGTTTTTCTTAACCGCAATTGCACGGCTTAATCATCCGTTGTCTGTTTTTTAATAGAAGACGAATAAATCTTGCTTTTTATTATTTTTCACGGGGTTTTTTATTAAATCAAGCAAGTTTTTTCAAAATAATGTCCCGAAAATCGAGTGAGCAGCCAAAAAAAAGCCCCTTTCATTACTGAAAGGAGCAGAACGTAGAGTAGAAATAGAAATGGTATACGAAAATACCTCTTTAAAACACTTGAGTCACTTGAGTTAAGTCATTTAACTTATCCTTTCTATAGGACGGCCTTAACCTTCTCCCGCTCTGATTAATCATGCTTTAACGCAATTTGGCGGATTTATTAGAAAATAAAACACGCCTTTTTTATTTTCTCTAAGCTTGTGTTAAATGTGTTCAGGTTTTTTAGAAGTCAAAGCTTTTTTAGAAGCGGTACAATAGAAAGAACAATAGATCATCATTTGTGGGAGACGATCATGACCCAGGCACTTTTAATCACGCAATGTTTGCAAAACGATTTTGTGAAGCCCATTTCACGACACGAGGCTTTGCCCAATGCCCTGCATATCGGTCATGAAGAGTCCCGGCGTCTGATGGGCGAAGTGCCCGATGAAGGCCCTGTGGCCCGCATGATGGAATGGGCTTACGGTCTGCCCGATGAGCAGCTGAAGTTAATTCATTTGCGCGACTGGCACGACAGTCTGGACTTTGAGCAAATGGATCACCTGACCCATTTTGGTCTGCACTGTGAAGCGGGCACTGAGGGGGCAAAATTTGCCTTTGTCGTGCCCGAAGCCCACGGTAAAACCGTGGATATTGTAAATACGCCCACCCTCAACGATTTCTTTAAAACCCCTCTGGAAGATTATCTGGCCCCCTTTGCAGAGGCCCATAACCCCATGCAAAAACTGCGGGTGGGACTGATGGGGGTCTGGACGGAAGCCAAAATTACTTATCTGGCTTACGAGTTAAGCTCTCGTTATCCTCAGTTTGAGCTGGGGGTGTGTTCCGCACTCACCGCAGGCGCTTCACGGGCCCAGCATTTTGTGGCCCTAGACAATATGAAAAAGTTGCTGGGGGTTAAGGTGTTTCATTCCCTGGCGGCCTTTGTGCGTTTTCTGGGAGGCACGGCCGTGGATTTGCCGCTCACGGGCTGGCAGGGCACCACCCGCCCGGTGCTGGTACTGAAAAGTTTTCCCACCCTGGATGAAGTGGACAGCCAACTGGTGCGCTATTTATTCAGAGACTCACGCACGGTAAAACTACAGCGGCTCAGCGGAGGTTACTCCGGCAACGAGGTGATGGGCGCCCAGAGCAAGGATAACTTTGGCCACCGTCAGGTGTCTCACGTGGTGAAAATTGGCTGGCATCATCTGCTGGGTAAGGAACGGGTGGCTTTTGAACAAATTGAGTCGGTGCTGGGCAATAACGCCCCCCGAATTGTGGATTTTGTGGAATCGGGAGAGCGGGCGGCTTTGAAGTATCGCTATGCTTCCATGAGCAATTCTTTTTCTCAGACCTTCCAATCGCTATACCAGAACACAGAGAACCCCATTTCTGAAGAGGGCGTCGCTCAGGTGCTCAACACCGTGTTTACAGAACAATTGGGACGTTTGTACGCGGCGGCCAAATACGAAAAACAGGACCTGATGAAGTACTACGAATTTAGCAGCGAAAAGTCTGCCTCCGTACGCCGTCATGTGGAAGAGATTATCGGGGGCAAAGCGGACAGCAGTACGCTGCGCTTTCAGGATTTGCCCAACGGCCCGGAATTTGCGAATCTCTGCTATTTTTACGAAAAAACCCTGCCGCAGCTTCAAACAGAACAAATTACCCACGGATGCTATATGTCTTTTGTACATGGGGATCTCAACGGCGCCAATATTCTCATGGACGATCATGAAAATATCTGGCTGATTGATTTTTTCCATACCCACAGGGGGCATGTGCTCAGAGATCTGATCAAATTAGAAAACGATATTTTGTACTTAATGACACCCCTTGAGGACGATGCGGCCCTTTTGGAAGCCATGGAACTGAGCAAATTTTTAATGCAGGTGGATGATTTACGCAAGCCGTTGCCTGAGGTAGAGGTGCTGCCCATTGAAAACCTGCACCTGCGCCGGGCTTATGCCACCCTGCGGGTATTGCGCGGCTTTTACGGAGAACTCATTCACAGCGACCGCAATCCACTGCAATTGTTTATTGGGCAATTGCGCTATGCTGCCCACACGCTGGGTTTTGAAGAGGCCAGCGATCGTCAGAAAAAATGGGCGTTGTATACCGCCACCTTACTGGCCCAGGAGGTGGAGTCCCGGGCCAAAATTCAGCGGGGCGAACTCTGGATTTCCTGGCTTTCCCGTCTGCGTACGGCCCCGGGCCGACTGGGTATGACCTTGCTGCCAGGGCGTCGGGACCGTCATCGAATTCTCAAAGAAGATATTGCCGCTCTGAAAAAAGCGGAAGTGACCCATATTGCGCCTTTACTGACTCGCGATGAAATGCAGGATTATGGCGTGGGTAATCTGATCGACACTTACAAGGAAGCCGGTTTTGAGGTGTATCATTTGCCCATTGTGGATCAGGGTATTACCTCTAGTGATGAAATGTATCAACTCCTGGACTGGATACAAGAAGCCCTGAATCAAAAGGGCAACGTGGTCTTGCACTGTGTAGCAGGTCTGGGGCGCACGGGTACCGTGGCCGCCAGCTATCTGCGTTTAAAGGGGCTTCCCACCCATCAAGCCCTGGCCGAAGTTCGTAGCGTGCGCTCTCCCCGGGCGGTAGAAAGCCATGAACAGGAAGCTTTTGTGAGCGGCTTTCAGGTGTAATGCTAACATCCCTTACCGCTATAACGCCTTTACAGTACGCCGAAGCCCTGGGGGTTATTCTGGGGCTGCTGCTGATTCAGTGGATTTTTCAGGTGGTGCTTTTTCAGCGACTGCATACCATTGCCCTGCGTTCTCAGGCGGACTGGGATAATATTCTGGTGAAAGCGGCCCGAACGCCGTTTCAGATGGTGGCCCTGTGTTTTGCCGTTTTAATTATTGTGGATATTTTGCCCCTGGAGCCCACCTTTATTCGCTGGCTGAGTACCGCTGCGCAAATGGGCTTTATTCTGGCCGGGTTTTCCTTTTTGTCGGGGGCCGCTGAACTGGTGTCTCTGAGCCTGGTGCGCTGGATGCAAATGCGCAACACTCCAATGGATGAGCAATTGTGTCCACTGATTACCCGCGTGCTGCGTTTTTTTATCTGGATTCTGGGGGGCTTAACCTTAGCTCAGAATCTGGGCTATTCCATTACGGGCTTTATCGCGTCTTTGGGGATTGGCGGAGCTGCTATTGCCTTTGCCTCTCAGGACACCATTGCCAACGTGTTTGGCTCTATGAAGGTCCTGGCAGATCGCCCCTTTGTGATGGGGGACTGGATCAAGTCTACCGACGGGAGCATTGAAGGGGTGGTGGAAGACATTGGTTTCCTGAGCACCCGTATCCGCACCTTTGCAGATACCCAGATTACCGTGCCCAATAATAAAATTGCCAATTTGGCCATTGAAAACTTTAGCCGTATGACCAAGCGGCGTATTTTTACCCAGTTTGGCCTGGCTTATGGTCTAAGTACGGAGCAATTGAAAGCCATCGCCAATGATATCGAAACGTATTTGACGGGCCGCGAAGATTTGTATCAGGACGGTGTTTTTGTGCGCTACAGTGCTTTTGACAAGGATGCCATGCACCTCATGCTCTACTTCTTTACCCGCACCACAGAATGGGCCCGCTGGATGGAAATTCGAGAGTCTATTTACCTGCGTTGTCTGGAAATTATTGAAGGCCACGGCGGACGCATTGCCGTACCTGCCCGGGACCTTTTTGTGCAGCAATTGCCAGAGCGAATCCCGCTGGAGCTACTCCAGACCACAGCGCAGGAGTAATTTTTCGAGACGCTGGGTGGCTTCTTGTTGCGCCGCTGCGTAATTGGCACTGCTTAAAACATGCTCGTGGAAGTTTTTTTGTGCGGGCGTAACCCACTGACCGTTCACCATCACGTTGTCCAGAGCCGCTGCCGTATTTCCCATAACCAGAGCCCTCAGAGCATCTGTAGCGGGCCAGAGGGCCGGATGATTTGGGTTCCAGCAGTTGAGATTGGCCCGCTTACCCACTGCAATTTCTCCCATATTGAGAGCAGGGCAGCTTTCGCCGGGCACGGACCACACGCTGGATAATATCTTGGCATTATCGGGGCGTTGGGCCAGCAGATTGGCGCGCAGGCCGTACACTTCCCGGGCCTGTTCAAAAGCTCCTTCTTGCTGAAAAGCGGCATACGTAGAGCTGTGGGTCACCCCAAATCCGTTGCCGCCCGCCAGGCTGCGCAATTCCTGCTGTACGTTCATGGTGTCGTTACAGGCTCCCGCATCTGTACCTACCTGCACCCCAAATCCTGCTTGCCACCACTGCTCAGCGGGAGCCGGGAAGCCAAACTGGAGTTGAGAAAAAGGACAGTACCCCAGAATATGCCGTTCAGGATTCAGGCGTTGCATATCTTCGTGGGTCAATAACAGACTGTGCACCAGAATCAGGGGCACGGGCACATCTAAAATGCCTTCCCGTTGTAAATACGCCACGGGGGTACAGTTTTCCCGGGCCAACACCCGTTCATATTCCTCCAGGGACTGAGACAGATGGCAGTGAATGGAAAGTTGATGGGTTTCCGCAAGGGTTTTTACCTCTTGCCACAGGGCTGTACTGACGGTGTCTGCCGCATGGGGGCCCAGCACAGGGTAAATGCCAGCAGCAGCCAGAGACTGATTTTCCAGAATACGCTGAGTGGCTTCAAGGGCTTGTGGCCAGTGGTCTTTGCCGGGACCGCCCAGATCCTGCAATGTAGGTGCCACGGTGCCACAAATCCCCACGTCCTGTAATCCTGAGGCAATGGCTTCAGCGGCGTAATAATGATCCCAGCAGGCGGTAACGCCAGAAAGCAAACTTTCATAAGCGCCCATACGTACAAAAGCACGAATGTCTTCAGGGGTGAGTTCTGATTCCAACACATAGTACAGAGACTCCATCACATTGCCCTGAAGGGCTTTTAAACCCACACCGCGTAATGCGGACATGGCCAGATGGGTGTGACCGTTAATAAAGGAAGGGCCCAGCAAACGATTCCCAAGATCCTGTACTTCTGGCAGGTTCAGGGCTTCAAAAGAGCTTCGTGAAAGCGCAGTGATTTCAGTGATTTGATGATTCTCGATACGGAGCAATGCGCTTTCTTCGCGGAGCGTTGCCTGTTTTCCCAGAATAACCCGGTCGCAAAAAATGAGCTGAGACGTGTTGACTGCACCTGAAATGGGTGTTACCTCTAATTTGTTTTTCACGGACACCTTGTAAAAAGCCGCTGTGAAAGGGTGGGGTTTTACTTTACCGAAAAATTAAGGTTTTGTAAAGCGTACAAAAGGAGATGCGCTTTTCAGGGAGGGATCAATTTCCAGGTAAAACTGTTGCCAGATAGCTACTTTTTTGGCGATTTTGGGGTGCTGCTTAACCAGTTTTTGTAATGCCTCAGGCCGTGTCATAAACCATTCTGAATATCTGTTGAAATCTTCTTCAAGAGATGACATGCCATAAGCATCCAGAATACCCAATGCGTGAAGCTGTTCAGTAGATAAGTCAATTACCCCCGGCTGACCTGACGGTACAGCCGGGGCTTGTATCTGAACTCCACCGCAATTCCGAATACTTTTGCAAGCGTTCGGCTTTGGTATCCACATTCGACACATTGTTATCCCCTATGGGGACAGGGACGAAAGACAAGCGCCCCGTATCAGTCTGGTCATGCCAAACTGACAGCGTTCTCATACATACATTTCTTGCTCCCACTAAATCAGCGTGTAACTTGTACTCGCACTCTTGGCATTCAAACAGCAAACCAGCGCCTTTGCGATTAGCTTTGGCTGCGTGACCACACATCGGGCATTGCTGGCTGGTGTAGTCTGCATCCACTTTAACCACGCAGGACTTGTGCAGCGGGGCTTTGTATGCCAGAAAGCTATGCAATTCGGCAAAGCTCCACTGACTCACCCGGCGGTTGGCCCGTTTGCGTTTTGCGCTGGCTTTGGTTGATGATCTGCGCTCCGTGCGCTCACGGATATTCCTCAGATCTTCTACGCCGATGATGCTATTGGGGAAGCGTTTTAGGGTCTGGTAACTGGTTTTGTGGTTGGTATCAGCAATGAACCGTCTCTCTCTGCCAGATAACGCCATCAAGCGCCGCTTTGCTGACCGAGTGCCTTTCTGCTGAAGTTCGCGCCGTCTCCGGGCGTAGTGATCTTTCCTTTGCCGTGCTTGCTTACCAGATACAAACGTGGCCTTGCCGGACTGATCCGAGGCTGTTAGGTGATAGCGTTGGCCCACGTCCACACCCACCGCCTGACTGTATTTTTTGGTGCTGGTTTCTACCTCCAGTGATACGAGCAAATAGTATTGCTTTTTAGATTTTTGGTAA
>CAYFGW010000163.1:0-11612 GCA_964342365.1 uncultured Candidatus Sericytochromatia bacterium | reverse complement strand
TGCAAAAAGTGCTCTTTGGTAATAACGGTCTCCAAAGAAAACTGGTTGAATAAGTCAGGCACCCGCACAATGGTGTAATCAAAATTCATGAGCTCGCGACGGGCCCGTTCAATCAATGGCTGTAATTTTTCGATGACTTCCATCTGACCGGATACATCAATGCCCCAGATTTTCTTAAATTCATTCAGACAATAGGCCAGCAACTCCTGATTGAGTTTTTCGGCGGGAATACGTGACCAGTCAATAGCCTCCCCGTCGGGCGGAGTCAGGTTATCACCCTCTTCATTCATTCCCGCAGGGGGGGCGTCTACAGAAGTCTCGGTAGCATCCACGATAACCTCTTCGGGCGGGGTTGGCGACGCCTGTTCGGACATTTGCTCTGACGTCTGCTCGGGTAAAGTATTCGGCAGGGTGTCGGGCAGCTGCTCAACAACCTCTTCAGGTGCTTCAGGAGGCGCTGAAGCTTCAGCAGGGACTGACGTTTCAGTGGAGGGTGCGACCGCTTCCACCGGCGGGGGCGTGATCTTAGGGGCAGCATAGGCATCCAGGTTTTCCAGCACGCCATCAGGAGCTGTTTTGGCAAATTCTTCTTTTTGTTCGGGATTCATACGAGAAACAATATTTTTCATGCGCACCATGATGGTGGCGTAAAAATCTCGCATAAAACGCTGGAACTCTTCGCGGCTGAAGGGCAAAATATACAAAGGCATATCCGGGAAGAGTTTCTTAACGATCATCTCCACTTCCGGACGTTCGGTTTGTACAGCGGCCACGCGAAAAATGCCGTTAAGCTGATTGATGGGCACAAATTCATACTGACGCAACAAGGATTCTCTAAACTGAATCAAAATACTGGGATCAATTTGATGTTCGTGCAGCACGGGATAATCGTCTTCCGGGTTACCCCGCTGCTCTTCAATGGACTTGATATACTCCGCCTCAGCGGGTTCCATGGCAAAAACGTCCGGCTCAGCGTTATCTGAAGCCCCTTCTGTATCAAAATCTGCCAGCTGAAGCTCAGTGTCTGAAGATGTGGCGCTGCCCACAGGCATCATACTGCCGAGAGTCTCGTGAATGGTCCATTCCGCTTCTTCTAAATCCTGGAGAGTAATGTATCCCATTTCTAAAAGCACGTTGAGAATGGTGACATCGGCTTTAAAATAGCCTTCGGGTTTGGTGATGGCAAAAGATAAATGACTGGGCTTACTGTCTGTTTGCTTTAAAGCATAACGCTCCACCAACGAATAGTCCTCAAGGTCCACAATATTGATCCAGGGTGTAAACATCGCGGGCGCATTGGCATAAGTCATAAAAATCAGGAAATTGTTCAGCGGACTCAGAGCAATCAAATCTACCGGATCATCGAGGGTAGAAAACAAACTTCCTGCTAAGGAAATGCTGCTACGGTGCAGTAAATTGGTGGTATCCAGCACCACAATTTCCACCGTTTCGTCCTGACGGGTGCACTGTAAATAAATCCACTGACCGTCCGGCGACAGACGCAAATTACCCAGAATACCGTAAGGCAGTGGATGACGGCGAATTTTAAGATTTTTGAGATTCACCATAAGCAGGGCCGGGCTCACGTTATCGCTGATAAACAACCGTTGCCCATCGGGACTTGGTGCCAGATTTAAGGTCTTGCGAGAGCCCGGTGAGCGCACCACCAGCGAGCCCGTAAGCTGAAAGGTGTCCCTGTCTACAATAAACACCGTGCCACGACCCCGGTCTGCCAAAAACACGTGGTGCTCGCTCACCACGAGATCCACGGGCAAACAGCGGCTGGCCTTGAGGGGGATCATGGGATAGTGCCAGTGCTCCCCCACCGCCAAATAAGGGTGCTCATCTAACTCACCAAAGTACAGATGGGTGGCCTGATCAGACACCGTTAACCCGGCTTCCGACACATCCTCTTTCCAGACAATTTCACCAATTTCACGAGCGTTGGTGGCGTGAAACAAATACACCGCTCCATTGCCCGTGGGGTGCCAGTCGGTCCCCAGGAATCGAGGCTGATACTTGCGGGTGGTGGGCAGCTTGAGCGTACGCAGGGTCTTGCCGGTCCAGGAGTCCACCTCTTTGAGGGCGTAACTTTGCTGATCAACGGTATAGGTGACCGCCTGCTGCTTCTCGCGGTGGTTCATTTTGTACTGACGCAAACGGTTCACCGCCCGGGACAATTGCTCAGGCGTGATTTTTCCCTGTTCAAGAAAATACTCCTGAATGAGCTGTTCCTGAAACTCAGGGTTGTTCTGGGTCTGTGCCAAGGTCTGCTGCATAACTCGTAATAGCCCTATAAAGTGTTACTTCTTATATTAACCTATCCCGAAACCCAAACGGGTAAGATAGCTTATTTATACTTTTTTTATGCTTTGAGGCGATTTTTACACATGTAAATCAGCGTAGAGTAAATCATTAACATTATGATTGAGGGTTCTATGGCAGAAAATACCCATCCCCACACCTTTACTTTACTGGCTCCCCATCAAAAACAGGCTTTTATTCAACTGGATATTTTTGACTGGGAAAAAAAGCCCATGAAAAAAAACGAGCGGGGCGAATTTTACTTCAATACGGAGCTTCCCGACGGTGAGTACCGTTATCGGTTTCACGTGCCCTCTACATCGTGGTTTTATGAAGAAAATACCTGGGTAGATATTGTAGACCCCCTGGCCACTCAGGTGGATGAAGAAAACCACGCGGCGGTTCTGCGTTTTCAGAACGGTTTCCCCGTTCACAGTCATCATGCCTGGCAACATGACCATGTGGATCAGCGTCCTGTACAAGAATGGGTACTGTATGAACTGCATCCGGGCATTTTTGGGGCTCACTTTGTAGAAGAAGCGGGTGAAACTGCTTACCGACGAGGGACTTTTCTGGATTTGATTGATAAAATCGATTACCTGAAAAAGCTGGGCATTACGGCAGTGCAGCTTATGCCCATACAGGAGTTTCCCGGAAAAGACAGCATGGGCTATAATCCGGCCTATTTTCTGGCACCGGAATCCGCTTATGGTTTGCCAGAACATTTAATGCAGTTTATTGACACCCTTCACGGTCAACGCATGAGCTGTATTGGAGACTTTGTATTTAATCATGCTTCCGATCAGTCGCCTCTGGCTCAGATGGATCACGATTACTGGTTTCACCGTGAGCCCAAAGACGAAAAACAAAGCTGGGGACCTGAGTTTAACTACCACTATTTTGACGAATGCCACCAGCGTCACCCCGCCTGGGAGCATGCCCTTCACACCGTACGGCACTGGCTATTCAATTACCATCTGGACGGTTTGCGCTACGATGCGGTCAAACAGATTAACCATCGCGATTTTTTAGATTGGCTCACGCAGCAAACGCAGGAAAACGCTGGCCCCAAGCATTTCTTTAATATAGCCGAATGTATTCCCGATGAGCCCAGTATGGTGGCCGGAGAAGGCCCCATGGACGCTTGCTGGCACGACGGCTTTTGTCACGATATCCGTCAGCTATTATCCGGCCAGGATATAGATAGTGAACAGGTCAAAAACGCTCTGGATGGCACCCGCAAGGGATACGAAACCCCCTTGCAAATTGTGAATTATTTAAGCAATCACGATCAGCCTCGCCTGCAACCTTATTTTATGGATCTCGGATTGTCTGCTGAGGAAGCCGTACACCGCCATCAGCTGGGGGTGGCACTTTTGTGCTTTGCGGTGGGCATTCCCATGATTCGCATGGGAGAAGAAATGGCCTGGCATATGGAGGGCGACGAAACCCGTGGGGTGCTGCCCTGGTCCGATCTGGAAGATGAAACCGTGAACGCTCTCTGGCAAAGCTACCGTTTCTGGATTCACGAACGCCACCAGCACGCCGACTTACAGCAAGGACAGATGCGTTTTTTTGAATCCGCCGCGGGCTGGATTTGTGGTCGCTTCGCAGAAGATGCCGCGTCTCTGCTTCTGTTTAACCCTTCAGACATAGACATTGAAATCGTACTGGACTTTTCAGGGGAATTGGCGGGAGAATGGCAGGAAAGCTCGCAAGGAAACATTACGGAAGGCCACTTTCAGCTAAGGCCCTGGAGCTACGTTTATTTACGACGCCAGCGCTAAGGCTCAGGGCGCAGGGGGCTTTCAAAAGTACAGCGCACCCCCGGATGCAAGGTGGTAAAACGTAAGCTGCCGCCGCTCTGTTTGGCCCAGTGTTCTACCAGAGAAAGCCCGAGCTGCTCACGGTGGACCGATGAAGAGGTTTCAAATCCGCTGCCGTTGTCTTGCACAGCCAGTACAATTCCCTGTTCTGAGCGGGAAACATCCACATCAATCACAGGGTTTTCAGTGGCTGCAAAAGCGTGTTCAAAGCAATTTTTGAGCAGCTCGTTGAGAATCAGGCTACATAAAATGGCGTTATCAATATCCAGAGGCAGGGATTCAGCGTTGACGTTCACATTAACGTTCACATTTGCCCCTTTGTAGCGGGCAGAAGTTTCACGAATCAACAGGCGTATAAAGGGTTGGAAATGCAGAGCACGCACCCCTGCGTTGTCGTAAGCCTGCTCATGGATTAAAGCGAGGGTAAACAGCCGGGACTGGGCTGCGGTCAGCAAACGCCTTTCTGCACTGCCCGGGGTTGTTTTTCTGGATTGCAAGCTCAGCAGACTCATCATAGTTTGAAAATTGTTTTTTACCCGATGGTTCAATTCTCTGAGCAGGGTTTCGCGCTCTAACAGAGCGGTCTCCATTTCTTTTTCCCAGGTTTTGCGTGGGGTAATATCCGTCAGAAAACTCATCAGCCCTTTATAAGTGCCTGATGCATCGAAACGCAGTGAGGTGGAAGCTGACACCCACAGTTCTTTTGCGCTACACGTGCGTAAGCAAATATCCTGGGTCTGAGTGATCCCCTGCCGCAGACGTTCTACCTGTTTCTCGTAGTAATTCATGGCACGGCTCACCAGAAAATCGCTGAAAGGCTTGCCGAGGATGTCCTGATGCTGATCGGCTTCAAGTAATTGCAGCATTTTTTGATTGGCAAAAGACACCGTATAGTCTTCATCCAGAATAATAATGCCCTCTTCAGCGGTTTCTACCATTTGCCGATAGCGCATTTCGCTGTCTTCAAGGGCCCGCTTGGTGGCCTTGTGCTGGGTAATATCTCTAATCACCGTAAACAGCAGATCCCGTCCGTCCAACACAAAAGGCGTGGTGTGAATTTCCACATCCCGGATCTCGCCGTTGCCCAGTTTGTGCTTAAAAAAGAAGTGATTTTTCAAACCCTTTCGCGCCTGTCCGAGCGCACTGAGCACGTTTTTTTGGGGGGCCTGATTAAGATCAAAAATACTGAGTGACTGCAGCTTTTCCGGATGAAAGCCGTAAAAACGAATGGCCGCGGGATTAAAACTACGAATAAGACCTTCGTGAGCATCTACTAAAAACATGGCCGCGGCGTGCTTTTGAAACAGACTCATAAAAAGATGTTTGGCATCGGGCACTTTTTTTTGAGCCAGTAAATGCA
This sequence comes from uncultured Candidatus Sericytochromatia bacterium, assembly GCA_964342365.1. Taxonomy (GTDB): domain Bacteria; phylum Cyanobacteriota; class Sericytochromatia; order UBA7694; family UBA7694; genus CAXRDE01. Next base: position 6,122 of record CAYFGW010000163.1, on the reverse strand, counting down.
AACGGGTTTCTATATCTGCAACATCAAAGCGCGAAAAGTCACAGGGTTGCAACGGCACAAGACTTAACCAGTCAGACAGAGGCGCATCCGCAATCAGCAATAAGGGCAGATGTTCACGCCCCTCGCGCTGCTCCTGACACCAGGCTTCTAACGCCTTAAGATTTTCAGCATCGTATTGAGCCACCAGAATCACGGTATCCGGGGTATCTCCGATGGACAAATGACACTGAAACTTCGCCTGAAAAGGCATATTTTTCAGTGTTTTTTGTAAATGGCTCTGAAACTCCGGAACGCATAGATAGAACAAAAGTGGGTGCCGCTTGTTACATTAATGTAATTAAAATAGCTTATTTTTGCAAAATAAGCAAGATTCAGCACATTATATTCTGCTTATGACTGCTTTATCTTCAGGGAATATCCGCAGTATGGTTCACCTGCAGCCACGGCGTATCCAGCAAATATATTTGCGCACGACTTTTTTTTATTAAAGATTGTAAAGCAAATTGCTTTTGCCGGAGCTGTTTTTGCACCTCTGTGAGCAAAGATCTGGCGTAGCAGGCCCACAGGGGCTCAATGCGTTCGTATTGCCAGGCGTAAATATCAGCCTTCGCAGGCTGTTGTTGACATTGAGACACTAAGGTTTGAATCTGGTGCGAAGTGACGCCAAAGGTATCGCAGGAGGCCAGAAAGATCCAGTCGTGCCGGGTGTGCTGCAGTGCCGCTTCCAGGCCGCCGAGGGGCCCACATTCCGCGTAATTATCTTGGATAATATCTAGATTTAAACCCGCGTAAGTTTCTGCTCTGGCGGCAATCACATAGACCCGTTTGAAATGGGGCCGCAAAAGATTTTGCTGATGGATTACAAAAGGTTTTCCCTGCCAGAACGCCAGGGCTTTGTTACTGCCAAAACGTTGAGATTTTCCTCCGGCTAAAATATAGGCGTCCATTTAAACTATCCGGGGCAGGAGAAAGCGCAGTTCTCAGAACCGCTCAATTCGCAGGCCTTATCCGCATCTGCTTTGGCAGCCTCACAATTTTTGAGGGCTTTATAAGCATTGGCCCTGAGTTCTAACACTTTAACATACCTGGGCACTCTGACAAGCGCCTGAGTACTCACCTCAATCACCTTATCGTACTTTTTTTGTTGGGTATAAATTTCTGCCATGTGTAAATAGGGACGAGCATACTGGCTGTTGATACGGGTGGTTTTCTTCTGGTTATAGCGCAGACTGGTTTCAAAGGCTTCAAGGGCTTTATCGTACTGGCCCGTTTTCTGATACACCTGACCGATATTATTGTGAAAAAACTTGTAAGTGGGATCAATAGATATGCCCTGATTAAACCATTTGAGGGCGGTATCGTACTGTTTCTGCTTCATGGCAATCAGGCCCATGTAATTAATGGACGCAATATTTTTGGGATCCACATCCACAGCCTGCTTAAAATAACCTTTAGCTTGCTCAATTTTATTGAGCCGAAAAGAATGAAATCCCGCGTTATAATAAGCGTTTTTATCGGGAGTGTCATCGTGTTTGAGAATATACAAAAAATCGGCCAGGGCCTTATCGTGCTGTTTCAGCTTGCCGTGAGAAAAGCCTCTGCGAAAACGTTCTGAGAAAGCGTTGGGCTGTTTTTCCAGAAATTTATCGTAATTCTCAATGGCCTTTGTATACGCTTTTTTCTTGTAATGTTGATTGCCCACGCGCTGATAAAAAGCGACCAGAGATTGCGTCGGCGAAGAAGAAGGCTTCGAAGCCGCAAGGCGTTCTGCCTCTGCAGCCTTACGCTCTGCCATAGCAGCTTTGCGTTCTGCCCGCAGTTCTGAGAGGGTACACATGCCCAGCAGCGTCATGGCCACACCAATTCCCACCACCGGCTTCCAGTAAGTCTGTAAGGTCATGGTGCCCGTGGATCGGGTATCGCCTGATTGAAGTCTTTCAAGATCCTGTTTGAGATTCAGCGGATTATCGTAGCGCTTCGCGGGATCGGGGTCCGTCATGCGTTCAATGATTTTACACAGCCGTTTTGAAATATTCACGTGGGGCTGAAAATCCACGCGCAAATTGTTTTTGTCCATTTGCTGGGGTTCTTTATGAGACAGCATATAAATCAAAGACATGCCCAGGGCATAAATATCTGAAGCCGGAGTGGCTTTGCCCTCAATCTGCTCCATGGGCATATAGCCCACAGTCCCCGTCATGGTCAGGCCCGTTTGCTGAGCCGGAGCTTTAACAGCGCCAAAGTCCACGAGATAGGCCTGACTGTCCGTCAACAGAATATTGCCGGGTTTGATATCGCGGTGCACAATGCGGGGTGAAAATTGATACAAATAATTCAGCACGTCCGTCAGTTGCACCGCAATGTGGATCACTTCGGCTTCGGTAAAATAACGACCCTGTTGAATATAGCTCTGGGCATCCAGGCCATCAATAAACTCCTGCACCAGAAACAGATGTTTGCCCTGATCGGTTTCTTTTTCAATGAACTCAATAAATTGGGGAATGCCTTCATGCTTCAAATGAGATAAAACACGGGCTTCCCGTTCAAAGCTTTCAAGGGCCTGCCAGTCTTCTAATTTGTCTAACAGTAGCTCTTTAAGCACCACTTTTTTTTTGCCACGCCACGCCAACCAGGTGATGGCAAAACCACCCCGCCCGATTTCGCGGTCAATATTGTACTGCGCTAACGCATGCTTCACGCTGCATAAACCTCCAGGCATCTTTTACCATATCTTGCAATTGCAGATCTGGACGCCAGTCCAGCATCCGTCTGGCCCGTTCACTACTACTGACCAGCACAGCAGGATCTCCAGGACGGCGCGGCAAGCGAGAGGGGTTGGCCTGTTTACCGGTCACCGCTTCGGCCGCGGCAATGACTTCTTTTACCGAATAACCTCTGTCGCTGCCCAGATTAAAGATATCGGAACGGTGATGGGTTTGCAAGTAACGCAGTGCTTTTAAATGGGCCCGGGCCAGATCCCACACGTGGATATAGTCACGGACACAGGTGCCGTCAGGCGTGGGGTAATCCTCACCATAAATGGCCAGTGGCGTATGCTGCATCAGATGACCCAGCACCCGGGGAATCAGATGGGTTTCCGGTTCATGGCACTCTCCGAGGGTTCCATCGGGCGCTGCCCCGGCGGCGTTAAAAAAGCGCAGTGAAATAGAGCGAATCCCCTCACGCTGCTCATATTTGCGCAGCAGGGCTTCGGCATCTTTTTTGTTTTTTCCATAGGGAGAAAGGGGGGTCAATGGATGAGATTCCGTCAGAGGCAGATGCTCTGGCTGACCGTACACTGAACAACTGGAGGAAAAAATGACGTCACGAATACCGCAATTCACCATCACCTGAAGCAAATGCTCCGTGTACTGCACGTTGTAACGGTGGTAAAGGGCCGGTTTTTGCAAAGACTCCGCCACATCAATTTTACCGGCACAGTGAATCACTGCCGTAATAGCATGGGCCTCAAAGAAATCTTGCAGGTGTTCCGGGCGGGCTAAATCTCCCTCAACATAAGGAAGTGGGGCGAGGCGATGATTCTTTTGACAATCGTAGATGGCCACGTCGTGACCCTGCTGGTGCAAATACTTAGCACAGTGAGAACCAATATACCCCGCCCCCCCAATAATCGCGAGGGTCAATTATCCGTTACAGCGTCTGAGATCCATGGTCAGGGGAGCCTGAGGAGAACTTACGGTAATCACGTCGCCTTTGACTTCCAGTTTAACCAGCGCGGCCTGGGCCGTACTTTCTGGCTTCAGTTCGCCATCTTCAAAAGAGACGCGAATATTACTCAGTGGCAGAGATTGTCCGAAGCCCTCCACATTGCCATCCACCACAAAACGATCGGGCTCGTCAGTACTCTTAATATCTACTTTGGCACTGGCAGCGTTGGCAAAAGCACTACCTTCCCAGCAACCGGCCAGGGTTTCAGGAGTAACGGGCGCTCCGGGAGCAACACAGGCACTCAACAGAGCAAATCCGGCGGCCAGGGTGACCAGAGAAAGACGAGACTTAGATGATTTCATGAAATACAACCTCAGGGAAATAGATGAAATTATCATAGCATGGTGACAGAATTTGATGCATAAGATAAGCACTGAATTCCCAAACACCTGAAGACACAAAACATTCTCAAAAACTAACATTTATTTTTTTATTTCAATGTACAAATTTACACTTTTTTTACGTGTGTAAATTTGTTACCTTAATTTATAGAGTCATTTATACACAATAAAGCGTGGAGTAACCCATGATTTCAGAATTTCATCGTTTAGAGAATCTGACTTCTGTAGCCAGGTTGGGATTCTGGGAATATAACCTGACACAGAATACGTTTTACGGAAACCCCACCGTATTTGAGCTTTTTGGCATGGAAGATACGGGGATTGGTATTGCTGCTGAAGACCTTGAATCCCTGTTTGAACCCTTTAAACAACTGGAAGCAGGACGACTTAAGCCCGGCAGCACGGGACTTGGCCTGAGCATTTGCCGGGCCTATGTTCACCTTATGCAGGACAGCATTGACGCCAGAAGTACGCTGGGCGAGGGTTCGACCTTTTTCTTTGACCTCTACTGCCCCGAAGCAGAGATGCAGCGTCCTCCCCCGGAGCGTCAATCCTCACAAAAGCAGGGCGCGGAAAAAAGTCCGCTGCCCTCCGCCAGCTGGCGTTCAGAGTTTTTGAGTATTCTGGAGGATTTTGAACCGGAAAAAGTGGAAGAAAAATTGGAGTATGTGCGCGTATCTCACCCTGAATTTTACGCGAAGGCCAATTTACTCTGCGAACGTTATCAGTACGCAGATCTGGCCTCCTGGATTCAGGCGCCCTGATAACGTTCAGGGTTTTTCCCAGCGCTGAATCAACCAACGGTGCTCACGGGCCAGCCGGGCAATATTTGCATTTGCAGGTCCCTTGTCTTTGGGGTTAATCACCAACGCTACACGCTTCGCGTATTGCAACATTTCGTAATCGGTCATGCTGTCTCCGGCCACCAGCACCGGCTGCTGCCCGATATACTTTTGAATCGCGGCCACTTTGCCTTCCCGATAGGTCACGGGAGCCACAATACGTTCCGTCACCTGCCCTTTCTCTACCGCCACACGAATACCCACCACCTTATCAAGTGGCACGTTAAAGTGAGGTGCCGCGGCTTCTACAATCCACTGATTGCTGGCGGACACAATCCAGACGGTAGCTCCGGCGTCTTGCAATTGACGAATCAATTTTTGCTGGGCGGGATAAATATTGTGCTTAAAGGTGTCAAAGTATTCCGCTGCCAGCGTTCTTACGCGGTCTTCAGAAAGACCGGCCATGGCCTGAGCAGCGTAAGGATAGCCAATGCGTTTGTCTTTGGCGCATAGATTGAGATAATGCTGAAAAAATCCCGCATCAGGGGTTTTGACCTGAAGATGATTGTGCTGAATCAACCACTGAAAAAAACCTTCTCCCACATCGTGACTCCAGAGGGTTTCGTCCGCATCAAACACCGCCACCTGACCGGAAAGATCCTGAGTCAGTAATGCTTGCAGGGCACGGGCGTTATCGGGAGCGAAAAGAGAACGGCTAATAGTAACAGGCTCAGGAAAGGTAGATTCAGAACGAGTAGACTCAGACACAGCGGCCTCCGAAGGAAAGGATAACAACAAACAGAAAATCAGCAGGGCACGTTTCATAAGGGGTGATACCTCCACACAAAAGATGAGCACAAAAGATGGGTTCAGTGTAACACTACCCCTTATGAATCTGTTTCGCTATTTGTGGTACGCCAGCTGGCAACATCCCCGTTTCGGGGTGCGCATTGCCCGTGGACGGGTGGTGGGCACCCACGGCAAGGTTCCCCCCCGTTTTTTGAGAGAACTCAAAACCTTAAAAAAACTCCGTGACGTGAAAAGCGGCTGGATCATGGCCGTCAACAAAGGTGCCGGAGAACGGCTCGTTTTTAGCCGCGGAATCCCTGCATCTTTGCATCAGCCTTTGCGCAATCTCTTTATGGCAACACGTCATTGAGTAAAGTAGCCAGACGGTAGCCGCCCAGAGCGATGCGCTCACCGATCACCCGCTGTGCGTTGCGCTGGTAACTGGGGTCAATTTTTCCGCTTTCGGGCAAAGGTTGGTAAC
>CAYFGW010000162.1:0-11677 GCA_964342365.1 uncultured Candidatus Sericytochromatia bacterium | reverse complement strand
AAATAAGAGGGCTTGTGGATATCGTCCTGATCCTCAATGGCAAACCAGCGATCCGGATTGGAGTGAAGCCGCGTGAGTCCTTCTAATTTACCGGCAATGGGCAAATCTCCCGCGGTACCCAGCAAAACGGTGTCATCGTGGATACAACCCAATAGAGACCCGCCCGCCTCGGCTTCTGACTCTGAAGAGGCCGTAAAAAACAGGGCGGGGTGCTGGAGTTCTGCGTCTGAAAAAGTCAGCGGACGGTCTTCCAGGGTGCCTAACTCATAAAAGCAAACGTTCTCAGGCGGTGGCGAAGGGGAGGCGTTATCCTTCAAACCCATTAAGTAATTGACGAATTGCTTCCAGTCCAGATCTAGCGTGGCATCTTTGGGGCTGTCTCCGTGATCGCCTCTGGAGAACAATCTTAAAACGGGCGCTGATGACTCGGGTTCGATGAGTACGGCACCTTCTATATTGAGATCGGCGTTTTCTTTAATAAGGGGTTTGCGCAATTGCGCGTACAGTTCTGTAGGCGCGAAGGCCTCACTGTGGAGATTATTTTCATGCCAGTGGCTAATAATCATCCGCTCTCTGGGGGCGCTGACTCCTGACCCCATGCTCAAGATCGCCGTTTTGCCTTCCCAGGGAACGCGAATACAAACTTCTAAATCTGCTTTTTGCTCGGGATCCGCCGTGTGATTGCGGTCGTCATAGAGTTCTGCTTCTGTGGGAGCTACCGGTAACTCATAGCCTTTTACCCTGAACGTATGGGTGTCAATGACGGCCATATAGTCTGCATCGTCCTGAATCGCAAACAAATGATCTCCTATCGACGTGAGTCCCGAACCTGCCCTCACATGAAAGGGCCTTTTCTGGTCCGGATCAGAATTATCGTCGTAAAATAGCTCCTTCTTTTGCTTCACACGAACGCCCAGATTTTTATCCCGATATGCAGTTTTCATAACAACTCCCTTTTTCAGGATTATACGCAATGTCAGAGGTTCAGTTTCAGGTTTGACTCTGTTTTAAAATCTGGTTAAAATAAAGGAATATGAACATTTCTCCTTCTGTACATACTCCTCCTTCAGCAGTGGTACGTCGTTTCGATAAAATGGTGACTTCCCCTGCGGACGCTTCTCAGAGTGCCAGGGTCAATGAAGGCGCGCAGAAAACAGCGTTTGACGTGCTCAGTTTAAATATTTATGCTCTGCCGGCTCCCCTGGGTAAAAACATTGCGGATCGCGCTGAACGGGTGGGGGAATCCTTACGGGAGTATGAAATTGTAGGTCTGCAAGAAACGTTTTCTAAGGACAGCCGGTATGTGGCAAAAGGTGTGGCCAGTGCCGGAATTTCTGTAGAACGTTATGAACCCACGCAGCGTCGATTGCTCACCAGTGGTTTAACCACGCTCTCCACCTACGATATTGTGGAAACCGATTTTAAAGCCTTTACCTATGCTTCCCATGCCGATGCTTTGGCAGAAAAAGGCGTGAGTTTTACCCGCGTTCGTTTGCCCGAAGGAGAGCTTTTAGACGTTTACAACACCCACTTTCAGGCCATGCGCGATAAGGCTGATGCTCCTCATGAAAAGTTGGGCCTCAAAATTATGAGTCTGCTTTTTTCCGGCTATGATATGCCCCGGGATGACATCAGGGCTCACGATGCAGAGGTGCTCAAAGCGTTTATAGAAGAAAAAGACGCGGGCCATCCGGTGATCATTACGGGAGATTTCAATACCCAGGAGCATCAGGAACTCTATCAGACGCTCAAAAACGATCTGGGGGTGAGCGATTCTTTCAGAGAGCTGAATCCCGAAGCTCCCGGCTACACCAGCGACGGGAAAACCAATCCTTACAAAGACAATCCCGATAAGCGCAAGCGGGTGGACTATATTTTTTACCGGGGCGGTAAAAGTTTTGATTTGAAGCCCGTTTCCTCGCAGGTGGTCTTTGATGAGCCCGTGGACGGTATGTTTGTATCCGATCATTATGGAGTACATACCCGCTTTCAGCTCACGCCCAAAAAATAATGAAGCGTTCCCACCTCAGGCAGATCGCCGAGCAGGTTTTACGGCAGTACCCTTTTTCTTCCAAAATTCGGTTTTATAAGGAACAAGACCACGTCTTATTTCTGGTCTATGCCGAACATCAGGGGCTTCGGAAACGGTATGTGCTCAAATTGCGCCATCGGGATTCAGCCCCCCGTCATGACGACAAACTCTTGTTTGACTGGGTGCGACACCTCAGTGTCCACGCCCCTGTACCCGTTACAATACCCCCCGTAAGCAATCTGCAAGGGGAAGATTTTACCTCTGTTGCAGAGTTTGCGGAGTATGTGGGCGTGGTTTACCCCTGGATAGAGGGCCGTTTACTGTCTGCCCGTCTGAGTTTGCCAAACGTGAGACGCTGGGGCCGTTTATTGGCCTCCATTCACCGTGCTTCAAAGACGTTTACACAGCCGGCTCCCGTTATCCGGCGTTGGAACACCGTGTATTACTGGGAGCCTCGTGTACTTTACGAAGACACTTTTAAATCTCTTTTTTCAAAAAAGGGCCACTCACTTTTTTTGCGCACAGAAGACCGTGTGCAGAAGTGTCTGGACCGCTTATCCGCCGGCTCCGGGACAGGGTCTCATTTGATTCATGGAGACCTGCATCCGGGAAATGTAAAAGTGAATAAAACCTTATACGCGCTGGATTTTGACGATTTTATGCGGGGTTATCCCATTCAGGATATTGCGATTTCCTTGCTCTACGTGCGTCATCGCAAGAACTTTTCAGCTATCTACCAACATTTCAAAGCCGGTTATACCTCATTACAACCCTGGCCAGAAGATGATGCCTTAGAGACTCTGTTTATGGGGCGTCTTCTGTGGATGATCAATGCCAGATGTAGTTACGAAGATTTAAGTGACCCCGACACCCTGAAGGATCTCAAAGCCACCGTTGCTCGCTATGAGCAGGAGTTTGAGGCTTTTCATAGATCTTTATAATAGATCTTTATAGAGTTAGCTTAAAGCCCTCATGGGAGGCCACAAAGCCCAGCTGCTCATAAAACCGGAGTGCGTCAGGCCGTTGTTTATCAGAGGTGAGTTGTACCATGCCACATCCTTTTTGGCGCGCCTGTTCAATGGCCCAGCGAAAGATCTGCTGCCCTACGCCCTGACCCCGATGGTTTTTATGCACCCGCACCCCTTCGATCAGGCAACGCCAGGTGCCCAGACGATTCAGGTAAGGAATAAACGTGAGCTGGAGTACCGCCACAATGTCTCCGTGGGATTCCACCACCGTGAGTTGATTGTTTAGATCCTTTTCAATGGCTTCAAAAGCCGCCAGGTAGGCGTGATGTAGGGGAAGTTTCGGCGCTTCCCGGGTGGCGCCCAGCGGATCCTCTGCCAGTAATTTGACCAGCGTGGGCAGATCCGCCAGGGTCGCTGCTCTATAATTTAATCTCATTGATATGCTCCATGAGTTTCTGCTTGAAAGTTCTCACATCAAAGCCTTCCGCATGATGACGAATGGCTTTTTCATCAAAATGCAGGGTTTCGAATCTGGCAATGGCCGCGTTCAGGGATTCCGGGGTCTGGGCTTCAAAAAAAACGCCGGTGGTATCGGGCCTGACGCTGTCTAAGGCTCCACCCCGGCCAAAAGCAATCACCGGACAACCCGCCCCCTGGGCTTCTATAGGCACCATGCCAAAATCTTCTAAGGGGGGAAACACCAGGGCTCTGGCCCGCTGGTAGAGGGCCTCAATCTCTGCCCGGGGCAGGGCGCCCAGGTACTCAATCTGCGGGGGAAAATCTTTGATCAGGTGCTTGCGCTCCGGGCCGTCTCCCACAATTTTAAGGCGTCTGCCGTTGTGCCTGAAAGCCTCAATCAGCAAATCCACCCGCTTATAACTCACCAGACGACCCACGGATAAATAAAAATCTTCGCGAGGGGCCTGTGTGTAGGCCGGTAGCGTTACCGGGGGATGCAGCACGGTGGCTTTCCGACCGTAGTATTTCTGAATACGTCGTCTGACAAAATGGGAGTTGCACAAAAGCCCCTCAATGCGCCGGGTATTGAGGGTGTCCCACTGGCGTAAATAGTGCAGGGTGCCGTGCATCAGTGCTTTTTTAAGTTTTCCGGGACGGGCATCTTCCATATACGCGTAGTACATATCCCAGGCATAGCGTATGGGCGTGTGGATATAGGACAGATGATAGGTGTCAGGGCCGGTTAAAACGCCCTTGGCGCAGGCGTGAGAAGAGCTAATGACCAGATCATAATCGCTCAGGTCAAAGGATTCAAAGGCCAGGGGCATGAGGGGCAAAAGCTTCTGATAATGCCTGATGGCACCGGGCAAATTTTGCAAAAAACTGGTGTGGATCTCCAGATTTTGAAACCCGGCGGGCAGCTGTTCACCGCTGAACAGGGCTGTATAAACCGGGGCTTCGGGAAAACATTCGTGTAAAGCCCACAGTACCTGCTCAGCCCCGCCCCAGCCAATCAGCCAGTCATGCACCAGGGCCACTTTCATCGGTGTTTTTCCGTGCTCATAAGGTGGCCTGCTGGTAGACAGCGTAGGTGTCTCGGGCCATTTGTTCCCACTGGAAGCGCTCCCGGTTCACCGGAATCCGTCGCTGGCTCTGACGAATCGTTAGCAAAAAAGGGTCTTCTTCTCTGAAAAAAGCACTCATGGCCCGTCCCCACAGGGAAGGTTCGCGGGGGTTCAGGCAAACGCCGCTGCCATTTAAAACTTCTCGAAACACCGCAATGTCCGAGGCCAGAATCGGCTTTTTATGGGCCATGGCTTCCAGTAAGGGCAAGCCCAGACCTTCTTCAAAAGAAGGCAGGAGTACCGCCAGACTGTGGGCGTACCACTGGTGCAATTCCGTATCCGAAATGCCCGTGAGTGCCGTATGCCACGGGGCATCCGTCTGCGGCAGACCCACCGTTACCAGATGGGGCATTACCAGATGGGGCGTTGCTTGTTGATGCTTTAAGCGCTGTAGGCACTGCTGCATGGCCACAAAAAGCAGATCCGTGTTTTTATGGGGTTTGGCATTGCCCACGTAGAAAAAATAGGGCGCAGCGTGCGAGTCGGGCAAGGGCAGAGGATGTGCTACGGTGTCCACACCGGGATAGGTGACGGAGATACTGTCTTTGAGCCCGGGTTGCCAGGCGCTTATTTTTTTTGCGGAATCATAAGAGACCGTCAGAACCTTTTGGGCTTTTAACAGCTGTTTATGCAGCACCCGATAATACAAGCGGTGTTGTAATTTCACAGGGGGACGCAGATGAATCAAATCGTGCAGGGTCATCACCCAGGGACATGGAGACGGAGCGGTTTTCCAGAAGCCGGGAAAGTGCACGCAGTCGGGGTGTAAGCGCTGAAGCCACCGCGCTATTTCACCACCGTCTAAAGAAAACAGCGGCGCTTTGACCTCAATCCAGGTAAAAGCCTCCGGGTTGGCTGTCTCAAATTTGGCTGTCTCAAGGTTTACAGGTTCAAAGTCGGCAGGTTGAAAGTCCGTTGCTCGGTAGAGCACAAAGACCTGGTCTTCCGGGCTTAAAACCGCTGGTAAATGCTGAAGCAAACGCAGGGTATAGCGACCAATGCCATGCATGGGCTGTTGCATCCAGCGGCCGTCTAGCACCAGTTTCATAAGGTTTTCACGGTTTCAAACACCGCAGTCAGGGCAGTAGTGCCTGCACGTTTTCCGGTGGTCGCCCGATAATGGCTTTGTCTTCGCTCACCACAATGGGGCGCTCCAGCAAAATGGGGTGCTCATGCACAATCTTAAGCCATTCCTCGTGGGTGCGTTCGTCATTGAGATTGAGTTCCAGAGCCTTAAACTGCGCTTCTTTGGGGCGCAACATAAAGGTCACCGGTTCCCCCAGCTTTTTGTAGATGTCCAGCAATGTGTCTACATCGGGTGGATTGTCGAGATACTTCACCACTTCAAAGGGCACACCGCTGGCTTCAATCAGCTTGAGGGTGTTGCGGCTTTTGCTACAGCGCGGATTGTGGTAAATGGTGAGCATTTAGTTGGCCCGTAAACGCTGAATAATTTCGTTACGAAGGGCGTCAATTTGGCTGTACACCCCTTCACCGGGACAGCTCTTTTGAGAAAAGTCGCGGTGTCCATAATATTCACGGGTATTGATTCCGTACTCTGCGGTTAACCAGGTCATAAGCTGTGTGAGCGCTTCACGACTGGCGCTGGTGAAGGGATCCTGACCGGGATCGTAATCGCCCACAATACAAATGCCAATTTTGCCAGTATTGGGGCTAGAATGAGCCCCTACAACAGTTTCAGGACGACCCTGATAAATGGTGCCTTCAGGTCCAATCACAAAGTGATAGCCAATATCGCTCCACTTTTTGGTGTCCATGTGATAATTTTGCATGCCGCGCATGGAACCGTCTTTGCGGTATTGAGCGTGGGTAGGACGCCAGGTGTGGTGGAGTACAATGCCGTCGGGACGGTGAGGAGAGTAACGGCCTTTGGGTGGGCGGGCTCCCCAGGCCTGACGAGAAACAATATCGGGCTTGGCAATGCTGTGAGCCTGTTTTTGTGGTGTGCGGGGAGGATTAGGGTTCTGGATACCAAACAGGAAGTTAATGCCGTCAAAACGCACCTCGCCCCGTTCATTGGCGGGCCGCTGTAAAGTCACACGATACTGAAAATGGGTGGCTTTTTGACTGAATTTGAGATCTTGCTCAGCGCCCACACGACGCCATTCGCCAAGGGCATTGGCTCCACTACCCACGCGCACTTCAATATTCACGGGACGATTGCTGTCCCAGCTGCTTAATAAAGCGTCAAAGGCAAAGGGAGCCCGCAGGGGCTGAGACATAAAGATACCCTGACGGGCATCGTTTTTCAGGCTGAGATAGCCCTGGGTGTGTAAATTGAGATTTTCTAAAACTCCACCGTCAAAGTCTCGAAAGACGTCGGCAGTGACGGAGTCTCCTTCGCCGTCTACCACAAAATTGGGATTGCTCTGCGCTTGTAAGGCTGTGACTGCGGGAAATTGTCCGTTACGATTGTTAACAGGAGCGTTACGGGAAGCCAGTTGACAGGCGCTGAGGGTAGAAAACGTCAGCAGGGCTGCGGTCAGGCGAATAACACGGGAATTTAACATGAAAAAATCTCTTTCTACAACAATTCTTAACCAGTATTTAAAATTATATCACGTTAAACGCTGAAGTAGAAATGCCACATCGTCTCTGAGCTTGAGTAACTTGGAAGACTGTTGTAGTGCGGGTTCGTTTTCAATGGCTGCGCTGGCTTCTTCAAAAAAGCGGCGAGATTCTTCTACACGCTGTAACTGATGATAAAGCCGGGCCAGGTGCAATTTGGCTTCCTGAGCGCCCGCGGGATCGCCTTTGAATGTGGCTTTGCGGTACATGCTTTCTTCTTTTCGGGGTTGTTTGAGCTCCCTGTAAATCGCGGCGGCTTCTAAAAAAGATTCCTGATTTTCGTAGAGTAAGGCCAGGCGCTGGGGCATTTTTTCTTGTTGATACAGGGCAATGGCATCTTCAATTTGCCCGGCTTCCACCATGAGGGCTCCCACCTTATTGTAATCAGCGGCCTTGGCGTACCAGTCTCTGGCAACGCGCAGTTGGCCCGCCAACTCGTGGCTCTGGGCCGCTTTTTTGGCGTACATATTGCCTTTGCGCACTCCTTCAAGATCGTGCAGGCGTTCATACAATTTGGCGGCCCGGGCATAGCTTTTCTTTTTATAGGCGCGCTTAGCCCGCCACACATACACAGGAGAAAACAGAGGGCTGCGCAGCAGAACGTACGCAAAAAATCCCATAAACGGCAGAATGGAGACCACCAATAGAATCATTGAAAGATTGGAAAGCTCTGCAAACTGTTTAGTCATGGTGCGTGGGGGCCTTGTGAAAGTGAGCCTGTCCTAAATCCACCGATTGAAGCACGTAATGGGGTTCAAGGGCTTCTTCGAGTTCATCGGCGAGATCCGCCAGTTCACCGGCGTAGCGGACCTGAATTTCTCCTGCTTTGGCGTCATAGGCTTTCACCTTACTTTTGAGGATCGTCAGCTGCTCCTGGCTCAGGGGCTCACTAAAAAACAAACGGTACTGACGGCCCACGCTCAGGCTTTCTTTCCAGTGTTTGCTCAAATCCCTTACAATCATGGGCATCACGCCCGCCACCGCTTCTTCTACCACCACTTTGGTGCTGGTATCCAGATTGCCTTCAATGGCAAAGGCTTCGGGTTCGCCACCGGGGGTTTTGCGGGCGTAAAACTTATCCAGGAAAGGCTGACCGGAAGAAGCTTCAAAGGCCCGAATGCGAACGGGCGTGTGCACGTAGGTATAGTCACCGCTTTTGCCGGTAACCTGAGGCTCAATGGAAATCTCCAAAAAGACGTTGGCTTTGGCCTTTAGCGCCATGCGCTGGGGATTAACAATTTGCGAGAGTTTTAAGTCTTCTTTGCCCAGGGCCTGCCACACTTCGGGGGCAATGACCTGGAAACCCTGATCCACCAGCAGACTATTGCAGCGCTGTACGGACCAGAGGGCGGCTTCTGAGGTGTTCAAAGGATCTTTAAAGTACACCGCTAACGTGGGGAAATTGAGCGCCTCGTTGAGTTCGCTCTGGGCCGGAATCACCGCCTGTTGGACCAGGGCTTCTTTCAAGCTCTGTACGTCCACGCGGTAGCGAATGGTGTAGAAACGTCCGCCGCTGGCCGTGGTGCCCTTGGCTTCAATTTTTAAGCGTTTCACGTAGCGTTTTGCATTGGCATGCAGGGTGGGCAAAAACTGTTCTAGCTTTTCACGTTCGCTGTCCGTTTGCACCAGATCTTTGACAATAAAATCAATGGCTTTGTGCCGCGCGTCCAACAGGGCCAGTTTGGCTTTGTTGCCTTCGCCGCGCACGCTAATATCTTTGTGCTTGAGGTGGGTGGTAATGGCTGCCTGGGCCGGTGGAAAAATTACATCGGGCATGGCGTGGTTCAGACTCAGGAGCGTCGTACCAGAAAGAGCCAGAAGCACGGAGCGTTTGAGAGAAAGCATAAATATCACCTCAATACAAACACGGCGCGTCCGCCGCGAATGACCGCTTCGTCATTCATGAATTTCATGCCCGCTTCTTCGGCCAGGTCAATAATTTCGTCAAAGAGATCCCCCGGCGATCCGTTGCCGCGCAGCGAAAACTCGGCCCGTCCGCCGCTGGCGCTGATTTGCTTGACGTTAATGACGTTACTCACCTGAGACAGCAGGCGTTTAAAAGTACGGCGCTGTTTGCCGCTGCGGTAACCGTCAAAAACCACCACGTACTCCTGACCGTTCTGGAGTACGTCCTGCCAGTGATTGGACACCTGATTGAGAATGGTTTGCATGCTTTTAGAGACCGCTTCGTCAATGGCCTTGCGGGCACTGCTCACGGAATCGTCCTGCGGTGTGCCGTAAGCGGTTTCTGCGCCAAACACCTGCCCCGTGTAGCTGTTGTACATGCGGGTGGCCACGCTGGCTTTTTGATCGCTCACAGAGCCCATGGTGGTCACATAAATATCTGCTTTTAAATGCTGAGCGATCTGTCGAGCATAGCCGTTGAACTTATCGCGGGTGGTGTTACCGCTGAGTTGCAGGGTGGGTTCTTTACTGCGCAAATTTCGAATTTCACTGGCGTCCACCACTTTATAACCGCGGTTGATCAGGGCCCGGTTGAGGGCTGCCACGGCGGTTTGCCCCACGGCATTATCGAGAGGCGTTTTAGATTCTGTCCAGCCCACCACGGCCACGGTGGGGTGTCCTACGTTGCTAAACTCTGTACCCACCACGCTTTTGAGGTCTGCTTTGAGGGGAGCAGTAGATACGGTGATTTCGTAAACGGCTTCAATGACGCCGTCTGCGGTGGTGTTTTCTTCGAGGAGTTTGAAGTGTTTGATAAACCCCTGAGAACTGGTGCGTATCTTATCTGACTGGGTCACATAATCTTTGACCAGGGTGTCTGAACGCACAAAAACGCCCACCGCTTGCGAGATGGAGTTGCGGAAGGCGTCCTGACGGGCGGCGATTTTGGTGAGGCCTTCTCCCCGTACGGCTTTAAAGTGGACAGTTTGTGGCGTATTGGTGGCCGCTATAGCGGCGGTGACGGCCCGGGGTGTGAGGGCCGTGGGTGCAAGCAGTGCAGCCCCCTGCAGCGCCACACATAAACCGAGAATCTTGAGCTGATGTTTCATTAAATTCCCCTGCTTTTTTTTGATTATAGCATTTCACTAAAACATATATTCGGCAGATACCTGAATAATGGGCCCCCATGCGCTAATCAAAGGATAAGCCACCGGTTGACCGGTGCTGTCGGTCCAGAAACCGTCGGCGTAATAGCGAAAGCCCGTATCTAAACCGACGGAAAATTGCTCGGTAATGTTCCATCCGGCACCAATCACCGCCGTGCCTCCGAAGGTAATGGTGTACGGGTTGTCAGGAAAGCCCGTGAACTGGTTGATGACGCCGCTGTCCAAAAGAATGCCGTAAATGGTGCCTCCCCGCAGACCGCCTTCTACGTAATAATTGCCAAATTGCCAACGCTTGGCCACGCCGAGTTCTCCGATAATGCCCACGGCGGCCGCAAAAGGATTCTGCACAGGAATGCCGGGGAATTGTGGCGGTGTGCCCGCATCCTGGGCATTCTGGCTCACCATTTGCAGGTTTGCTCCGCCGTTGAGAGTCACAAAAACGTCTTCTGTGCCCATGAACGGCCCCACGTCATAGCGCAGCTGAAGACCCGCGGCGGGCACAAACAAGTTCAGCGGATCAAAAAAGAACTGTTGGCTGGGGCCGTTGATCCAGAGGGGCATGGTGCCCCCCTTCAGAGCCACGCCCATGCCTATGCGATCTCCCGGCTTTCGAGGTGCACGGGGCGGTTGCGCTGGGGTGTTGTTGGGCTGAGCAGTGGGCGTTGTGTTGGGTTGTACACCGGTTTGTGCCTGCAGAGAACGCAGCAGACGGGCCGCCCGTCGGGGGTTGAGCGCGTCCCTGGCGGCCTTTTCAAAATACTGACCGGGATCCTGTGCCATCAGACCCTTAAAAGCAGGAATTTCCCGCACCAGGGCCAGAATGGTGTCCTGATCGGCCGGGTTATCAATGGTCACGGTTTTTCCCGTGGCCTCTTTCACAATTTGCACCAGTTGCTGGGTATCTCGAATGGGAATTCTGCGGCTCACGGGCCAGTTGCGATAAATGGGGTCACCGGCGGTGAACTGATTGGCCGAAAATTGATAAGGGGTCAGGGTCAAACTCAGGGTGTTTTCTGCCAGAATAGCCCAGGTGGGAACGCCGTCCACGTCGGAGAGCACAATCTTGTTCAGACCCGTATTGGCCCAGGTCCATTCTGGTACAAGCACCTGATCCGCCGTGGCCAGCTGACGTACCTCGTTCCAGCGCAGGTTTTGATCCGCGAATTGCAGCACCAGGCCGCTTCGGGTGGTGGCAGGTTCGTTCACGTGTTCCAGGTAGAAACTGGCCACAGCCTGAAGTAAACCGGGAACGTCACGGGCTCCCTGACTGGTCAGTGTCTGGTAGTTTGCGCCCGGTGCACCGTCTCTGAGGGACTCCACTAGCACCTGGTTGAGGGCATGTTCTCCGGGAAAATAAAAGGTGTAGGTGGCCGCCGTCTGGGCCTTTGCCGAAAATGCGGGGCCAAAATCTGTTGCCAATAAAGTCGTGGGCAG
>CAYFGW010000161.1:0-11698 GCA_964342365.1 uncultured Candidatus Sericytochromatia bacterium | reverse complement strand
AAAAGATTGCATGAGATACCTTTTAATTTCGTTTGTTATTTTTCGCGTGTCAGACAGACACATGTTGGGTGTATTTAGTGTCTACGTATAGCATGAATAGGACCCTCAGTCAATTCTGAGCAGGCCGTAAAAAGTGGTAAGGTGAGTTCCAATTTACCTGATGTAGACCGCTTCCTCCGTAAATAGAGGGGCGAATATTTCCCAGGGTATTGCGTACGGCCACCAGATTCATTTCGCTGACGGTGTATAAATAGGGCAGGTTTTCATACTCCAGGCGCTGGGCCCGGGCGTAAATTTCCTGGCGGGTGCTCACATCGAGGGTTCGGGCTCCCTGCTCATAAAGCCGCTCCATTTCTTGTTCCCAGGGGGCGTAGGTGGTGGCCCTGTCTCCAAAACGATCCCCATGGCCCATGTTAAACAGATGCATGCGACCATTTAAGCGCCAGCGGGACGAAGAGAAGTGAGGTTCCAGAGAATTACTGGCCATGCCCACCAGCATAGCGTCCCATTGATACGTATCGTGCATTTTTTGCACCAACACCGAAAAGGTGACGGGGCGATATTCCACCCGAATGCCCAGCGCTTTCCACTGGCGGCGTAATAAAGAGCAGGTGGCGTCCCGTTCCAGATTGGAGGCATTGGTGGTGAGCGTAAACGTAACGGCGTGCCCTTCCGCGTCATAAAGTTGGCCCTGTTTCCAATAGAACCCCTCTGCTTTTAGCAATTGTCTGGCACCTTCAGGATCATAAGGGTAATCTTCAAGATCCTTGTCAAAGTAGGGATTATGCTGATTCAGATGCACATACTGCGGCACCGCGCGTCCTTTGTAAACGCTGTCAATAAGCCCCTGTTTGTTCATGCTCCAGGCCAGGGCTTTGCGAAAATTGAGGTTGCGAAACCACTTTGATTTGACGG
Source organism: uncultured Candidatus Sericytochromatia bacterium (assembly GCA_964342365.1). Classification (GTDB taxonomy): domain Bacteria; phylum Cyanobacteriota; class Sericytochromatia; order UBA7694; family UBA7694; genus CAXRDE01. The sequence continues at coordinate 10,783 of CAYFGW010000161.1, read as the reverse complement.
GATCTACCAGCGGCTGTCCGGCAGTGTTTCGGGCCGTGCTTTGATTGAACATCACAAACAGCGCACTGGGAGTGGGGCCCAGATTGTAAATGGTAAAGTTTTTTTTCTCTTGCTCGGTCTGTAAAAGATCGTAATCTGTGGCCCGCATGATATAGGTGTCCAGTTCACCTTCACGAAAGCGCAACAGTTCGCCCTGTGGGTTTTGTACATCCGCCAGCACCATTTGATCCAGATAAGGCAATTGCTGTCCGGCGGCGTCTTTGAGATAGTAATAAGGGTTTTTTTCCAGAATAACGCGTTCACCGGGCACGTATTGTTTTAATTTCCACGGCCCGTTCACCACCACCTTATCGGGTGCTACGTTGAGCGTCCAGCGGGATAGAAAAGGCAGTTGCCCCCGGCTATCGGGGTGCACGTCATTAGCAAAAATATGGGCGGGTAAAATGGGTGCCATAAGGTTGAACAGCATGGGAGCAAAGGGTTTATCCAGCTCAAAACGTACCTGTTTCTCGTTTAAGGCTGTGATGACGGGAAAGCGACCCTGATACGCCCAGAAGTCGCGGTAATTATTGGTAATCAGGGGGTTGTTAATAATCTGGTTATAGGTAAATGCCACGTCAGCGCTGGTCAAAGGGTGTCCGTCAGACCAGCGGGCTTCCGGTTGCAGGTTAAAGGTATATACAGTGCCTTCGGCATTTTTTTTCCAGGATGCTGCCAGAGCAGGCACGAGCTTTTGCTGGATGGCATCGTAGGCGGTAAGCCCTGAAAACATCTGATAAATCACCGTCAAAGAAGCTGCATCAGAGGCCAGGTAAGGATTGAAGGAATTGGGCAGTGCCGTATTTCCCATCTGGCGAACACCCCCAAAACGGCCAATTTGAGGGTAATCTCGCTGGACCTGATCCAGCGGGGTGTCAGGGGATTTTGCGTCTTTACGCTGGGACGGACAGCCCATGAGCAAGAGACAGAGCAATAGAATAAACGGCACCTGAGCAATCCTTACACATTGTTGCTACAAGGATACACGAAAAGTGATTTTCAGGGACAGGGCTTGAGCTGATAAATTTCTGTGTTGCCCGTCCGCTGACAGCGCCAGCTTTCCTGCACGTTAAACAACATCCAGGACATGCCCTGTTTTCTAAAAGAAAATACTGTTTTAGAACCTGCTACAGCATCATCTAACAGGCCCCCCTGGGTGATAATCACCTGGGCCTGTTGCGGATTTTCTAAGGGAGCAAAAGTGGTGGCTATCTGGCGTTGCGCTGGAGCCGGCAGACCCACCCAGTGCAATGCCATCAGCTCCGGATGATTCATCCAGCCGGGGTGCAGCTGATTCATGCTTTGCATAAAGCGCTTCATGCGTTCTTGCATTTGTTTTGAGGCATAGGGCATGGTCTGCTTGTCTGCAGGAGCAGAGTCTGCGGCCTGTGTCGGCAAAGCCATCGCTCCAGAAAGCACAAAAAGCAGGCCAGCCAACAGACTCACCTGCTTTTTTTTGAATCTGTGCATTAAGCTTCTGCGCTCACGGCTTCCTGAGCATCAATGTGGCGCTTGCCGTTAGACAGAGTGGCCACCATTTCATCAAGGGAATCAGCGTATTCCATAATGGAGTCAATCACAAAACAAAAGCCGTCAAAATCCAGGTGATCCGCCATCATGCGGTATTTTAAAATAACCTGATCGTCTACCAGGGCAAATTTGCCGAATACGTCGGCCACGTTCCAGTTGAGCAGGGTTTTATACAGGGCCATTTCGCTTTCAGCGTTGAGCTGAATGCCCTGTGCAATGGAACCATGAAAATCCAGAAAGGTGCGATTGTCAAACTCAGAAAGGTAAAGCACAACGGCGGCACTGCCACGGGTCAGCAGGTACTCTCCCTCGTTTTCGCTATAGTCGGCACCCACGCGCTCTAAAAACTCTTGTACACGATGTCTTACAGCATCTAACAAAACAGTCATTTACCGATTACCTTCCTGATTTCTCAATTAGTGTTATAACTAAGGCATAATAACACAAAAAAAAAGTCATGAAAACGCCGCCCAGAATTCAGCAAAAGCTACAGTTCATCATTGTCACCGGTTCCTCAGGAGCCGGTAAAAGTCAGGCTCTTAGACATTTAGAAGACCTGGGCTTTTTTTGCAGTGACAACATGGTAGCAGCACTACTCATGCCTTTTGTGGACTTAATCAGCACCCGTTTTCAGCATATTGCCGTGGGTGTGGATTCCCGGGGGGGCAGCTTTTTTGATGCCCTGTCAGGCACCTTGCACACGCTCAAAGAGCGGGGCTTTAACTACAAAATTTTGTATTTGGACGCCAAAGAAGATATTCTGGTGCGTCGCTTTAGCGAAAACCGGCGGCGGCACCCGCTGCAAAATCAGGACCTGACCCTTACAGAGAGCATTCGCCAGGAAAAAGAACAGCTGCGCCAGATTTATACCCAGGCTGACTTGATCATGGATACGTCTTTTCTCAAACCCGCTGAACTGCGCAGAAGTATTCGCGAAAAACTTTTAGATACCGAAGCCACATATCAGGGAATTACGCTGAATGTGACCTCCTTTGGCTACCGCTATGGTATTCCCATGGATACAGATCTGGCTTTTGACGTGCGTTTTCTGGCCAACCCCTATTATAATTTGCAGCTGCGTCCCTTTACGGGGTTGGATCAGCCCGTGCAGCGCTATGTGTTGCAACAGGACGTCACGCAGGCTTTTTTGAAACAAACCCACCAATTTTTAGAGCATCTTCTGCCGCATTATCAAAAGGAAGGCAAAAGTAACGTGAATCTGGTGATGGGTTGTACCGGAGGGAGACACCGTTCGGTGGCCATTGTGCACCAGCTGGTGAAAGATTTAAAGGCCCTGGGTTATCACGTGGTAGAAACTCACCGGGATTTGAGCAAAGACGATAAGCGCTATCGGGTGCAGAACAAGTCGCGTCCGCAGGACCTCAAGTTGGTAGCGTTGGGAGGCGGTACGGGATTATCGAACCTGTTGCGGGGCTTTAAATCTCATTTCCATGACTTAACGGCCATTGTCACTATGACCGATGACGGCGGCAGCAGCGGTCGCCTGCGTAAAGAAATGGGGATTTTGCCCCCTGGAGATATTCGCAACTGCCTGCTGGCGTTGGCCGAAGGGGAAGATTTGATGACCTCATTGCTCAACCACCGCTTTCAGGATGGCAAGGGAGATCTCGGCGGCCATAGTTTTGGCAATTTATTTTTAACCGCCATGGCGGAGGTGACCGGTGATTTTCATACGGCGGTCCAGGCCTGTAGCGACGTATTGGCCATCCGCGGTCGGGTGCTGCCCGTTTCTTTAGAGCATCTGACACTGCAGGCGCTGATGCAAGACGGTCAAATTATTCGTGGTGAGTCTGCAATTACCCACTACGGTGGCGATATCGAAAAGCTTTCTCTCTTACAAACTCATGTGCCCAGACCCCTTCCAGAAGTCATTACCGCCATCCGGGAGGCGGACGCCATTCTTTTAGGCCCCGGCAGTCTCTATACCAGTATTTTGCCCCACTTGCTCTTTCCTGAGGTGTTAGAAGCCATTAAAGCCTGTAAAGGCCCCGTGATTTATATCTGCAATGTAATGAGCCAGCGGGGCGAAACCACCCGCTACGGGGTGAGTGAGTACATAGAAAGCCTTTATGCCCACGCTCGCCAGCGCCGCTGGATCGACTATGTGCTCATCAATGATCATTTGCCCCAACCGGATCTATTGAGCCGTTATGCCGCAGAAGGGGCTCATCCCGTGGTGTTTGACCCGGAGCGCTTCCAGGCCCATTTTGCTGATGAGCGTATTCAGGCCATTACGGGGGATTTTTTGAGTCAGAGCAACTTTGTGCGTCACGATACTCAGAAAGTGGCACAGCAGGTGATTGAATTGCTTCAGCACCGCTTTTTTAAAGCCTGAGACTTAAAGGCCGAGGATAATTTTTGTTTAAGCTTTGTTTATTGTCTCGCAATGTTTTTTGAACCCCTGACGATACATGAAGTATCAAAACTCAGGTGCCCTTTATTTTATGTCTACTTACGCTCGTACCTCAAAACGTTTTCGCTTCCTGTCCGGACTTTTGTGTGGTTTCACAATGGTGGCCTGTGCCCCCCGCATGTCTGTGGTCAATCCCACGGTTCCCGCCAGCCCCCGCTTTGCGCGCCCTGTTTCTCAAACTTTTAGTGCTTTGCGTCAACCTGCCACGGGCCGGGCAAAGCCTCGCCAGGGTTTGCGTCTGGCACCCCAACCCACGGCACCGGCTGAGGTGCATCCCGGTTGGCTGTTGTACATCAACCCCGAACAAGATTTTAAACCGGGAGACTTGATTACCGGTCGGGGGCAGCGGGGAGAGGATTTTATACGCACCGTCAAGCGCAGCTATGCACAGGGGCAGGGGCGGGTGGTGGTAGAAACCAACCCCGTTGATCTTAACAGTGCTTTTGAGGATTTAGATGTACAGGCCCCCAATAAAAACGGCGGACGTGGTCCCGGAGAACCTCGCACACTGACCCTCAAAGAATACGAAATTGAAATCACCCCCTATTTTTCTTTAATCACTTCACTGGAAATGACGCCGGATTTTTCCAAAACCCGTCTTAAAATGCAGGGGGACAAAATCTGGATTCATTTTCACCCCCGGGTGGAACTCAGTTACGCCATTCGCCCCAATTTCCATTTGTCTCTGGATGACCCGCTTGCCAAAATACCGGGGGTTTCTGAACCTGTTCCTCTCAAGAACCATACCTTCAAAGGCATGCTGGGTTTCATTCCCGTAAGCTATGAGCTGAATCTGGGGGCGCAACTCAAAAGCGAAGCGCAGGGCAACGGAGGCTTTGCTTTTTCTACCTCTGCCGAAGGCGAACTGAATCGCGGTGTAGATATGGAGCTGGGTTTGCGTCAGCGCCCGGTGATCAAATCCAGCGGAACCCTCAGTTTTAAGCCTAAATTTAATAAGCCTCGCCTTGATTTTGAAGGGGAAGTAAGTATGCGTCTGTACGTACCTACGGTGGAAATGCGTTTAAGCATTGCCGGAGCGGGCGGTCCTTTTATCAAAATCGCGCCCTATCTGGAAAGTCGTCTTTCTCAGGTGGTGGAGCTCACCGGTCCCCGACGGGAGGCCCGCACGGACATTGATGTACATCTGGCGGCGGAAGTGGCGGGTGGATTATCGCCCAATCAACTTTTTGGGAAGGATATGATGCCCGCCTTTGAGAAAAAACTCTGGGAAAAAGAACTGCGTAAGGTGTACGAAGAACATCAAACTCGTCCCATTTCTTAGGGGTTTTTTGGTCCACAGGCTGCAAAAGCCGTTACAATGGGGAAAAAACAAAAAGGTCATCCATGTCAAAACACGGCCATTTTCCCAGCGATGGGCTACCGGGGCTGGTGGAAAACTGGCGCAATGATTTAATTGCGGGCTTTTCTGTGGCGTTGGTGGCGCTGCCGCTGGGATTAGGTATTGCTTCTGCGGCCAATGCGCCCATTATGAGCGGGGTATTTTCTGCCATTCTTGGCGGGATATTAACCACCCTGCTGCGGCACAGCAAAATAGCCATTAACGGTCCGGGCAACTCCATGATTGTGCTGATTGCTGCAGCCCTGGCCACGCTGGGTGATTTTTCGCAGGTTTTAGCCGCTATTGCCTGCTCCGGCGTACTCATGTTTTTCATGGGCCTGTTTCGCTTTGGCAAACTGGCCGAGGCTCTGCCCAATTCAGTGATTCAGGGATTGCTTACTGCTATTGGTATCATTATCATGACCAAGCAGTTATTTGTGTCGCTGGGCACCTCTCCACAGAGCCAGAATGTCATTGAAATGCTCAAGGAGCTGCCGCTGGCATTTGCCCGTTTAAATCCTTATGTCACCATGATTTCTTTTTTGTCATTGGCTATTCTGGTGATTCATCCCAAAATCAAAAACAAGTTTATTAATTTTGTGCCAGCCCCTCTCTGGGTGATTTTATGCTCTATACCCATGGTGTACGGTTTCAACTTTTTAAATGGTCATACTGAAACCCTGTTCAACCGTACCTTTCACGTGGGACCAGAACTGTTGATGAAGCTGCCCCATAATATCAGCGAAAGCCTCTTTTTTCCAGACTTTTCGGCTATCCTGACCTTCAATTTCTGGAGTGTGGTGGTCACCCTCACTCTGGTCAACACCATTGAAACGTTGGTTTCTGTCACCGCTATTGATAAATTGGACCCCTTCAAGCGCAAAACCAACACCAACCACGATTTGATGGCGGTGGGGGGCACCACCATTCTGTCCGGCTGTATCGGAGCGTTGCCCGTCAGTACGGTGATTATGCGTTCGTATATCAACGTGAATCACGGGGCCAAAACCCGCTGGTCTAGTTTCTATCACGGTTTGTTTTTATTGGCTTGTGTGCTGTTTCTGGGGCCCGTGCTCAGCAAAATTCCTCTGGGCGCATTGGCCGCTCTGCTGGTGTTTAGCGGTTTTAAACTCACGGCTCCCAAGGTCTTCAAAGACGCCTACAAGCGGGGGCCTGAACAATTGTTTTTACTGCTGGTCACGCTTGTGGCCACCCTGTATCTGGGACTACTTAAAGGCATTGCGGTAGGCATGATGACCAAACTCTTGCTGCACTGGATTTTGGTGCGTATGCCTGCCAGGGTGTTCTTGCAAAATATTTTAAAGCCCAGTATTCAAAAATTTCAGGAGTCCAACGAACGTTATCTGCTTAAAATGGCGGGTATTGCTAACTTTACCACCCTGCTCAAACTCAAGTCGGAACTGGAACTTTTGCCCCCCAAGGCCGTGGTGGATATTGACCTTTCGGACACCAATATTGTGGATTTGACGGTGATGGAATACCTGGAAAACTATGCCGAAAAATACATTGAAAAAGGCGGAGACTGTCATATTCTGGGTCTGGATTTGCACCAGAGTCCGTCGGATCATCCCCACGCCATGCGCATCAATTTGCCCCCCAATAAGGTGTACAGTCTGACGCGGCGCCAGCGGGATCTTCAGACGCTGGCCCGGGAAAGAAACTGGACCTTTGAGCCTCAGGTGTTCTGGGGAGCAACACGCACCATGAAAAGCTTTCAGTTTTTTGACAGTCGGCCGGTGGATTATCGCAATAATATTTTGCACGGCGAATACGCAGATCTGGAAGTCAAATGGGAAATTTTTGACGTCACTTTTCAAGAAGGAGCACTGATTTCGGCGGAGGTGTACCGCACCACGGTGCAGATGATCCGCGTTAAAAATAAGCTGCCGGTGTTTACTTTAGAGCGCGAAGAGGTGCTGGATCGCATGAAAAGCCTGGCGGGCTATGAAGAGGCAGATTTTAAAGTGTTTACGGACTTCTCTCGCAAGTTTGTGCTCAAAGGTTTTGACGAGATGACCATTCGTAATTTCTTTACCCCCAAAATGATCGCTTTTTTTGAAAGTGAAGATATTTATCACCTGGAAAGCAATGGCGAGGCCCTGTTTATTTTTAAATACCTGCGCCTGGCCAGTCCCCGCAATATTGAGGATATGGTGCATTACTCTGAACGTCTGCTGCGCAAATTGCAGGCCTTTACCCGGGCCCTGCGCTAAGGGGAAATGTGCGTTGACTGAGGCATCTTGTATAATGCAGTGCAATAACCTTATCAAACAGGCCTAAGGAGCACATCATGTACAGTATCGAAGGATTAAGAGCACGTCAGGTTTTAGACTCGCGAGGAAATCCCACTCTGGAAGTGGACGCCATTCTCACAGGCGGCATTGTGGGCCGTGCCATGGTGCCATCCGGGGCTTCTACCGGCATTCACGAAGCTTTGGAAATGCGTGACGGCAACGATGCTGTTTATCTGGGCAAAAGTGTTCAACAGGCGGTCCACAACGTTAATGAAATCATTGCTCCCAAACTCAAGGGCATGGATCCCACCTATCAAATTTCTGTAGACCAGATGCTGATTGAACTGGACGGTACCGATAACAAGTCCAGACTCGGAGCCAACAGCATTCTGGGCGTTTCCATGGCGGTGGCCAAGGCCGCGGCACAAATGTTGAACCTGCCCCTGTATCGCTATCTTGGCGGTGTCACCAGCAGCGTGCTGCCCACGCCATTTATGAACGTCATCAATGGGGGGTCCCACGCCGATAACAATCTGGATATTCAGGAATTTATGATTGTACCCGTGGGGGCCGAGCGCTTTAGCGACGCTTTGCGCATGGGCGTAGAAACCTTCCACCACCTCAAAAAGATTTTGTTGAAAGACAATCTGGCCACTTCTGTGGGCGATGAAGGGGGGTTTGCGCCCAACTTTACCTCTCACGGTCAGGGCCTGGATTACATTCAAAAAGCCATTGAATCCGCAGGCTACGCGCCGGGTAAAGACATTGTGCTAGCCCTTGACGTGGCTGCCAGCGAGTTTTATAAAGACGGGAAGTACCTGCTCAAGGGCGAAAATCAGGAGCTGGACAGCGCTGGCATGGTGGACTATCTGGCGGACTTAAGTCAGAAGTATCCGATTGTATCTATTGAAGACGGTATGCACGAAGACGATTGGGACGGCTGGAAACAACTGACCCAGAAAATTGGCGATAAAGTGCAATTGGTGGGTGACGATCTGTTTGTCACCAACAGCGAACGCCTGCAGCGGGGGATTGACGAAGGGATTGCCAACTCCATTTTGATTAAAGTGAACCAAATTGGGACATTGACCGAAACCTTTCAGACCATTGAGTTGGCCCGCCGCAACGGGTATACCTATATGATTTCTCACCGTTCTGGAGAAACCGAAGACACCACCATTGCAGATATTGCGGTGGCCACCAACTCCGGTCAGATTAAAACCGGTTCGGCTTCCCGCACCGATCGCATTGCCAAATACAACCAACTGCTGCGCATTGAAGAAGGTCTCGGCGGTGCCGCTAATTTCTGGGGTAAAAACGGCATCGTTCGTTAATTTTTGTCACAATCTCTGGCTTTTAAGCGGTCTTCGGGGCCGCTTTTTTGCTAGGATAATAAAAAGTGAGTTCCCCCGTGAGGTTTTCCCATGTTGCGTTTTCGTCCCCTGTCTTTTGTTCTGGCTGCTCATCTGGCCCTGGCCCTTCCGTTAGCGGGGTGTCAGATCCCGTCTACCGCGCATCACACCGGTGGTTTACGTTTCAAAATGCGCTTTTCTGAAGCCGCCCTTCCCTTTAACATTCATGCCATTCCCGTTCAAACCAATCGCTTTGTGATTGAGGTGGCTGGTGAAGGTCTTGATACACCCGTGACCCAGACGATTACCAAGCAAGAGGGGCAAACCGATGCAGAAGCCCGTATTCTCGCTTTGCCCGTGGGTGAAAAAGTGGTGATGGTTAGTGCTTATGAAGACGAAAAATTGCTGGCCAAAGGGCAAAATAACGTCATGATCGAAGCAAACACCTCTCAACAGGTGGAGATTGAGTTAAAGCCCGCTGCTGCTGCGGGTGAGGGCAATGTGACCCTGCGGGTGGATGGTGACGTGCCTTTACCGCTCAATTTAAGTCTTGTGCTTGAAGGAGAAGGTCTCGATAGCAGTCGCAAAGAAAGTCTCGCTTTGTCAGCGGGTTCCAACCCCACTGCGACCCTGAACACTTCGCTGCCGGACGGACAAAAAACGGTCCGGATTCGTGTGAGTATTGACGGTGTTGATACTGCTGATCTCCCCACTTTGACAGAAGCGTTTGAAGTGAACGGCGAAGGAGAAATCCTCTTGTCCGTTGATCAAATTATGTCTCAATACGGTGCGGTTCTGGCCAACGCTGGTGGTGATCTGGATCTGGCCCAACTGCTGGCCCTGATTCGTCTCTGGCAAACTTCTGGTGATTTGCAGGCCGTTCTTGCTCAGTTACCCCCACAGGCACTGGCGCGCTTACGCCAAAACCCTGTACTGGCTCGACTTCTGGCGGGTAATTTACCCGCGGATAATGCTGTGGCTCCACCTGTAACACCAACCTCGGCCCCTCAGACGCCCGCTCTGCCTTTTGCGCAACCTGGTGATGGACAAATCGGTCTGGGGGCACCCGTTGTGCCTACCCCGCTCCCCACGGCTGTTTCTCTTTTTGCGGACGTGCGATTGGCCATTCAGGCGCCTCAGACGCCGGTGAAAACCCTGCGCAATAAACCTGAATTCAAGCCTGCTGTGATTATTCCCCTCAATAAAAATTTATCGCAGCATCCGGTACTCAGCAATCGGGTATGGGGCATTTTACTGCGCACCGCGCGTTTTGATGCAGGCACTTTGGATTATGAAGTGCGTGTGGTGGACGAGCGGGACACAGCGGTTTCTGTCACCCGTGGCACCCTCTCCCAGCGCGTTCCCTTTGAAGGTCGAAATTATCAGGCGGGATTCATTCAATTTTTCAGTCAGGATGGGCTGCTTCAGCTTAAAGCCAACACCCGTTATGGCTTAGAAATTAAACTATCAGAAAAAGGCTCTCATGAGACCGCTCGCTATATTCTCAATGTTCCAGCCTCGCAGGTGGTGGATTTGGTAGATGGGCGTCGTACAAATACCGCACCTGTGGACAATAATATGTTGCCCGATGCGGCTAATGAAGCGGTGACGGCTCCTCCTGTTCCTGAGACGGTGGTGGATGAACCTGTTGCAACCGAGCCTGCTGTAACCGACACTGTCGTGAATGAGGCTCCCGAAAATGAAGGGGGAGAGACCTTGGTTGAGGATGTGACGGGGGCATTGGGACTCTAAAGATTTGCCCTTGTACGAAGTGGAACATACCCGTCAGGGGACGTTCTCTGCGGCCCGTCCGTGGGCCTTCGTTCACTTCGTT
>CAYFGW010000160.1:0-11717 GCA_964342365.1 uncultured Candidatus Sericytochromatia bacterium | reverse complement strand
ACTTGGCTGGAGACGGCCTGGGAAGATAGCCCGCTGCCAGAGCATATCTTGAAAAAAGCCCGGAAGAATTAAGTCTTCCGGGCTTTTTTCGGTGTAACTATCCTTCATCATGATCATAAACCACCTCTATAGGTTTCCGTTGCAAAAACCTGAGAAAAGTCGCGTTCTTTTCAAGAAGGTGAAAATGATTTAAGAGCTCTGCTTCTTCTGTTATGTATAACTCCCGGTTGAGATGATTTTGATCTAAATCAGGATGATAATCGTAGCGTAATTCCCATTCAAAATACATTAAACTCGACCATTCTTCCTGAAAGTTGTACATGGCTCTGAAAGACAGGGTACAATATTTTTCAGGACGTTCACTTTTACAAGCCGTATTCACCGCGATGCTGTCCAATTGAATCTGCTGCGGCAGTTTCCAGAAAATCATGTTTTTGTAAGCGGTCCACAGCGGTTTATTTGCTTTCAATTCTTGTTTGAGCAAAGGCTCAAGATCACGGCGGGTTTTTACACCAGAAGACGTTGGACGATAATAAGACAGGACCAAAAGAGAGAAGAAGAGGAGTAAATATATCCAATCCTTTTGAAATTCAGATAGTCTCTGCATAATTCAGGTTCCTGTTTATCTGATAATCGGGTGGTTCTGTAAAGCCTTTAACCACCTGTCGAAAACCTCCGGGCAGCCGCGATGGTACACATAAATCTGGGGTGAAATCCAGGCGATTTCAGCATGGTCAATGCGTATTTGACGCTGTGCAGAATAGATAATATCAAGGATGGCTCCGCCCGTTTCACCTCCGCAATAGGGATCCGGCGACCGTCCTATTTTCTTTGTGTAATGCAGACTGAGGTTGTCATGCTGAACGCTTTTTTCTTTTTCAAGGCGGTCCCAGTCAGGAAGGGTTTTAAAAGGGGGCTTTATTTCTCTCAATAATTCAATCAGCACCAGATCGTCAAACGTATTCAAGGTCTTTTCTGCATCGTATTTTCCAAGCATAACTAAAGACTCTTTTGTGGGTTTCTAATCTATTTTTAAGTAGCTGCTGATCGTCTTCATCCATTTTTCAAACTCACCCGGGCAACCGCGGTGATAAACACGGATTTCTGGAGAAGTCCAGGCAATATTCGCAAAGTCAATTTGCAGTTGCCGTCCATCAGAGTAGAGAATATCTAAGGTGGCTCCACCGGTTTCTCCACCACAGTAAGGATCAGGCTCTAAATAAGGGTGCTCCCGATAACGTAAGGTGTAGTCTCTATGATGGGTTTCTCCGTGTTGAAGCGCTTCCCAGTCGGGCGGATTTAAAAAGGGGGTATCCATGTCTTTGAGTAAATCCATTAAAACGGGATTTCCAAAAACGGTGAACTTTTTTTTTGCATCGTAGCTTCTGATCATGGTTTTATATTATCACAGAGGGTGTTCTGAAACAGAAAACGTTTATCGGGTAATGCCTATATCCACCGTCTGATCGCGTATGTCTACTCTGACACTCACTTCACATTCACCATAGCGATAGCGTCCACCGTTGTCTCCTTCCGCGGGATAAAAGCTCTTTCGCCACACGGTACGGCCCTGGCTATCTGCCAGAAAGACGCTCACTTGATCACCTCGATGATCTACGCTCCCATTGAGCGGAATTCCGTCATCTTTTGTGACTTTTCCGGTGACGCGGCCCGTATTTCCAAGCCCAAAGTACATATGTTTTCGCTTCATTTTTTATAGCAATTACAGAATAAATCCGCGAATTTTGGCGGTGGCCGGATCTACAATGACCAGCATTTGTCCTTCTATAAAGCGACGGCCCTGAGGATCCCGGCGCTGCATTTCAGCACTCAACGGTTGGCGAAAACGATAGATAAAATAGCGGTATTGATCGAATTCGTATTCCAGTAATTTTGCCCAGATATTGGGTTTTAGCGCTAACACATCTCCCCCGGACAGGGCTTTGACCTCAAGGACGCTGAAGTTTTCAGCGGGTTGGCTTTGTGCTTTTAATCGTGAAATCACGGCCTCCCACTCTTCTGGATAAGACAGTAAAGCCTGCTGATTGTAAAAGAAAGGCAGGTCTACGGCTTCTTCAAGAAAGGCTGTTTCCTGTAGAAAAAGAGCGTTTACAAAGCGAGTGGCGTTGGTCTCTTGCTCCTGTGGCGTTTTCTCCACGACTGCGGACGGTTCATTGCTGGCACAACCAGGCAAACCACTGCTCAGGGTCAGTACAAAGAGAGTAGATGTAAGAAGTCTGCGGGTTAAGGATTTTCGTTTAGCCATTTTTTTTCCTCTGCGGAGATGGGGTATTGGTCCCAGATATCGGGGCGCCAACGTTGGGTTTCACGCATTTTTTGCACGTGCCGCCAGCGTTCAATGTGAGCATGATTGCCGCTTTGTAATACGGCGGGTACCTCTAAATCTCTGAAGTTGGCGGGTCGGGTATAGTGAGGGCAATCCAGCAGGCCGTCCATAAAAGAGTCTTCTTCAATAGAGGCATGGGTGCCCACCACACCGGGAATCAGCCGAACAATAGCGTCTAGCATGACCAGAGAAGCCGCTTCGCCCCCGGTTAGAACATAGGAGCCAATAGAGTAAACGTGGGTGGCCAGCTGTTCTCGAATGCGCTCGTCCATGCCCTCATAGTGACCACATAAAAACACCACACGGGGTGCTTTGCTGAGATCGATGGCATCCTGTTGGGTAAAGAGCGGTGCACGGGGAGACGTTAAAATAACCGGGGTGTCAGCAGGCAACGCCAGAGATTCTATGCAGTCAAAGACGGGCTGAGGCTTGAGGACCATGCCCGGTCCGCCACCAAAAGGGCGATCGTCTACCCGATTGTGCTTGTCTTCGGTGTAATCTCGCATATCGTGCAGCTGATAATTCACGATGTTTTTTTCGCGGGCCCGTTTGAGAATGCTGCTGTGAAGCGGTCCTGTGAAAAAGTCCGGGAAAAGGGTGCAAATATCCAGTTTCATGGGTGTGTTAACGAGAAGGACGCAGGCGATGGCGATGGGTTTCGTACCAGCGGGCCATTTCCTGTCCCAGAGCTTCATGACGAGCGCTCAGATAATGATAGGCCAGCGCGGCAAAAATAGCCACAATCAGACCGCCGCCGGTGGCAAAAAGAGCTTCTGAAATACCGCCAGACAGGGACGAGAGAGGATCTTTGATATCTCCGCGAGAGACCACGGCAAAAATACGAATCATTCCCGCCACGGTACCAATCAGGCCCAGCATGGGGGAAATGGTAGCCAGGGTACTGAGCCAGTTGATGCGGCGCTCAAAGTGAGAGTACACCAGTTCCATATCGCGCTTTTGTTCAGTCTGGGAAGCTTCCTGATTGAGCTCCAGGGAATTGATCATGCGAGAAATCATGTCCATGCCTCGCACCTGATTCCACCGTGTGGGCTCCAGTACCAGTCGCTTCAGACGATAACCGGAGAGCAGGCTGTACCACCATTGTTCTAGAAAGATACCACCGGTAATAATGGCAGCAATAAACAAAGGAATAATAAAACCGCCGCCGGTGCGAATGATCTCGTAAATATTGGTAATTGCTGCTGAAAAGTCCATAAGGGGTATTTTAACATTAATACCGTTCTATGGTTACTTTAAGAGCCGGGCAAACGAGAGGTTGTTTGCCCCTTTTCTAACATATTAAATGCCATTTGCCACAATTGCTCATGGCGACCGGGTTCAGTATTTTGCATATCGCTGGCCATGGCGTGAGGAACTTTGTCTTCTTCTCGAAAATGAAACCAACCGTTTTGGGTTTTTCCACCTGATTTTTCAAATAAGTTACCTACAGGGCCTGTTCCTGAAAGCGCGTCTCCTTCAGTAGTAACAAACTGTGTGGGTACATTAATCTTTTCAACATTGGCACCCACGTAAAGCATGGCCGTGGCGTTATCCATGGTGCCGCGTGTGTGAGGCATATCTATGGCTGAACCTGTAGGACTATTATCTCCCACATTGAACAAATCCATGACCGCATGGGGCTTAATGGGGCTGAAGCGGTCCAGTACTTGTAAGGCACGACTCAAAGGTTTTACAGCGGTATTTGGACCTAAATAGGGGGCCATAACCACCATTCCTTTGATATCCGGGTGCCGTTCCGCCATGCGTAAGGCCAGATTACCTCCGCCCGATAGCCCCACAATTTGTACAGGCCCACCCAGATCTTTAACCATATCGTACACTTCATCGACAAATTTGTCGTAGTCTTGAATATTGTCTTTGCTGATCATTTTTTCATTGCTGGGATGCCCTTCAGGCGTCATATAACCATGGCCCGTAATGCGAGGAACGTACACGTTGTAGCCTGCTTCAAAAAAATCTTCCGCAGGTGAGTTATATTGCCAGGGGCCAGCGGTATAACCGTGCAACATGACAACAGTGCCTTTTGTGGTGGGTTCAGATTGCGTTTTTAGCAGTGGCTGATAATTTGGGCGCAAATACAGCTTGCGCTTTACGCGGGTGTCTTGTAAATCTACATCAATCTTCACCACGTTTTCAAGACGTCCTACCGCTTTTTGATAATCCTGAGGAGAGGGCAGTTGACCCATTGCCGCCAGAGCAGGTAATCCCTGGGGAGAAAAAACGCGTCCGCTGTCAATAGTTGAAGCATCTCCTGCCAGGGCAGGATTGGCAATAGCTGGTGTTTCTCCTAAAGTCGCCGGGCGGGGAGTAATCTGGCTTTTAAGATCGAGTCTAACTGCTGGAGGACGTTTTGGACCCTGGACTGAATTGTTTAACGAATGAACACCTGGCATACCGTCTACTCCTGCAACATATAAGCTATATCTATCTTATCGCAAATTTCAAGCCATAACTTGCTTTCTTTTTGTGGCACAATGAGAAAATGACGTTAAGGTTATGGTTACAGCAAATTGCGCAGCAAGAAACGCTGCTTTTGAGCGTTTTTATAGGTATTCCCCTTTTCACATTATTGGGGTTTTTGCTCCCGAGAAAAGCGCGTTATGCTCGCTGGATGCAATGGACTTACTCCGTTCTCATTCATGCCATTTGTTTACCTGGAACTTTTTCCCTGGCGCTTCTGGCATATCAACTTTTGTTCACCCGCGAAAACCTACTTGACGTGAATGTGCTGGTGTATTTTTTGCCGCCACTCTCCATGGGACTCACTCTGTTTTTACTGCGGCAGCAAATCACTTTTCAGCTTGTGCCCGGTTTTCGCCGTTTAATCGGACTCATGGGGCTCATGGCCATGGCCTTTTTTATTCTGCTGATTTTAAATAAGCTGTTTGTGGGCATCTTTTTTGGAGGCTCTATCATACAACTGCTGGGCATTGGCCTGCTGATGTATCTGGCTATTCGCTGGTGTTGGGCACGTTTAACCCAGAGGGGTTAGCGTATAGCCGTCTTTGGCGTCCTTGACCTGGAAACCCGCGGCGGCAATCTCATCTCTGAGACTGTCTGAAGCGGCCCAGTCCTTATTCTGACGAGCGGCCCAGCGTTGGTCTGCCAGGGCCTGTACCGTTTCAGGAATCTCCAGATTATCTTCGGGAAAATCAGAAAAATCCTGAAGGCTCAGACTCAAAATCTGATCGATTTCCGCAATCACTTTACGCTTTTGCGTGCCGCCCACGGTCTTATCCTGCACCATTTCCCAGAGTTGCCCAATGGCTTTACATGCGTTTAAGTCATCGTAGAGTGCTGCTATCATTTTTTCGCGATAGGTGCTGGCCTTTTCTTCGCCTTTTATATCTTCTGGCAGATCTCTGATGAGCCGCTTGAGCTTGAAGTAGGCGGTCTCAGCAGACTTGAGAATATCCCGTGAGAAGGTCAAAAACTGTTTGTAATGAGCGCCTAAGGCCAGATAACGATAGGCCCGGGGTGAAAAACCCTCGTCAATCAGGGTTTGCAGGGTAATAAAGTTGCCTTCGGACTTGCCCATGCGCTGATCCTTGCCCAGCACCAGGAACTCACCGTGAAGCCAGTAATTCACAAAGGGTTTGCCTGTGGCACCTTCTGCCTGAGCAATCTCGTTGGTGTGATGCACCGGAATATGGTCGGTGCCTCCGGTGTGAATGTCGATATGTTCACCCAGCTCCGCAAAAATCATGGCGGTGCATTCCACGTGCCAGCCGGGGAAGCCTTTGCCCCAGGGACTCTCCCACTCCATTTGACGCTGAGCGTCTTTGGGGCTGAATTTCCAGAGGGCAAAGTCGGTTTTGCTGCGTTTGCCTGCGGCACTGACCCGTTCACCTTCATTCAGTCCCTCGATATCCAGACGGGCCAGCTTGCCATAATCCGGTAAACGGGCGGTATCGTAATACACACCGTCCTCAATGGTATAGGTCAAATCATTTTTTTCAAGGGTGCTCACCAGATCAATTTGTTCCTGAATGTAGTCCGTCGCAGAGGTAAAGCGGGTGGGCGAAGCAATGTTTAAGGCCTCAATGTCTTTTTCAAAGGCCCGTGAATAGTAAGCTGCCAGTTCCCAGGCGGTTTTGCCCGCATTCGCGGCGGCCTTCTCCATTTTGTCGTCGCCTTCATCAGCGTCAGAGGTCAAATGCCCCACGTCGGTGAAGTTAATAATATGTTCCACTTCATAGCCCGCGTGCCACAGCACTTTTTTGAGTAAATCAGGAAAAATATAGCTGCGCAAATTGCCAATATGCGCATAGTTATATACGGTGGGACCGCAGGTGTAAATTTTGGCCTTGCCTTCGCTTAAGGGTTGAAACACTTCTTTTTGACGGGTCAGGGTGTTGCTCAGGTAAAGGTCCATAATTATCCTCAATCATCGTAGGCTCTGGTTACAGGCTGTGTCATGTATTCTAACGGTTTGCCACGGCTTTTGTCAGTAGTTATTTGTTTGCAACATTTGACGGCGCGCCTCTTCCTGACGTCGAACGGAGCCCGGTGTAACACCGTGTACCCGCTTAAAAGCCCGGTGAAAAGCGGCTTCGCTACTATAGCCCAGGGCGTGACTGAGTTCACTCAGGCTCAGATCTGTTTCTTTGAGCTGTTTTAACGCCGTGATCATGCGTGCGCGCGTCAGGTACTGCATGGGAGTTTCCCCGAGCAGTTCACGAAAGCGGGCAGCAAAGACCGAGCGAGAAAGACGGGCTTCTGTAGCCAGTTCGATCAACCGCCAGGCTCTGGATGGCTTCTGATGCATAAGCGCCACGGCGCGACTCAGTCCGGGGTCTTGTAGGGCCCGTAGCCAGCCTGAGTCAGGCTTTTGTTTGAGCCAACTGCGCAGCGCCTGAAGAATGAGGGTGTCGGCAATGCGATTACAGACGGCTTCCCATCCGGGCTGTAGGCCACTGGCTTCGGTGGTGATCATTTCAGTGAGGGCCAGATTTTGGCGATGTTGTGTTTCAGAAACAGCGTCTTTTTTAATGACCAGAGCCTCCGGCCAGTGGCGAATCAATTCGTAAACCAGAGGGCTATCAAAACGCAGGGCTCCACAAAAAATGCGGGTCAGCGCTGCTCCCTGTCCCTGTCGCAAAATGCGGTAGCGGTCACTGATGCGCTCTTCTTGCATTTGCGCAGGGGTCCGGGGTCTGGCCCCGCGCGAATTGAGGCTGGAAAGACGGTAGGGGGTGTCATGAAGTAAGAGGGCAAAGTCGCCACGGGACAGTTGATGAAACGCATCCAGAGACTTACCGGTCACCTGGATGCACATATCTCCTTCTAACACCAGATAAAAATTGGTGCAACCGGCGGGCATCTCCAGAATCCAGGGGGCGCAAAATTCCGTCAGGTAAAACGCACTGCGATTCATGCGTAACCCCTGAAGGGTTTCGCTCAGCGGATCCGTGTGATTCCAGACGTCGGTCATGATTTTATCTTACCTTGTTTTGAGCATGGCGAATGCAGAATTCAGACAGAGCCAGGACGCAAAGGCAAAAGTTCAGGACGCCCAGAGATGGTCGCTCTTACAGAATGACCCTAAGCTATGATCAGTCAGGAGCAACATCATGAATAAAACCAAAAAAGAAAAATATCCCGAGGAGCTTCAGCGTTTCAAGGGCCGCTGCGAATGGCTTTCCACCGGGGAAGCGCATGCTATGGATGTTTACCGCTTTTCACCGGCACAAAAAACCGGCATGAACCTCATTTTTTACTGTGATGCCGGAGGCGTCAGACCCGCCATGTTTCAAATGGCCCGTCAACTGGCCGGGGCCGAGCACGAGGTGATCATGCCCAATTTATACTACCGTCTGGGCGACTATGCGCCCTTTAACGCGTCCACCGTCTTTGAAGACCCCCCTGAAATGCAGCGACTCATGAGTATGATAGGCTCTGTCACAGAGGCCAATGCCATGGCAGACACCGCTCTGTGCCTGGAGTCATTAACGGGAGAAACAGGAGCTCTCGGTTATTGTATGGGAGGCGGTATGGCCTTACGGGCCGCTGCTCACTTCGAACAAATAGCCGCCGCGGCGTCCGTACACGGTGGGGATCTGGCCACAGAACACCCTGAAAGTCCACACCGCTTGTTTAATAACAAAAAACCTGAGCTTCAGTCCCGACTGTATTTGGGCGTTGCGGGTATTGACCCCTACTTTTCTTTTGAGCAACAGGGACGCCTGGAAACCGCTCTCAGAGAAGCCGGTAACGTTTATCAACTGTCCGTGTTTCCTGAGGTTCACCACGGTTTTGCGGTGCTGGATATGCCCGTGTATAACAAAACAGCCGCTGATCGTGTAAATCAGCAGCTGCGGGCGTTTTTTGCGTAAGTATTCTGATTAGGGTTGTTGACGCAGGGTTCCCAGGGCCTGAATCAGGTTAGTCAGGGCATCTTGCCCCATTTCTGTATTGATTTCCAGCTGAATTTTCAGGGTATCTGATTTTTTCTCAGCGGGAGCCTTTTGGTGGGCCTGGTAAGCCTTACTTTTAAAGGCTTCACTGGAGATAAACTCTCCGAGCTGATCGGCTTTTTTGAGATTGTCAAGATTCTCGAGGTTTTCGAGCTGTTTTTCAAGACCTCCGAATAAATCTTCGGGCTTTTTCAGACGAGATTTGATCAGAGCTTCCAGAGCCTGATGCATATTGTTTGTGGGTTCTTTGGAAGCGGCAGATTCTGAGGCATGGGGCACGTCGGGTTCTTCTGCTTTCATGTCGCTGTCTTCGGTGACCTCAAAGAGGGACTCCATTTTCATGCGGTTTTCCATGGCATGCATAAAATAGCCGGTGACCATGGCGGAAGCCAGCAGGTTTTGGAAGCTGCCCTTGTCAGCAGCCACGGTAGTCTGAAATTCCTGGCCGGACAAATGGCCGAGCAGCGCCTGTACATTGCCCGCTATAATTTGCTTGACCTGCGGGCTAATTTCAGAGGCCAATCGGGCCATGTCCTGCATGGATTGCGACTGAATGTACTCATGCAAAGGATTGGGTTGGTGGGGTGACATACCCTCTTCCGGGTTAAAGGGGACGCGAAAAAATTTCATAGGTCTTTGTTTTCCCTTTTTTGTTTTAGTGTACAGGAAAACCCGACCCAATCACAACCGGCTACTGCACTGGCTGCAGGCGGGGCATGTGCTTTTGAAACCTTGATTTCAGGTGCTCAATCAGCTCGGTTCGTACGGGACCTGGTGGGTTGTCCAGAGCGTGAATGGCAAAAATAGACACCTGACGTGTGAGCGCTGACCAGTGCTCCGGTTTAAGCAGTACCAGCTGCTCTTTTTCTAAAGCTTGTTGTGCCTGATGCAGGGGCAAGTAGGCCCAACCCAGTCCGGCCAGCACAAACTCCAGTAAATTGCCCAGGCCCGTCATCTGCCAGGTGGGTTGCAAGGGGGCCGACGTGATGGGGTGTCGGGGGAGAGTTCCTCTGTCTTTGAGGGTGAGTTGGGTGTGCGTTTGTAAGGTTTCTGGTGAAACGCTGTAGCTGGCAAAAGGCTTGCCGTTGAGCACCTCGCAGGCGGTCAACATGTGGTGATCTGGAGAAGTTACCAGCACAAAGTCCAGTTCACCCATGAGCAGGGTGTTGAGGTAGGGGCGCTGCTCAGGTAGTAAAAGCCCCGTAAATCCCAGCTGGGCCTGTGCTTCAATCACCCGTTGGGTAATGGCGCTAAGCACTTCGGAATGCACCACCCACCGGGTATGAGGGTACTGATGCTTCAGGCGCTTCAGGCTTTCAATCAGCCAGGGGGTGGGTAAAATCATGTCCAGGACCAGTGAAACTTCGGCCTCTTCTCTGGCCTGAAGGCTTTCGGCGTGTCCCCGCCATTGTTTGACGTGCCCCAGAATATGCTTTGCTTCCGGTAAGAGAGCGATTCCCGCCTCTGAGAGCACAGGTTTACGGCGCTGCCGATCAAACAGGGATAGACCCAGCTCTTTTTCCAGCTGGGCAATACCGTGAGAAATCGTGGACTGTACACGATCCAATCGTCGGGCTGCTTCTGAAAAGGAACCGGTGTCGGCCACGGTTACAAAGAGCAACATTTGATCCAGAGTAGGCATGGGGCAATCTCCGTGAAGTGAATTTAATCTAAAAGCCAATCTATCTAAAAATTCGATAATAACTATCGATGATTATCGATTGAATAGAATTTAAACTTGCTTTAAAGTAGAACTTAACAACACAAAAGAAGCAAAAAGGAGGCAACGATGACCCTTTCAACCCTTCATAAGACGAACACACAAGCAGACCTTCATGAGCTTATGGCCACTCGCCGTACGGTTTTTCAATTTAAACCGCAGCCTGTAGACACTGACATCGTGGAGCGAGCACTCACTGCAGCGCACTGGGCTCCCAATCATAAACATACCTGGCCCTGGCGCTTTATGCTGCCGGGCCCTCACATGCAGGCGCAGCTGGTGGATTACTTTTCTGCCCGCCTGATAGAAAAACTGGCCCGTCGCCAGATCACCGGCGCAGAAGCAGAACGCATTTTGCACAATAGCCGGGAGCGTCAGCGCCAGATGCCCCTGCAAATTATTGTGTACGCCACCCAAACCGGGACGGCCCATCAACAGCGAGAGGACTATGCTTCCGCCTGTTGTGCGGTACAAAATCTGACCCTTTCTCTCTGGGCCGACGGCGTGGCCAGCGGTTGGAAAACCTTTGATTCAGAAGCCGCTTACACGCTGACGGGCCTTGACCCTGACCATCACGTGCTGGTGGGACTGATTCAGGCGGGCTACGCTCTCAATGAGACCCCTCGCCCCGGCAAACGTCCCCCCCTGAGTGATCACATTATTCACACCGCATGACACACGCGGCATGACACACAAAACATAATTTAAAACTGAGGAATTAAAACCATGGCATTACAACCTGATATTATTGATCTTTACTGCGAACAGCACAGTCACCCCACCTCTGAAGTGCTTAATCATCTTCACGAGGCCACCCATGCCCGTACCGAACTGCCTATTATGCTGGTGGGCCCTCTGGAGGCGAGCTTACTGCGTATGCTGGTGGGCCTGAGCGGCGCGCAACGTATTCTTGAAATTGGCACCTTTACGGGTTATAGCGCTCTGGCCATGGCTGAAGCACTGCCGGAGCACGGGGAACTGATTACCCTCGACGTTAGCGAAGAAACCACAAACATTGCCCGGGAATACTGGCAGCACTCGCCGCACGGCCATAAAATCCAGCTCAGACTGGGTCATGCGTTGGAGACGCTGCAGCAGATTGACGGCACCTTTGACCTGATCTTTATTGATGCGGACAAAGAAAATTACCCCAACTACTGGGAAGCCTGCGTGGGACGTTTGAATCCCGGTGGTTTAATGGTGGTAGACAACG
>CAYFGW010000159.1:0-11788 GCA_964342365.1 uncultured Candidatus Sericytochromatia bacterium | reverse complement strand
TAGGCGGCCATGCAGCCCCCACAGAGGCAATAGAAATAAGCCCCAGCACACCGGGCAATTTGTGGCTGCTGTGCGCTAATTTCAAGGCTTTTGCGGCTTCAAACTCGCCCGCCTGCTCAAGTTTGCCTATCATTTTCCCGTAAAGCTGATGGGTGCTTTTGGCCTTCTGAATATCTGCTTTAGAAAGGTTTTTGAAGGTTTCACCTATTTTATCGGCCAGCTTACCACCCTTACCACCAGGCTCTAACAAATAGGGCTTGATGGCTTTTTCCATCAGCGACTTTTTCTGCTGAGGAGCCAGTACAGACAGAAATTCTTCAGGATGCTGTTGGATTTCGCGCTGGAGCAGTTTTTGCCCCACTTCTTTAGCCATTTCGGGATTAAGCACCGCAAGCTTTTTGAGTTCATGAGACAGGGTTTTTTGCTGATGGACGGGATATTGCTCATTCAGCACATCCTGAAATTCAGGGCTCAATAGATGCTGCTTGAGCTCCCGATCAGGCCTGGCATTTTCACCGTAAATGACGGACATGGTACGTTCACGGGCCTGAGAGAACAAACGCTGCACCTGCGGTTGTTTAGAAAGATATTCCAGTTTTATACGGAGTTCTTTTTTATCAATGCGACCTCGCAAACCGCGCGGCAATTTGCTTTCATCCGCGGTCATCTGGGCTGCGGCCAGATATTTGCTGAATTTTTCGGCGTCTGAACCCCTGGGCGCTCGCTGAAAAGCACTTTGCAATTCCTGTTGAAAACGGTTTTCTAAGCGGGCAATTTCGGGATCTTTTTTTCCTCGCATAAAATCCAGAGCAGCCTGACCAGCGTTACTGGCACGCTTGAGGTTCAAATCTCTGGCCTCAGCCGCCTTGTAATCCTGATAGTTTTTTGCCAGATGCTGTCTACTCCGGGTTCTTTTGGCCTGTCGCTGAGCGGGTGTCAAGGGTGTCCGAGAAGAATCACCCCGGGTTTTGCCGGTTTTTTGCGCGGGTGCAGGCTTGCGCACAGATGAAGAACTGTGGGCAGATGGAGCAATTTTCTTTTCAGGAGTAAGATCTGAAAAGAGTGCTTGATTGGGATTTGCAGAACCCTTTGCTTTTTTGAAGTGAACGTTTTGAATCATAAAAATATCGTCTTTATGAAACTTATAGCGACCCTGCGCAGGGTCTCCTAGTTCATTATTGCCCAATTTGCCGTCCTTGTTTTTATCCAAAGCCAGAAGTTCTTGATGAGAAATAGCTCCATCTTTGTTGTGGTCCAGTTTTAGAAGTTCCTGCTGTGATTTGGCATTTAAAGATGCAAAAGTTCTGCTTTTGTTAATCATTTTTTACCTCAATGTATTTAAAATAGCATTTTTTTGACATTTTTTGTATAATATTTAATAATATGCTAAGAAAAGCAATCGAGGTCAAATTTCATGGGAAATATCAAAGCCGGTGGCCATAACTTTACTCAGGCCACCCAACGGGCCTTACAGGACGGCGTGCTCAAACAAACAGAATTAGACGCCCTGAAGAACATGGCAGAAAAAACACCTGAACAAGCAGATAATAAGGTGATTGAGCACATAGAACATCGTGCCAAAGATCAACAAGACCTCCATTTACTAGAACTTCCTTTTGGCAAAGGAAGCATTAAGGCAATACCTCTTTTCAAATACGACAACGATAGACAGCATCCGAGTATTGCGGACGTTAAATCTGGCACAACCGTGCTGAGCTTACAAGACCATAATATGTCCGGAGAAGCCGTTCAAACCAGTCAAAAACGTCTGAAAGCTCTGGGCTATGACGTACAGGTCACAGGACGATTTGATGAAAAAACGCAAAAAGCGGTAAATGACTTTCAGAAAGTCACCGGCTGTTGCGGAAAAAACAAAGACGCTGCGGGCACAATAGGAAAAGTCACGTGGAAAAGACTGAATCAGATGATGTCCACACAAAACCTGAGACAAAATCTAGTCCAAAATGCCCAAAAAAACACCCAAAAATACTATAGCGGTGCGGGAGTTTACTTGCGCAGTAAGCCATCTACTCAAAGTTTAAGTCGTTGTTATAACTACGTGGCACGTAATGCAGACACCATCAACCGGGGCAGTTCTATGCAGGGCAATCATGCCTATGAAGCCATTAAAAGCCTCCAAAAAGACGACCGTTTTCAGGAGGTTAGCGTGGCACCCAAAGACATGCCGAATTTACCAGAAGGCGCCATTGTAGTCTGGGAAAAGGGAACGTCCAAATCTGGACATATCTCAATTGCTGACGGCAAGGGCAACGAAGTCTCAGATTTTATTCAACCCCAGTGGACCTCTCATTACGGCGGCGGAAAAGGGCACGTTTTCCTACCCATAAAATAAGGCCTCACACAATAGCGACGTCGAGCGCTATGGGTGACGACGAATATTCAGACGCCAGGGCGCTCCTCGCCAGGATTTCGAAAAATGCAGGCGCTGAGGCTGAAGGGCAATCCGCTGATTTTGTAACAGGCTCTGGTAATACTCCCAAACGTTCCAGCGACCCACGTAACGGAGTCCCGGCAAATCTTGCTGATAACGCAGGTGAGCAAAACTGGCGCTCAAAAACAGAGCGTCTTCTAACACTTCACTGGCCTTGTTAAAATTGGCTTCGTTAGTTTGTGGTAAAAGCCCCTGAAGCAGCGCTTCCGCTTCCTGATAAAAGGCCCCCAGCAGACGCTGTTGCAGTAAGTGCTGCAATATTTTGTCATAAGGGCCTCTCCAGACGCCCTGCACGTTCACATACACGGGGTTTCCCGCCTGAATATGTTCGGCTTCTCTGTAAAATAAGTTGTTTATCCTTGTTAGCAGGGGCGTAGAGGCTTCAAAAAAGGCTTTGAGCAGCCTGAGCATGGGCACCTCATAATAGTGATGGAGCAACATCAGCGGAATACGCAACAGACCGGGTTTAAAAAAGAGCAGTTCCGCCAATCCTATAAACTGCCGGGATCTGGCCCAGTCCTGACGGGGCATGGCCCGGGTGGCAATCACCAGCTCCTGCCATTCCACAATGCCGTCGGGATCCCGGGCTTTGACGGGCTGATGAAAATTAACGCTGGGCACTTTAACGGTTTCCAGACCGTAGTCCTTGCGGAACACGGGATGAGCCATGGCCGCATTGGGCAGAAGGTCCAGAATATACACGTTGATGGCGTAATACTGTCCCCGCTCAATCACTTCGGCATAGCCTCTGGTAAAAGAATCAAAGGTTTCTTCAGGGAGGCCCAGAATGAGATCGGTATAGGTATGAATACCGCGCTCCCGCAGCTGAGACTGCAAACGCTCAAAGTCAGCCAGAGAAATATTGGCGCGCCCCGAAGCCTTGAGGGCCGGTGGATACAGGCTTTGCAGAGAAAGCGTTACGTGAGAGTCCAGACCCGATTCTGCCAGCATGCACTGAATTTCAAAGGTGCGCCGGGACGCATTTTTGGCGTTTTGCACCGCCAAAGCACCGGGATAGCCCGTTTTTTCGTGCAGCGCAACGGCGTACTTTGCCAGTTCCACGTCCCGGGGCAGAATTCCAAAATTGGCGTCACAGCAAAAAATATATTCTGTATTTTGTGCAGCGAACCAGTCCAACTCAGCTTTCAGGCGCGGGGTGTCAAAGCGGTTCACTTTGGCTGCGGTAGCAGACCCCCAGTCACAAAAGCCACAGGTAAAGGGGCAACCGCGATTGGTTTCCCAGAGAATGGACCAGTTAATGTCCGGATAAGTGTCCATTAAGGGCGTAAAGGTGCCCCTCAAATAGGGAGAGGGCAAATGCTCAAGATCTTTACGCCGGGGCCCCGGCGGATTTTGAAAATAGGTGTCTTCATGGCGACCGGTGAGGCCGGCGATGGTGTGAACAGGCATCTTTTGGCGCAGGGCCAGTAACAGTTCCAGAAACACCTGTTCTCCTTCCCCACAACAGCAAAGATCCACCTGAGGGTAAGTTTCTAAAAAGACTTTGGGGTCATCGGGAATTTGAGGGCCACCCAATACGATCACCACCTCTGGATTGACGGCTTTCAGGGCTTTGGCCACTCGCAAGGAGCGCTCAATATTCCACACATAGCAAGAAAAAGCCACCACCTCCGCCTCCGCAAGGGCGTGCACAGCGGTACTGATACGCTCAGCAAAAACCCGGGGTATTAAAAAGGCAAATTGATCGGGGGCGTGGTGTTCTACATAAGCTTGCAATAAACCCACCGCATAGGGCAAATAATGAGCATAGTCACTGTTGTATTGCACCAGCCCCACGTTTAACTTCGGCAGCGCAGTAGCCTTCACAACAGCGTTTCCCAGAGTATTTTTGCCAGTTCCGCCTGCCAGTGATCACAGGCTTCTTCATGTTCTGGAGCAATGCCATCACAAAAAACGCTGATAATCAGGGCCCGTTCAGGAGTGTGCACATAGCCCACGTCCGCCCGCAATCCCGGCAATTCACCGGGTTTGTTGGCCACCTGAACCGGGGGTGTAAACAAAAAAGGAATTTTTTCAGGATCTTCGCAACGGTGCAAAATATCCAACATCCAACGGGTGGGTTCAGGCGGTAAAAGCTCTCCTCGCACCAAACGGGTCATAAAATGGAGCATATCCTCAGGGGTAGTCCAGTTTTCACGGCCCTGTGCCCGGGCTTCTAAGTCCATCATCACCCGGGCCAGTACCGTCTCTGAAAAGCCGTGGGTTTCAATCCAGTGCTGAATCGCTTCTAAGCCCAACTGGCGAATCAATAGATTGGTGGCCGCATTATCTGAAAGAATCATCATCCATTCCGCCAGCGTATCCCAGGCCAGCGGCGTTTTTGCTGCTCTATGGGATTCAGCAAGGGCGTACTTTTCAAAAAAAGGCGAATCCTCCACATGATCTTCAGCCCGATAAGCATAAGGCTCCTGAAACACCGAAGCCTGACGCCGTTGAGCATACATGGCCAGTATGGGTAGTTTGATGGTGCTGGCCGCCAGAAAGCGCCGGGATTGAAACACCGTAGAGGTTCCGGTCTTCAAATTCAGCGCGGCCCAGCCCACTCCTTGTTTCCCCTGTTGAGACAACGGCGCAAAACGTTCCAGATGGGCTTTTAGACACTTCTCAAGAGGTGGATTCATCAATTTTCTTTTCCACCTGGGCCAGCTGTTGGGCAATAATATCCTTCTGCGTGCCAGATTGTTGAATGCGCTTCTGAGCCAGGTGACCATCGGCAGTTTTTACGATCAAACGCTGCCCTTCTTCATGCCCCAGAGCCGATGTCATCAGTTCCAGCAGGGTGGTCACTAACACCACCACCAGTGGAGCCAGCACAATCCCTAAGAAGCCAAAAACGCTAATCCCGCCCAGTACAGACAAAAAGAGCACCAGGGTATTCAGCTGATTGCCTTCGCTACTCACACTGCGAATCAGCAGGGGACGGATAATATTATCCACTGTTCCCACCACCAGCGTTCCCCAGAGCGTGAGAATAAGGGCTTTGATCCAAAAGCCTTTGAGCAACAGGTAAATCGCCACAGGTACCCACACCACAAAGGGGCCGGCCAGCGGCAAAAAGCTGGCAAAAATCATGATGACTGACCACAAAATCGCTGAGGGCACTCCCAGCACTACAAAGGCTGCGCCTCCAATCACGCCCTGAGCCACCGCTGTGCCTACAGAACCAAAAATAGAGGCCTTAATCACTTCCTGCATGCGATCTAAAACCAGATCTTTTTGCTCTGTTTCTACAGGAATCAGGGACTTGAAATAGGCCATATATTTTTTGCCGTCTCTGAAAAAGAAAAACATATTGATTTCAATCATCACCAGCAAAAACATAAAGCCCGAAAAAGCGGATAAAAAGCCCTTGGAGGAGTCGAGAATAAAAGTGCTGGCGTTGCGCGCGGTATTTAAAGCAGTGCCCTTGAGATCCAGTTTTTCAAAATCCACGTACTGCCCGGCTAAATCCAGGCTCTGTTTGACCCATTTTTGCTGAAAAAACGGATGCTCCATATTCAGCCAGGCGTTGTAATCTAACTTCTGAACGCTGGCACTTAGATTAATAGCTCCTTCATTCAAATCCTGTACCAGCACCACCCCTAAAAAAGTGGCTGGCAGCACCAGCAGAAGGGTTAGTCCCAGACACATAAGCCCCGCTGCCATGTCGGGCTTATGGGGCATTTTGTTGAGCAGTTTACGATACAGCGGGTAGGTCAGGGTGACCAAAACAACGGCCCAGATCATGGCGTTCAAGAAAGGCTGGAACATAAGAAAAAGGATGTATAGCAGGTATCCCAACACCAGAGAGGTTAAAAGCGTAAAAAAGAGTTTGCGATCCATGGGCCTCAGTATAACGTAGGTTTCCTTCGATCATATTCCCAAAGCGGTTTGGCTACTGGTATCCTACTCAAAATGTGATCAAAAACACCCGAAGGACTATACATGTTATCTACTCCCACTGTATCTGATGTCAATACGACGCAAAACGTACAAACAGAGCCCCTTCTGGCTCCCAACCAGGACAGATTTGTACTCTTTCCCATTAAGCATGACGAAATGTGGGACATGTATAAAAAAGCGGAGGCCAGTTTCTGGACCACCGAGGAAATTGATTTATCTACTGACTTACAGGACTGGCAGCGGCTGAGTGCTGATGAGCAACACTTTATTAAACACGTGCTGGCATTTTTTGCAGCCAGTGACGGTATTGTGAACGAAAATCTGGCGGTTAACTTCATGCGTGAAGTGCAGTACCCCGAGGCCCGCTGTTTTTACGGTTTTCAGATTATGATGGAAAACATTCACTCAGAAACCTACTCACTGCTCATTGACACCTATATTAAGGACGCCCAGGAAAAACAAAAGCTGTTTAGAGCCATTGACACCCTGGACTGTGTTCAAAAAAAGGCCAAGTGGGCCCTGCGTTGGATTGAACAGGGCAGTTTTGCAGAACGACTGGTGGCTTTTGCAGCGGTAGAAGGTATTTTCTTTTCGGGGAGTTTTTGCGCCATCTTCTGGCTCAAAAAGCGGGGACTGATGCCGGGGCTGAGCTTTTCCAATGAGCTCATTTCTCGTGACGAGGGCATGCACACGGACTTTGCCTGTTTGCTCTACTCTCAGTTGCAGCATAAACTGGCCAATGAAAAAGTCACGGCCATTATTCAGGAAGCGGTGCGTATTGAGCAGGAGTTTGTAACCGAAGCGCTTCCCGTGCGCCTGATTGGCATGAATGCCGACCTGATGAAACAGTACATTGAATTTGTGGCCGACCGTCTGCTTCAGGAACTGGGCCAGGACAAGGTGTATAACGTCAGCAACCCCTTTGACTTTATGGAACTGATCTCTCTTCAGGGCAAAACCAACTTTTTTGAAAAGCGGGTTTCTGATTACCAGAAATCAGGGGTGATGGGCAATACCAGTGAAGACAAACGCTTTAGCTTAGACGAGGATTTTTAAGATGTATATTACCAAGCGCGACGGACGGCAGGAAGCTGTTAAACTCGACAAAATCACCAGCCGTCTGGAAATTCTCAGCGACGGCTTAGACAAAGATCACGTGGATCCCGTTAAAGTGGCCATTAAGGTGGTAGAAGGTCTTTACGATGGCGTCAGTACCGCAGCCTTAGACGATCTGGCCACGGAGGTGGCTGCCACCATGACCACCCGCCACCCCGACTACGCCATTCTGGCGGCCCGTATTGCGGTATCTAATCTCCACAAAAACACCAATGCCGTTTTTTCTGAAACCATGAAAGACCTGTATGAATACGTGGATCCTCGCACAGAGCGCCACGCCCCCTTGCTGTCAGAAGAAGTGCACCAGATTATTCAAAACAACGCAGAAGTGCTCAACAGCGCCATTGATCATGAACGCGACTTTAGTCTGGACTACTTCGGTTTTAAAACTCTGGAGCGCTCTTATTTGCTCAAACTGGATGGCGAAGTGGCCGAACGCCCTCAGCATTTGCTCATGCGTGTGGCTGTGGGTATTCATGGCGAAGACATTGAAGCCGCACTGGAAACCTATACCCTGCTCTCAGAGCGCTGGTTTACCCATGCTACTCCTACCCTTTTTAACGCAGGCACCCCTCGCCCCCAAATGTCCTCCTGCTTTCTGGTAGAAATGGAAGAAGACAGCATTGACGGCATTTACGATACCCTGAAAACCTGCGCCAAGATTTCTCAATCTGCCGGAGGTATTGGTCTGAGTATTCACAATATTCGCGCCACCGGCTCCTATATCAGCGGCACCAATGGCACCAGTAACGGCATTGTGCCCATGCTCCAGGTGTATAACGACACCGCCCGCTACGTGGATCAGGGCGGCGGCAAGCGCAAAGGTGCTTTTGCCGTGTACTTAGAACCCTGGCACGCAGATATTCAGGACTTTTTAGAACTGCGCAAAAATCACGGCAAAGAAGAACTCCGTGCCAGAGACTTGTTTTACGCCCTCTGGATGCCCGATCTCTTTATGAAACGGGTAGAACAAGAAGGTGACTGGTCGTTATTTTGTCCTCACGAAGCCCCCGGTCTTGCGGACTGCTGGGGTGAAGAGTTCGAAGCCCTTTACACCCGCTACGAACAAGAAGGCCGCGCCCGAAAAACCTTAAAAGCGCGCGACCTCTGGACCCAGATTCTGGATGCTCAGATCGAGACCGGCAACCCGTATATGCTCTACAAGGATGCCTGCAACCGCAAAAGCAACCAGCAAAACCTGGGCACTATTCCCTCTAGCAACCTGTGTACAGAGATTATTGAGTACACGGCTCCCGATGAGGTGGCCGTTTGCAATCTGGCCTCACTGGCCCTGCCTCGCTATGTGAAAGACGGCGCCTTTGATCACCAAAAACTTTTTGAAGTCACCAAAGTGGTGACCCGTAACCTCAATAAAATCATTGATCGCAACGCCTATCCTGTAGAAGCGGCTCGCAAATCCAATTTACGACACCGTCCTATTGGCCTGGGCGTGCAGGGCCTGGCAGACGTATTTATGCTCCTCCGGATGCCCTTTGATTCTGATGCTGCCAAACAGCTCAACCGAGAAATTTTTGAAACCCTTTATTTTGCCGCCTGCTCTGCCAGTGCTGAACTGGCCGAAAGCGAAGGTCCTTACGATAGCTTTGCGGACTCTCCCGCCTCAAAAGGGCAGCTCCAATTTGATTTATGGGAGGTTACACCCACGGACCGCTGGGACTGGCAAAGCCTGAAGGAAAAAATTCAGCGCACCGGCATGCGCAACTCATTGCTGGTGGCTCCCATGCCCACCGCTTCCACCGCACAAATTCTGGGCAACAACGAATGCTTTGAACCCTATACTTCAAACCTGTATACCCGCCGGGTGCTCTCCGGTGAGTTTATTGTGGTAAATCAGCATTTGCTGCGGGATCTGGTGTCGCTGGGCATCTGGAATGAAAACCTGAAAAACAAGCTGATCGCCGCCAATGGGTCCGTACAAGAAATCACAGAAATCCCCGAGCATATTCGTGAACTGTATAAAACAGCCTGGGAGATCAAGCAGCGCCACCTGATAGATATGGCCGCCGACCGCGGCGCCTTTATTTGTCAATCTCAGTCGCTCAATATTTTCATGGCCAACCCCACTCACGCCAAGTTGACTTCTATGCACTTTTATGGCTGGAAAAAAGGTCTTAAAACCGGCATGTATTATCTGCGCAGCAAGGCCGCTGCAGAAGCTATCAAATTCACGGTCACCCGTGATGCCACCCAGAAGGAAGAAGACCTCATTTGTTCTCTGGAAAATCCGGAGGCCTGCGAGTCCTGTAGCGGCTAGGTCTAAACTGGCTTGTGATTATGGACGGGGAGTTTGAGTGTAAAAGTAGCTCCCTGTCCTAATGCACTGCTCACAGAAAGTTTGCCGCCCATGGAACGGGTAATATTTTGACAGGTGGCCAATCCAAGACCCGATCCCTGGAACTCCCGGCTTTTTGAAACGTTTTCCTGAGTAAAGGATTCAAAAACGTGCGGTAAGAAATCCTGATCGATACCGATGCCAGTATCAGAAACCTTAAAGACAAGCCAATTTTCTTCTGTGGTCACAGTCAGAATAATGGCTCCGTTGCTGGTGAATTTATTCGCATTTTCCAGCAGATTTACCAGAATCTGTTTGAGTTTATGAGAATCTAACCAGAAGCTAGATTGCACCAGATGATTGAGACAGCTGAAGGTATTGTTTTTGAGTTTAATTTGCGCTTCCAGTAGGTTTTGGATTTGCGCCAATAGCACAAAAAGGTCTGTGGGTTCATAAATCAAATGCACATGACCCGCTTCCAACTTGGACAGATCCAGAATATTACCGATCAAATTCAATAAACGCTGCGAATTCTGAAAAACTCTTTCCGCAAAAATCCGTTCTTTGCTCCCGGCGGGAAGACGGTTTTGTAATTGTTGACTCAGCCCCATAATGGGATTCAGCGGCGTGCGCAGTTCGTGACTCATATTAGCCAGAAAGTTACTTTTGGCCTGACTGGCCTGTTCTGCAGCCTGCACCGCTTCCCTCAGCCTTTTTTCACCGGCCTTTTGTAAGGTAACGTTTTGCACAATGACCACCAGAAAAGCGTCACTGGTGCGTATGGGGCGTATATTGGCCCGAAACCACTGCGTTCCGTCAGGACTGGGGTATTCTATGCAGGTGTTTCTTTGGTTCTCAAACACCGTTTGGCAAACGTCAGAGAGTTTTTGGCCCAGGGGAGCAGGCAAAACCTCAGCAATCGGAGCATTGAGCAGTACGTCTTTGGGCTCGAAAAGGTCTGCTTCATTTGAAGTCCAGATTTCTCTAAAATAAAGGTTTTTATCGATTAAAAAAACGATGTCATCCAAAGACGTTACAATGGCAGACAGATGGTGTTTTTTCTCTTGAAGTTCAGCCTCTTTTGATTTCAGCTCTGTCAAATCCACGTGAGTACCCACCATGCGGACCGCTTTTGCTTCTCGGAAAATTAAAAAACCTCTGGAAAGAATAGATACGTAGTGCCCCTGCTTGTGCTTCATTCTAAATTCAATATGATAAGGAATATTGGGGTCTTCTATGGTATCTCTAATAGCATCCTGCACCCGTTCATGATCCTCAGGGTGTAAAAGACTCTGGAAACCTTCAAAAGAATTTTCTACTTCATGAACCTTATACCCCAACATGGTTTTCCAGCGTTGAGAAAAATAAACGTCCTGGGTTTCCATATTCCAATCCCAGATCCCGTCAGAAGCCCCCGTATAGGCCAGCCTCAGTCGCTCTTCAGAAATTTCCAGATCTTTTCTGATGCGCGTTTCTTCCGTACAGTCTCGCACCACGCCCGTAAAAAACTGCGGCTGCCCTTCGTCAAATTTCATGTGTCCTTTGCACTGAACATAGCGAACTTCCCCCGAAGGCCACAGAATACGATGTTCTATGAAAAAAGGCCCTCCCGTCAGAGCAACCTGCACAGCATTTTGTAAACGTTCTACATCCTCGGGGTGTAGACACTGCATATATTTTGCATAATCAATGGGGGTAGCTTCTGGAAGCCCAAAAATAGCGTAGGTGCGTGCATTCCACACCACTTGATTGGTGGTCACGTCCCAGGTATATACCCCTGAGCCTGAAATATCCAGGGCCAATTGATACACTTCTGGCAAAATAGACGACGTAATATCCGTTATTTTCAACTTACCCACGGGTGATCTCGCAAAAAGGCGCTTTAAACACTAAAGACATTCTCCCCACGCTATATATTACCAACTTTGAATATCATAACAGATTACGCCATGGCAAAACATCTTTAAATCTGAAAAGAGCGTGAAGTAGGGGGGTACTTCACGCTCTTTTCAAGATATGCTCTG